>NZ_JBDWPJ010000001.1:0-2635 GCF_039971195.1 Pseudophaeobacter sp.
ACCGCCTGTCCCGGCCCGGTTTCAAAAGCCAGAGGTTGCCCAGGCTTGCCCCCGTCATCCAGCGCCACGATCACCAAAAACCCGTGTTCGCTCATCGGAATAAAGGCCTGGCTCCCCTCTGGGTGGCGCTCCATCATCGCCAGCGGCATCGGCAGGTCGCGCGGTTCGGCCTTGAACAAGCTCACCCCCGCCCGGCCTGCGTCAAAATCCATCTGCGCCCGATCATGATAGCGACCGCAAAGCCCCTGATTGATGATCTTGTCCGGCGCGCCAGAGACATCCAGCAGATCGCCAAAAGGTGCAAAGCCCTCGGCGGTCATCGGCTGGATGGTGACGGAGGTCATTGGCGCGCTCATGATGGCACCAGATCACGCAGGCGGAATTCGGCGATACGCTCCACCTGTTTGCAGGCCTCGGCAAACTCCTCTTCCCGATCATGACCAATGCGCCGTTCAAAGGCCGCCAGGATCGAGACCTTGTCATGATCGCGCACCGCGATGATGAAGGGAAAGCCGTGCTTCGCAACATATTCTGCATTCAATGCACTGAACCGCGCGTGCTCTGCCTCGGTCAGCGCATCCAGACCGGCACTGGCCTGCTCAGATGTGCTCTCGGCCGTCAGCCGTTTGGCCGCTGCCAGTTTTCCGGCAAGATCGGGATGCGCGGTCAACACACCAAGACGCTCCGCCGCACTGGCAGAGCGGAACATGCGGCAGAGCGCGTTGTGCACCCCGCCTGCGGTGTCATGCGCCGGCCCCAGTTCCAGCCCATGGGCGCGTTCGGCAATCCAGGGAGAATGTTCAAAGATACCGCCAAAGACCTCGACAAACCGCGCCTTCTCCATCTGGCTGGCGCGCTCCCGGCGCTGGTGCGGATGGGCCTTGGCCCAATGCTCGGCCACCTCGATGCGGCGTGGGCACCAGACCTGCTCAAACCCCTTGATATAGTCGATGAACCGTTTCAGCCCGGCCGCCTTGCCAGGCCGCCCGATCAGGCGACAATGCAAGCCAATGCTCATCATCTTTGGCGCGCCCTCCGTACCCTCGGCATAGAGCTGATCAAAGGCATCTTTAAGGTACTGAAAGAACTGCTCGCCCGTGATATAACCCGGCGCCGTGGCAAAGCGCATATCATTGGCTTCCAGCGTATAGGGGATCACCAGCTGATCACGCTCGCCCACCTCCAGCCAATAGGGCAGATCATCGTCATAGGTATCCGAGACATAATCAAAACCGCCTTCTTCGGCCACCAGCCGCACCGTATTGGTGCTGCAGCGCCCGGTGTACCAGCCACGCGGGCGCTCCCCGACCACCTCGGTATGCAGCCGCACAGCTTCGCTGATTGCGGCACGTTCCTCGTCTTCTGCCATGTCCCTGTGCTCGACCCATTTTAACCCGTGGCTGGCAATTTCCCAGCCTGCGGACTTCATCGCTGCCACCTGATCTGGGGAGCGCGCCAGGGCTGTGGCCACGCCATAGATCGTCAGCGGAATATCCGCCGAGGTAAACATCTCATGCAGCCGCCAAAACCCGGCGCGCGCACCGTATTCGTAAATCGATTCCATGTTCCAGTGCCGCTGCCCCGCCCAGGGTGCAGCACCTGCGATATCCGACAAAAACGCCTCAGACCCGGCATCGCCATGCAGGGTGCAGTTCTCGCCGCCTTCCTCATAGTTCAGCACAAATTGCACCGCCACGCGGGCTTGCCCCGGCCAGGCGGCATCCGGAGCCTGCGCCCCATAGCCAATCATATTGCGCGGATATCTGTTCATGCGCTGCGTCTCTTTCCAATTCCTGCCCACAGCCTAAAATGCCGCAGGACCCCCTGTTCTCTCTTGCTATTGTAAAAGGCGCGGGTTCTTTTTCAAATATTCCCGAAGACACTGTCAAAACAGCGGTGTTTGCAGCAGATTGCCAATGTGATGCAGGAAAAAGCGGCATCAACCAGCAGGAGCGCCTGAAAAATGACCGGATATCTGACCACCCATGTTCTGGACACCGCCCGGGGCTGCCCCGCTGCTGGCCTGCCGATCACGCTCTACCGGCTAGAGGGGGAGAGCCGCACGCAGCTGGCACATATGGTCACCAATGCAGATGGCCGCACCGACAGCCCGATCCTGCCCCAGGGCGACTTCACCACCGGCACCTATGAGCTGATTTTTGAGGCCGGAAACTACCTGAGCGCCAGTGGTCAGGCCGGAGCAGACCCGCAGTTCCTGGATCAGGTTCCCATTCGCTTTGGCATCAATGACGCCGAGGCCCATTACCATGTGCCGCTGCTGCTCTCGCCCTTTGGCTTTTCCACCTATCGCGGTAGCTGATCCCCTTCCTCGCCATTTTGCTCGGGTCAAGGGCGGCGCAGCCGCCGGGCTCCGCCCGGCCTGCCCTTGAGGCGGGCAAAACGGCTCTTATTCTCGACAGGGCGTCTTCAGGGGCAAAAAGCCCCCTGAAGCGCTTCTCAGCAAATCTTCTTTCTTTTGCCGCTATCGCGGCCCAGTATTGGCAAGCAACGCCGCGGTAGCGGCTCAGTTCAACAGGCAACGCCGCGGTAGCGGCTCAGTTCAACAGGCAACGCCGCGGTAGCGGCTCAGTCCAACAGGCAGCGCCGCGGTAGCGGCTCAGTCCAACAGGCAGCG
>NZ_JBDWPJ010000002.1:0-14781 GCF_039971195.1 Pseudophaeobacter sp.
AAACACCACACAAGAAAAACACAACAGATACGCCAATCTCTTAGCGCAACCGCCCAATCAATCCAGTCAGATGCCCCAGTCTCTCCTGAGCGTCCCACAGTCTATCCCGCATGTCTCAACCGTCTTTCCGATCCGTCAGATGCGTCCCAGCATCCCCCCAGTGCGCCTCAGCGCCGCCGGTAGAGGGGGTTCTAGTGTTAACTCCCAAGCTCCGCAATACCTAAATCAACAAAACTAAATCTTTTTTGGAAAACAACCTAAAACGCTTATTTTTCAAGCAGCTACGATTGAGAAAAAGGTCACTTTTCAAACAGGAAGCCCGTTGAAATATGGTGTCTTCACGCGACTCAGACACGAGCAGACCAACAAGACCCCAAGATATAGGTTATTGAACGTATCGTTACACAAGACGCCGGCGACTCACAGCGCCCCGCCCCTGCCTCAGGATCGCGGAGGAACTGGGGCAGGGCAAGGGACGGCCTTCTTGTCCAAAACCGTTGAGACTCATGACTTAATCCTTGGCGAAGCCAGGTAGGGCCGGCATAGTGCCGGGCATGAATATCTGTGCAATCACAATGGTGCATCAAGACTATTGGGCCCTGTCCCAGTGGTTTCGCCACTACAGTCGACAGCTGGGGGCCGAGAACCTGTTTGTTGTCGCCCATGGCGCTGATCCACAGGTCGCAGAGATCTGCCCTGGGGCCTCCGTTCTGACGGTTCCGCGCGATCGCCTACAGGGGTTTGATCACTGGCGCGGACGGATGCTGAACGGGTTCCAGCAGGGGCTGCTGGAGCTCTATGACTGGGTTATTCGCACCGATGCGGATGAGCTGATCTGCGTCGACCCCAAGCGCTGGGGATCCCTGCCACAGATGTTAGAGCAACAAGAGGCACCGGCTCTTTTTGCCCTTGGCTTCAACCTCTTCGATTTCTCCGATGCCCAGGGTGGTGACCAAACGGGTTCTGTCTTTGCCCGGCACGGAGATGTGGTTTTCACTGGCCACTACAGCAAGGCCTGGGCGGTGCGTCGTCCCATTGGTCTGCGCCGCCATGGTCTGCAGCTGCGCCCGGCGCGACTTGCCGATTTTCCCTTTGTCATGCCCCGGGGCGCCTATCTGGCCCATTTGAAATTTGCCAATGGCCAGGCCCTCACAGATATGACCGAGGTGCGCCACGAGGTTGGCAATAGCAAAGGCCCCGGCACCCCCGGCAAGGCTTGGCGTCAAGCCGCCCAGGAAGCCGAAGCAAAACTCCAGCAGGCACAGGGGTTCGACGCCCTGCCCTGGGAAGTGGCGGAGGCGGAAGCCTGGGAGGCGCTCCAGACCCCTGTGCGGGATGAGGCCAAATCGGTGCTGCGCTGCAAGAGCCTGCGCTTTGAACACCGGACAGTGCTGCCCGATTGGTTCGCCTCCCTGTAGTTGGGTGGTCTAGATCACCGTTTTGAGGTCACTGCGCCATCATTCTGTGACCTAAAGGTCAACCTCGATCACACCATCCGGGTCGGCAGCGCGGGACTGGCACAGGATCACCGCATCCTGCCGCTGCGCTTTTGACAGCACAAAATCGCGGTGTTCCACTGCGCCAGAGACCAGCCCGCATTTGCAGACCCCACAGATCCCATCCGAACATTTGACGTCGATATGCACGCCGTTTTCCAGCAGGACATCCGTTGCGGTCTTGTCGGCGGGCACCTGCAGAACCTTGCCGGACTTTGCCAGCTTCAAGGAAAAGGCGTGGTTTTCATACTCCGGCAGCTCCGGCACCGAGAAATACTCAAGATGGCGCGCCTCTTCCGGGAAGCCCTGACGCTCGGCCGCCTGCATGACCCCCTCCATGTAGCGATCCGGGCCACAGGTATAGACATGCTGTCCCGCCCCATAGCCCGCCAGGAGTTGGTCGAGATCCGCGCGCGTGCCTTCGTCAGAGACATGCACTTGCACTCGGGTAGCCCATGGCACCTCCGCCAGATCCGCCAGGTAACCAGCCCCGGCCCTGTCGGAGATTGAGTAATGCAGCTCAAACTCCCGGCCCAGCGCATGCAGCCGGTGTGCCATGGCGATCATTGGCGTGATGCCAATGCCGCCACCCATCAAAAAGCTCTTTTGCGCGTCTTCCACGAGGGGGAAATGATTGATTGGTTTGGAGATGAACACCCGCCGCCCTTCGGCAAAGATCCGGTGCAACAGCTGTGAGCCACCACGACCGGCATCCTCGCGCAGGACGCCGATCTGATATTTGGAGCGATCCGCCGGATCGCCAGACATGGAATATTGCCGCAGGTATTCCGGCGCCACCACAATATCGAGATGCGCCCCGGCGCTCCATTCCGGCAGCGCACTGCCATCAAGGCTTTCAAATTCGTATTTGGTCACATCCGGGCTCATCGCTTCAACCCGCGAAACCCGCACGCCCAGCACTGGGCTGTCGACATCGCTACTGTAGCGGTGATCCCACGCGCCAGTCTCGCCCTTGGCACGCCGAGATTTGTATTCTTCGGCCGTGACCATCTGTTGATAGGCCTCAATCCCGGCTTCGCGGTCCATCGGGAAAGGATAGGGCCAGGGGTGCGGCGCCAGATGCGCCGGGTAGACGGCAAGTGTCTGATCCTCGAACTTCAGATCGAGATCCTTTTGCAGGGCGCGGGCATTCACCGGATGGCGGGTCGGACGATAGCCGCCGTCCTCTTCCATCTCCAGATCCCACCACCATTTCTTGGCCGGGTTCATCTCTCCATTGCCCAGCGCATCGTCGAGCTTGGCCAGCACCGGCGCCGCCTTGGGGATATTCATCGCCGCCCAGCGGAAGGGCCGCTCCGAGAAGATCCCTTCCAGGTTCCAGGGGCAGGTCTTCATGCAGCGGCCACACATTGCGCCCCCCGGTGTGGTGATCCGATAGGTGGTGCATTTCTGGCTGTCGCTCTTCCAGATCTCATAGCCATTGAACATCAGCTTGGGCCCGGCGGTGATCGCCCCCGAGGGGCATTCGCGGGCGCATTTATTGCAGGCTTCACAGAATGCCTGCAGGCCAAAGTCGATTGGTTTGTCGTGCACCATCGGCATATCGGTGGTCACAACGCCGGACTTCAGGCGCGGGCCGAGGAAGGGGTTTAGGATCACCTCGCCAATGCGGCTGACCTCGCCGAGGCCCGACATCAGCAGGAGCGGCGGTTGCAGTACCTCGCCGTCCATCACCGTATGGGCCTTGGCCTTGTAGCCGAGGTTGCGGATCTGGCGGGCGATGACGCCGCCAAGCAGGGAAAACCGCAGATAGGCCCGCATCGATTGCGCCACCGCAATCCAGTCATCTCCCGAGGTGCCCTCGGTGGTGTCAAAGCCCTGATCGACGATCATGCTAATCGCCTGATCATGTTCCGGGTGAATCTCGGCACCGGTGGCATCATGGCTGTACCAGGTCCAATCCGGGCAGCGGCTGATACCCACCGCGTCAATGCCCAGCCAATAGCTGGCCGCCTTGATATTGGCCGCATTGCGGGCGGCATCACTGGGGCGCGGACCGCGCGCAGGCTCGCCATCCTGCAGCAGTACAAAGGCCCCGAGCATACGCCGCTGCGCCATCGAAGGGGCTGCCTTGCGCACGTAAAAGCCACCGGTGGCGGCGGTCTGGTTGCCCTTGCCCATATCGCCAAACTGACTGCGCGCAAACATATCGGCGCGTTTGGGCACTCGCGCCACATTGGGCTCATCGATATAGGTGGTGGGATCTTCAACTCGGTTCAGGGTCTCAAAGGGATGCGGACCCTCCTTGAAATCGCGCGCCACAAAGGGATCCCCGTTCAGGGCAGAGCGTTCAGAGCCAAGCCCCAGCCACCATTTTGGCCCTTTGATCTGCAACATTGGCTGCTGATCCAGCGGCAACAAAGGCTGATCCATGGCGAGATCAAAATCCGTGGTGACCACCGCCAGACCAAAGCGTTCTCCCAGATAGGGATTGACCAGATGACCATCCTGCAGCGTAACCAGCCCGGCTGCCACCGCCAGCTGGTTTAAGTCCACATCCGAGGAGGTATTGGTATGAGCCTTGGCATCCCAGCCCAGGAGCCGAATGTAATTTGCCAGCACCACGGCGGTTTCGCTGGCACGCAGGCAGGCACGATGCTGCTCAGCGCCCTGGATCCACTCAGCGCCCTCTTCGTCCGGGCGCGGGTCGCGCGGCATGTCATAAAGGAAAACAATAGCGTGTTTGTGATCGCCAATGGTTGTGGGCGGCGCCTGCATCGCCTCTTTGAGATCGGCCATGATATGGTCGATGCCCGCCGCCAGGGTTTTTGTCTGGCGGGTTTTCAGATCCTCTGACAGGTGGTCAATATCCGGGTTGCGATAAGGCTGCGCCAGCCGTGCTGAGGCGGGCATCGGTCCGATCCCCACCATCGAGGCATCCGAGAAATAGCCAAAGGCCTTGATGTGATCTGCCCGCTCCTGCGGATCACTGGGGCAGACCGCCTGTGCCTTGTTGACCAGCCCGTCGCGGATCGCATCCATCATCGCCTGGTATTCGCCCATGGCATTGACGATCGAAGCCGGGGCTGTGGGGCGGCGGAACTCCACCGACTGGCTCGGCGGTACTGCTGACAGGTCCGGCATAGGGCCAGGCACCAGACGCTCCATCGGAAAAGGCCCCATATGAATGGGGCGCTTCCGGTTTGAGAAAATTTTGGTCATGGCGGCCGGGCCTCGCAGCTGGGTTCTTTGGAAGTGACTTGACTATTCCACAGGCGCGCCGTCAGTCTGTCACCCGAATGAGTGACATTTTCCCGCCCAGACCTCTCCCCCGAGATGATGTCACCGAGCTGGCCGCCGCCGTTGTCAGACCGGATTTTGCCAGTCAGCTTCTGGCCTATATACGCCGCGCCGCCGAGATCGCCAATTTTGGTACCTTTTATGTCGCAGACATGTCCCGCCCGGCGCCGGTTCTGTCAATCTGGGCCGGAGAAATGAGCGGCTATTGGTTCAATCGCAATGCTACAGTGATCCTCGACAATGAGGTGCTGATGCAGAGCATTCTGCAGCGTATTCAGGCGGCGCAGGGTGGCGGGCTGGTGGTGGAACGCTGGCGGCCCAAGCCAGATGATCCGATCAGCCCGATCTATGCCCGTGATCAGGTGATCGAACGCGTCACCGTCTCTTCTTGTCGTCAAAGGGTCGGCTTCCAGTCCTTCTTTCTGCGCGGCGAGGATTCAGGCTGGCTGACAGATGAGGATATGCAGCGCCTGCAGCAGGTTCTGCCCTTGGCCCATGAATTGATCGGCTTGCGGCATCGCATTGCCGGGGCTGCCGCCTTTGGCCGCGCCCCCCGTGGCCGAGCCTCTGCCCTGCGAGAACAAGATGCTGGTCCCTTTGGTACGCTCACCCCGCGCGAAGCCGAGGTCTGCGATCTAGGCGTGCAGGGGTTGAGCGTGGCGGGGACTGCACTGGAGCTCAAAGTGTCGGAGAACACCATTCGCACGCTGCGCCGCCGCGCCTATGGCAAGCTGGGGGTGCATTCCTCAACCCAGATTGCCACACTGATACTCAATGCTATGGGCTAGAATCAACTAACCCTGACGACCACTGAACTGCGCCAGTTTAACCCCGCCGGCCTCCAGGCTGCTGCGTACTGATTTTGCCAGATCCACAGCCTCAGCGGTGTCCCCATGCAGGCAGATGGTGTCGATCGAGGTTGGGATACGCTTGCCGCTCTCGGTAATGATGGCGCCTTCCTGCACCATTTGCAGGATGCGTGGCCCGGCCAGATCTGCATCATGGATCACTGCTCCCGGCAGAGAGCGATCCACCAGGGTGCCATCGTCATTGTAGGCGCGATCGGCAAAGATCTCGCCGCACCAGTTGCAGCCCAGCTCGCGCACCACCTCTTCCATCGCGGTCGCGGCAAGCACCATGATGATGATATTCGGATCTACCTCCAGCGCCGCCTCGTAGCAGGCCCGCGCCATGGCGTGATCAACGCAGGCCATATTGGACAGCGCCCCGTGCAGTTTCAGATGGCGTACCTCGGTGCCCAGTGCCGCAGCCATGCCGCGCGAAGCCCCCAGCTGGTAGCGCACCATATTGCCAAGGCTAGCGGGCGACATCTGCATCTTGCGGCGGCCAAAGCCTTGCAAATCCGGAAAACCGGGATGCGCCCCGATGCCCACACCATTGTCCCGCGCCAGCGCCATGGTTGCCGCCATTACATCCGGGTCCCCAGCATGAAAGCCACAGGCGATATTGGCCGAGGTCACGATATCCAACAGCGCTTTGTCATCGCCCATGTTCCAGGGACCAAAGCTTTCGCCCATATCAGCGTTGAGATCGACGGATTTGCTCATGAGTTGTCTCCAGGTTCAAAGGGGTCAGCACCAGCAGAGACCGCCCCGCTGATCAATTGATACGATAGCAGATCCTGCATCATTGCAGGATCCCGCAACAGCGGCTTGCAGGAACTTTGCAAGGTCTTCACCCTGGCGTCCTGTTTCGCCTGTAGGGTCAGTCCTTCTTCCAGAGAGACCCAGGTAAAGGCCAATTTGGTTCCGGCCTGGGCCTGGGCCACCTTGGCCAGATCACAGGGCAAAACGGAGCCGATCCGGGGATAGCCGCCCGTGGTCTGGGCCTCGCGCAACAGCACAAAGGGTTTGCCGTCGCCGGTCATCTGCACATCGCCCGGCACAATGATTTCAGAGAGGATGTTCAGCTGGCCATCTGCAGCAAATCCGCCGCCCTCTGATACCATCTCAACGCCCATACGGTTGGCCCGGCCGCCCCGCTGGAATTGGGTTGAAGCAAAACGTGCCCGGACCCCTGCGGCAAACAGGCTGGACTGAAAGCTCTCGACAATATGCAGGGTGCCGCCACTGAACCGATCCTCTGCCGCAAGCCCAAGTCCTACCTCGCGGGACCGGTCCGGGCCGCTGGTCAGCAGATCGCCAACTGCGACCGTCGCGCCAAGGCCGGACATCAGATGTGCCGCCCGCGCGCCCAGCATCACCTCACTGTCGATACCGCCGCCAAGATGCAGATAGCCATAGACCCCCTTGCGCACGGCACCGATCTCAAGCCGCTGCCCTGCCTGCATCTGGTGCGAGGCGTTCCAGGCCAGGGCCTCACCGTCCAGCGTCACCTGCATCGGCGCTCCGGTCAGGGCAATACGCAGGGGAGCTGTGGCCTCAAATAGACCTCCCATGCCGGCCATTTCCAGAGCAGCCAGGCCGGAATTTTGGCGCAGCAAGGCCGCCCCTTCGGCCAGAGCCAGCAGATCCGCCGCCCCGCTACAGGAAACTCCCTGCCGCAATTGACCCGGACGTCCCTGATCCTGCACCGAGACCAGCGGCCCAACGCGCAGAACCTTGAGCGCGCTCATGCCGGGATCTCCTCGCGGCTGGCGCCACCAAAATGGCTGTCCTCAGAACAGAAGCGATCATAGTCGGATCTGGAAACCGGATTGAAAATCATCTCATCTCCAGGGCGCAGGGCAATCGGATCCTCGGCCCGCAGCTGAAAGCCGCGAAATCCGGTCTGACCCACATGACGCCAGCCCGTTGGGGCCGTGGTGGCAAAGAGTACAAACTGGCTGATGGCCAGGACCAAAGCGCCAACCGGCACCTGTGGCGTGAGCTCTGTCTGCCTTGGCAGGTTCCATTCGACTCCCAAAGGCCCCAGGTAGGGCTGACCCGGCGCAAAGCCGATGGTCAGAACCCGCACCCTTGCACTGCCCAGGCTCTCAATCGCCTGCGCCTCGCTCAGGCCTGCGGCATCCGCCGCCTCTGCCAGTTGCGGCGCCAGATCGGTACCATAGACCGTTGGTACCCGCCACAAACGCCGCCCCGGAGGCAGCTGCGCCTGCTGCCAGTTCTGCTGATCGAGCAGCTCCACCAACAGAGCCTCCAGTGCCTCGTGGCGCAGGGCCTCCACATCAAACCGGATATAGACAGAGGCCAGCGAGGTGGAGGTTTCCAACACACCCGGCCAGGCGCTGGCCTCAACCGCCTGGCAAAAGGCCAGGGTCGCCCGGTTCGAGGGCTCTGTCAGCTGATCCGCAAAGGTGACCAGCATGCCGTTCAAACCGGCTGTCCGTATGATCGGAAAACTCATCCGCCGTTACTTCCCATCATCACCCTGCCAATCGCCCTGCTCAATCGTCTCTACCAAGACGCCAAATCTCAAGTCGCGCCAAAGTCGCGGCGGGCCTTGCCAGTGTCAATAATGCTTTTGCATCTCGGCTCTCAAATCCCGGTGTTGGTCAGAGAGTCTTCCCCCGGTCCAGGTAGAGGCCCCAAAAATGCAAAACGGCCCCTCGAAGGGGGCCGTTGAGAATTCAAACTGCAGCCAAGGCTAACTGTCGCCCGGCCAAGGGACTAGAAGTCGTCCCATTTTTGCGCGTCATCCGCGGCCGCGGAATCATCTGTTCCGGTTCGTGCCAGGGGAGCCGCCGGTGCCGGAGCGGCACTGCGCGCAGGCGCGGCGGGCATCTGCACGACATTGCCGCCACCGCCACCTTTGGTTTTGAACACGCCGAGCTGCTGGGTAAGCTGCCCCGCATCATTGGAAAGGGTTTGGCTCACAGCCGTTGTCTCTTCCACCATGGCGGCGTTCTGCTGGGTCACTTGATCCAGCTGCACCACACCCGTGTTGATCTCTCCCAAAGCGGTGGATTGCTCGGCAGCGCCACGGGCGATATCGCCCACATGTGTCGAGATGGTGCTGACACTCTTGATGATCCGTTCCAGTTCTTCCCCGGTCTTGCCAACCAGATCCACGCCACTGCCAACGTGATGCTGGCTCTGGCTGATCAGATCTTTGATTTCACCCGCCGCATCCGCCGAGCGCTGCGCCAATCCGCGGACCTCGGAGGCGACAACCGCAAAGCCACGCCCGGCTTCGCCAGCCCGAGCCGCTTCGACCCCGGCGTTGAGCGCCAGCAGGTTGGTCTGAAAAGCGATATCGTCAATCACCGTGATGATCTTGGCAATTTCTTCCGACGAGCCTTCGATTTTTGACATCGCATTGATGGCTTCGCTGACCACCGCGCCACTTTGTGTCGCCGCCGCCTGGGCCTGGCCAACGATCTCTTCGACCTTTTTGGCGCCATTGGCAGAAGACTGCACCGTCGAGGTCAGTTCTTCCAGCGCTGCCGCTGTCTGTTCCAGCGTTGCCGCCTGGCTTTCGGTCCGGTTGGACAGCTCGCCAGAAGCCTGGCTGATGTCATTCGATGTACGTCCAACCCCAACCGAGACTTCCTTGGCATTGCAAACCGTCGCCTCAAGCTGGTCAACCGACTGGTTAAAGGCCTTGCCCAGATTGCCAATGTCGGGAATGTCGGAGACAACAACCCGGTGAACCAGATCGCCTTGGCGCAGTGCGTCCAAACCTTCGGCGATGGCGCCCAACCCGCGGCGGCGTGCTGTCACATCCGCTGCAACTTTCACCACCCGGTAAACCTGACCATCTGCGTCAAAACATGCCGCATATGTGGCTTGGATCCAGATGGTCTCGCCACCTTTGGTCACACGAGGGAACTGATCGGTAATGTCCTCCCCCTTGCCCAGCTTCTCCCAAAAGGCCGCATATTCGGTACTTTTAGCATAGTCCTTGTCGACAAACATCGCATGATGCTGGCCGACGATCTCATCCTGGTTGTAGCCAACAGCCGCAAGGAAATTCTTGTTTGCGGTTAAAATGTTACCCTTGGGATCGAATTGAATTGTCGCCTGGGTGCGGTCAATCATTTCCGCAATGACCTTGTTTGTTTCGGCCTCGGAACTCTCACTTTGAGACTTTTTCTTAAAAAACAATGCCATACTCCGCGTATATTACCTTTAGACTTGTCCCCCCAATACCACTCAAATCCCTTTTATTCTCTTAAACTCAGCCTATGAAAATCCTGGGGACCGCAAAAAAGGATAAGAAAGAGCAGTATTCACACCCTGCACCGAACAGAACGGTTCGGTTTTGGAAAATGACAGAGATACCCTCTCTCCAGTGCACGACCTCCGATGGGGAAAGCTGGAGAGCAAGGTGAATACTTCCTCTATTCGCCCCAACATATGCTGAGTTTTTCTAGGCTTGCCCGAAAGACGTTAGGTCTAGGGAAAGACATGGCTCTTTGACACAATCGGTAACCAAAACCTCAAGAAATGGGAGAATCGCTTCATTCGATTCTGACCCAAACGTCAAGAATTTCAGGCCCAACGCATAAAGTTGCCACAGCGAAGGTGCCGGCAGTGACGGGATAGGGCTGTGCAGCTTCGACCTGCCGGATTTCGCGGCAGGCGATCTCGCCATCACCCCGACCTTTTCCCGTGGCGTGCCGGATGGGTTGACGCGGGTCTGGGAAGGCGCGCGGGAGGGGCGCGGCCTGCGCTGCTTCACCTGCTGCCCTTCACGCGCCCGTCACACCGCGCGGACGTGTCCTTCAACGGCTTCGTCCCGGCAGAGATCGCTCCTGTGGTGCTGACCGAGGCGAAGGCCTGCACGCGGCACGGGATCGCACCCGATGCGCAGGGCTGGACGGTTTTCCGCACAACGTCCGGGCATCGCGGCCTGGCCATGTGTACATTCGTGACATGCCGCAGGTGCTGGTCCTGGGCGTCTGGCCAGTGAACACTGGAGAACCCGAGGAGACCGTTCCACCGTTCCTTGCCAGCGGCCTGCAGCATTTCTACCGCCGCAGGGCGCTTGGCGACCCTCTGCACTACGGCGGAGACGGAACGGCAAAAACCATTTTTTATCGACAGCCTCAGACAGATGGCGGCACATTACAACATGCTCTGGCTGGCCCATCTGCGAGACCGGCAGAACGACGACATCTACGGCTACCAGCCGACGCTTGATCTCTCCCTGGACAAGCTAGCAGGGTATCTTGCACCCGAGTGCGACCACTGGACCGCAGAACGCACGGCGATCGTACCCTATGCCCTACAAGACCGCCTAGCGCCGCTGGCGGCCCTTCTGGCAGATGGTCGCGGTGTTGGTGTCCTTGTCCATGGTGAATCCGCCAAGGTGATCGGATTAGCCGACGCCTGCTCTATCGATAAAGCCGCAGCTGAAATGCTGGGCGCAATCGAAACATTCATGAGCGGCAAAACGGTGACCACCGAGCAAAACGAATTGCAAGAGCGGGTCTTCAAGGCCGGGATCTATGCCGCCGCAGCCTACGACGCGCACACACCCAAGAGCGGAGGCGAGGGTTATGCCCTGCGCTACAGCGCAGCCGGTGAGTTGGCCGAGGCGGGATGCACTGACCACCAAATCGCAGCCATCACCGGGCACAATAGTCTGTCTATGATCCAGAAGTATTCTCGCGGTGCGAACCAAAAAATACTCGCTAAACAAGCTCAAGCACTGCGCGAACAGAACAAAAACAAAACGTGATTGTGGGAAGCTTTGTGGGAAACTATCTATCGCGAGATAGTATGAAGGGCCTTAAGGCCCTTATTTTACTGGCAGGGGCATCAGGGTTCGAACCCGAGACCTACGGTTTTGGAGACCGTCGCTCTACCAACTGAGCTATACCCCTGCAGTGCCGGTGTTCCTAAGCCACCTCCGACTGACTCGCAAGAGGGAATTCTGCAGAAATCCACGGGTTTTTGGCCTAAGCACCATGCAGACTGGCTCTTACCCGTTCAGTATTCTATGACAGGCAAAAAGGATGGTCTTTTTGAGCCTGCGCAAGAAAATCGCGGACAGCCCCAGCTTCAACAGGTTTGTTGAAGGTCTCTTTGCGGCCTATGTCAGCTTTGCCTATCGCACGTCACGTTGGCAGCGGGCGGGGTTTGAAGACATGGACGCGGCCGTCAGCCAGGGCGAGCCTGTGATCTTTGTGCTTTGGCACCAGCGACTGATCATGGCGCCCTATCTGTTTGACACCTCTCTAGGCCGCATCTGCGCCCTGACATCAGCGGCACGCGCCGGACGTCTGGCGGGTCAAATCCTGGTGCGGCTGGGGTTTGAGACCATCCCGATGTCCAGTCATAAACGCCATGTGGCCCTGTCACGCGAAGTGCTGCGTCGCACCAAAGACGGCTGCTCGATTGGCATCGCCGCTGATGGTCCACGGGGGCCTGCGCGGGTTTCCTCCGGGGTGCCTATCACCTGGGCACGGATGACCGGCTGCCGGGTCTTTACCGTCGCCTTTGCGGAGCGTCGGGTGTTGAAAATGCCCACCTGGGACAAACAGATGCTGCCACTGCCCTTTTCACGTGGCGTTTTGATCTGTCAGGAATGGTGCGACCCGGTGCCAAAGAAACCCAGCGAAGAAGAGGCCGAGGCACTACGGCTGAGCCTGCAGGCCTCTTTGGATGAGATCACCGATCGCGCGGACCTGGCTGCGGGCCGGAGCCTTGGCGGCGCGCCTTAAACCACCCTCTAAAGAACTCGGCTACGCCTTTTGGTGTTGCTGGAGTGAAGAAACCCAATGAGTTTGAAAGTCCCCAGCACCAGCCAAAGGCCGGCCGAAGCCAGCAATACAAAGGTCCAGAACCGAAAGGCCTCTGCGGATCTGGCCAATTCACTGTGACGCCCCTCCAGGTAGGGGCGCACGATGACAAGATCCTGCGCCACCTGGTAGCCCAACCTGTTGAATCTGGCCCGCCAAACTTGCATTTCAGTTTGTATTCTCTGAGTTGTGAAGGGCACGTTTTTATATCGACCGTGCAACCGCACCCCGCCTCCGGCCTGCAAGTTAGCGCGCATATGCTGCACGAGTTGCTCTCTATCTGCCTTGGAAGCAAATGCCAGCCCAACCACCCAATCCTCCGTCGTCGACAGCAGAGGCACCACTGTGAAGTCCAAAATGGATGCGCCATCAAACTCGATGATGGGCAGATCTTTGGACCACTTGGCCAAAACCAGCAATTCATCGGCAGGGCCAAGATCACGCGTGGGATCAAAATTCTCGATCAGTGCAAGAGGCGCGCGTGGGGGCTCCGTATCTGCCACGACCTCCCCCATAG
This sequence comes from Pseudophaeobacter sp., assembly GCF_039971195.1. Classification (GTDB taxonomy): domain Bacteria; phylum Pseudomonadota; class Alphaproteobacteria; order Rhodobacterales; family Rhodobacteraceae; genus Pseudophaeobacter. The sequence continues at coordinate 12,944 of NZ_JBDWPJ010000002.1, forward strand.
CCGCTTGATACTTGTTGTATTCTGGCCCAGCTTGGGAAAACGAAAAATAGGCCAGACCAAAGAAGACCCACCAAGGCAATAGCTTGACCAGCCAAATGAGTAGGGCTCCCTGCCATCCGACCAAAATCCAAAAGAGAAACCTCAGTACCGGCATCTCGCATCCTACCTCAAAATCTGATCCAAAACCGGCCTCCCTTTAATGATGCCCGGTGATTGCCAGAGTTGTAAATACAACAAAAGGCCGCCCTTGGGGCTGCGGCCGTCGCGTATCGTAGTCCGCTAGGAAAAGAGCTTCGTGAAACCCGCGCCCGGGATCAGTCTGCCATATTCTCGTATCGCACCCGCATCTTGATCGCCTGGACATACTGGCGCTGTCCAACCAGATAGGCAATGAAACGGTCCAGCTTGGACACTGGCAGGCCCTCGGCCACGGCCGTGTCGAATTCGGCCTCTGCCGCGTTGTAGTGCCCTTCAGCAATCAGGATCCGCGATCTGTAGTAGCGTAGCCAACTGGTATCGCTGGTCAGCGCCATCCCGCGGTCAAAGGCGGATCGTGCCTGCTCATAATCCTTCTGACCCAAATAAACACGGCCGAGCAACTTGTAGTCAAAGTAGTCACCCTCCTCTTTTGCCATGATACGATTGAGCTGCGCCTCAGCTTTTGCATAGCTTTTTTCAAAGAAATAGAACTTGGCGAGCCAGTGAACAAGATAGGCGTTGTAGCCTAGTTGAGCATTGGCATTTGCCAAAACGGCAAGGGCCTGCTGCCGCTGCCCGAGCGCATTCATTGCCCGCGCAACACGTACATAGCCACCGACATCCTCGGGGGCCGCTTTTATTAACGCCTGCCCATCCTTGAGCGACAACTTTGGTAGATCAAGGAAGAGATAAGCAAGGGAGCGCCGCGACAGGACCGCAAGATAGGAGGGATCTATCTCCAAGGCCCTGTTGGCAGCCTGCAAGGCCTCTTCCCAGCGATCTAGCTCTGTGTAAATATAGGTCAGCCCATAGAGCGCATATTGGTCGTCCGGATCGATTTCCAGGGCCGCCTGAAACAAAATTTCTGCCCTGTCAAAAGTTCCGCCATGCTCAACATTCAGCCAGGCCTCCTCCCGAAGTGCCCAACGATATTCCGGGTCAATTGCCTGAGCGGCCTGAAAACGTTGAGATGCCTCTTCAAAACCAATCCGATCAGAGCGCCAAAGACTGCTGGCCAGACCGGCAACCGCCTCGGCGCCTGGGTGCAGCTGCAAAGCCTGAGAAAACAGGTCTGAAGCCTGTGCATAGTCATCAGCATCATAGGCCACCCAGCCCAGCCCCAATATGGCCTCGTCAGACCTGTGATCATCGCTTAGCATTTCTTCAAAAAGAGCCTGAGCTTTTGAGTTCTCATCAGCGAAGTAATACTGCCAGGCGAGAATGCTGCGCATTTTTTGTCGTTGCTGAGCAGAAGCCCCGGCGTCCCCCAGCCCGAGCGCGCAAATCTCAATCAGCCTTTCAAAACTGACGACCTTTTCTAAACAGGCAGAGGCATAGGTTTTTTGTGAAGACGGTAGAAGTGGCCCTGCTAGTGCAGCCCCTCCCCCAAAAGCCAGCGCAACGCCGCTTAAAATCAAGTTACGAACTATACTCAAATTCAATCCTGACGTTAACAACTCCCTCAACAATCTCCCAAACAGACTTGGAAATAAAGAGCGAATAGGGGCGCTGCCCCTTTTGGGGCTTCGCTCTGCTCTGCCCCAATTCACCCCGGAATATTTGTGCAAAGGTGAATGTCGGGCAGGGTGCCTCGCGGCGAGTTTGGGTGCTTGTTTCCCTGGTCGCCCGCAAGAACTCAG
>NZ_JBDWPJ010000003.1:0-11025 GCF_039971195.1 Pseudophaeobacter sp.
CGGTAATTCTTGAGGTGACTGAGGGCGAGATCGTTCTCGGCCTGGCGGACAACACTGGGCTGTCTGGCCGCGCCTGCGGAGATCTACGCTTTTGCCCGATAGATGTATCGCTCTTTTGCAGTCCCGATGCGGTTGCCGAGCAACGACTGCGTTACGCGATGGGGCTGGATGTCTGGTTCGCCCGTCTGAACAACATAGCCTACGGATATGGGCAGGGATTTGAACAAAACGATCTGCCGACGGGCGCGCAGTGCATTACATGGGTCAAAGACGAGGAGGGCGCAGAGGCACTCCCCCGGCCGCATTTCCCACAGGATGGCGCCCTAAAATCCGTGGTCGCCCGCGACACAGAGACACTTTTGGCAAAACCCATGGCCGCGCCTGCCATTGCCTTGGCCAACGCGCATCTTGTGCAGGACATTGTCGCCGCCTTTCAGAGCCCTCCCAATGTCCTGTCCCAACGAAGGGCAAAACAGGCGACGCAGGAGACCGCCCGTCTGGATCGTGCCTTTTCGCTGCTCTCCGTGTCCCTGTCTGCGCAAAAACCAGCATCACAGCTGGCCCATAGCGCGGCGCAAACGGGGGGCGGGTTTGCCCAGATTGCGCATTTGGCCGCGCGGGCAGGCCAGGATCTGTCTCCGTTTGAGAACCCCAAGGGGCTGACCGGGCGGGACTATATTTGCGCCCTGTGTGATGCCAACAACATTCGCTACCGCACGATTGCGCTGACGGACAAATGGTGGCGCAAGGATTCCGGTGACTTCGTCGCATTTGATGCCGAAGGGCAGGTTCTTACCGTCATGAGAGAGAACAGATCCTATGTGGTGCAGGATGCCAGTGGAGACAAACGGAGCTTTCACACCGAGATGGCAGCGACATGGCAGGGGCCGGGAATGTTTTTATACTGGCCGCTTCCAGATCGCCCGGTCAACGGCTGGGGCTTGATCGGGCGTGTGTTTCGCACCTGCGCCTCTGATCTTTGGGTCCTCTTCGGGGTGAGCCTGGCCATGGGCCTTCTGGCGCTGGTTTTACCAATTGGTGCGGGCGTTCTGGTTGGGCAAATCATTCCGCAGGAAAGCCTGGCTTTGTTGGTGCAGCTTGGGGTAATCCTCGCCCTGGTCGCCATGGTGCAATTTGCCATCGGCATCATTTCCCAGATTGCAGCGGCCAGGATTGAAACCCGCGCCACGCTTTCGATCCAGGCATCCGTCATGGACCGGATACTGCGCCTGCCAACCGGGTTCTTTCGCAGCTACTCTTCGGGTGAGTTGACCCAGCGCGCGCTGGCGATCAGCCGACTAGAGCGACTGGTGACCAATGGCATGATCACGGGAGTCCTATCTGGTCTTTTTTCGTTCCTGAGTTTTGGGCTGATGTTTCATTTTGCCCCCGGATTGGTTCTGCCCACACTGGCGCTGGCGGCGACTTTTATCGGCATCGCTGCACTTCTTGGCCGGGCCGAGACAGCTGCCGCCCGCCGCCAGATCCTATCCAGCGGTCCTGTTGTTGCGCGCATGATGGATATCGCACAGGGGATCGAAAAGCTGCGTTTTTCTGCTGCCGAGGCTCCGATGTTTGAGCGATGGGCCCGGGCCTTTCAGGTGCACCAATCGGCAGCTTACCGAGAAAAGCAAATGGCGGCGTTGCTGGAGATCTTCAGTGGGTCATTTCTTGCATTGGCCACATTGGTGGTTTTTGTGATTGTCGGAATGCGCGGGAGTGAAACTGCGATCTCCACGGCCAATCTAGTCAGTTTTCTGACCTGTTTTGCCAGCTTCATGACTGCGCTTGGCCAATTGACCCGCACTGCGACTCAGATTGCGAGCTTCAGGCCGATCTATGATTTTGCCGCCCCCATTTTGCAGGAGGTCCCCGAAAACAGTCAGGGTGGCACCGACCCCGGCGCGCTACAGGGTGAGTTTTCGCTCACCAATGTGCACTTTGCCTACAAAGGTGACGGGCCGATGATCCTGGACGGGTTGAGCCTGACAATCGGCGCCGGTGAATATGTGGCACTGGTTGGGGACTCGGGCTGCGGAAAATCGACCCTGCTGCGGCTGCTTATGGGGTTCGAGACCCCGAAATTCGGATCCGTCAGTTTGGACAGAATTGATCTGCGAAATATCGACAAACGCCTGATGCGCCGTCAGTTCGGTGTGGTCATGCAGGATGCCAAACTGCTGCCCGGCTCGATCCATGATAACATCGTTGGTACCAATTTTGGCATGCCGATGGATCAGGTGCTCCAGGCCACCCGGCAGGTCGGACTCGAAGACGACATTCGGCAGATGCCCATGGGGTTTCAGACAGGCGTTGTTGAATCATCCGGTGGGCTTTCCGGTGGGCAGGTGCAGCGCATCATGCTGGCGCGGGCAATTGCAGGCAAACCGAGGGTTTTGTTGCTGGATGAAGCAACAAGTGCCTTGGATAACCGGACACAGTCCATTGTGACCGAAACCTTGGATGGGATGACGGCGACGCGGATCGTCGTGGCGCATAGGTTGTCCACAGTTTTGAAAGCCGACAAGATCATCGTGCTGGAAAAAGGTCGGGTTATTGAAACTGGCGACTATGACACGCTGATGGAAAAGGGGGGGAAATTCGCATCCCTAGCACAGCGGCAGCTTGTATGACCCGGGCCGCATTCTGGCCCTTTCGGAAATGTAGAATTGTTTGAATGCAATATCTTAACTTCAATGAAACTCTCGTGAATCCGAAGTTTCAATAAATTGTTTGAGCTTTATTTAACCCTTTTGGACCTATCGTCTACCCACAATACAATCGATCCTTTTGCCCCAGTGGACTTATTTGAAATACCGTATTTGGGCAGGGAATTTTAAACTTCACATGAGGAACTTACTATGTCGAATTGGACCGAAGAAGAGCATCAATCTGCCATTTCTGCGTTGATGGAGCGCTGCGCAAGTGATGCGAATTTTCATCAAAGCGCCATGGCTGACCCGGCAGCTGCGATCAAGGCCGTGTCCGGCAAAGATCTGCCTGAAGGTTTCAACCTGCGCCTAGTGGCCAATGATGGTGCAGATCTGACCCTGGTACTGCCCGACCCGGTGAGCGAAGATCTGTCTGATGCGGATCTGGAAGCTGTCGCCGGTGGTGGTCGCACCTGTTATGTCACCGTAGGTTAATCCGAGATTGATCAAACGCTTCGGCTGGCCGCACCCGTGACTGGCCGGAGTATACGCCTTGCCTCGGATTGAGGTCCGGAGCCTGTTCTTTTTCTGAAAGTCGTTCTGTGACAGTCCCGTTTTTCACGCCTGCAGTCTTGCCCTGTCCGCCCTATACAATTCGACCCATTGATCCTTGGCTGGCTAAATCGGCTGCTGCTTTGGTTTTTCCGCATTTTGCAAAGCACCTGCACAGTACAGACCCAGCCATCATCCGATTGGCGGCTGTTGCGCGCGATGAAAGCTCAAAGACGACGCGGGTTCTGGGGGTCATATTGGTTAAGGTCGACCAGGCCAGCGCCACTGTTCTGTCACTGGCTGTGGCACCGGAATATCGCCGCAAAGGTGTCGCCGGGGCGCTGCTTGACCGCGCGCTGGGGCTGGCCCGGGCTCAGGGCGTCGAACGCGCCTGCCTGTCATTTGTCTCGCGGATGCCACAGGTCGCTGCACTGAAGGCTCTTTTGCGCAGCGCTGGCTGGTCAGAACCGACACCAAGGACACTGTTTGCAGAAACGGCGCCACAGCAGGTGTTGCAACAGGCCTGGGCCCAGCGTGTTCTGGATCGGGGGCCGCGCAATGCCACTGCTTTTGATTGGAGCGACCTGACGCCAGAAGACCGCGCCTATGTTGAGGCCGAAATAGCAGGCGGCCACTATCCGCAAGATGTTTCCCCCTTCTGGGATGAGGGCAATATCGCCCCGGTCAGTTTGGGGCTTCGCGCCGCAGATGGCTGTGTGGTGGGCTGGCTGGCGTGCCATTTCGTGCCACAGACGCCGGGGACCCTTCGGTTTAGCCGTAGCTTTTGCCACGCAGCTTCGGCCTTTAGCGGCAACGGGGCTTGGATCATGGCAACAGGACTGGACCGTCACGTAAACAGCGGCCTGCACCAAAGTCACCCGACAGTTCTTTTTGATGTGGATTGCCGCAATAGGGTGATGATGAATGTCTATCGGCGCCGGATAGAGCCATACATTGACACCTCATATCAAAGCTTTCTTGTCGTAAAGGACCTATGCTGAAGATGACGCCCCAAACGCCCCCTTTGCACCAGATAGCCGAACCAAACCCCATTCCGGTGATCGGGTTTGAAGAGCACAATGAGGCACTGATTGCGCTGGTTTGGGCGCGCGAGAATAAAGTGCTTGGCAACTTGCCTGCACGCCTTTTGCATGTGGATCAACATCAGGATCTGGTGGTGCCACAGCTCAGCCAGATGATCGCTGACACGCCGCTGACGGTTCCGGCCATCAAAGACCTGGTGGAGACCGAGATCTCAATCGCTAGTTTCATTTGGGCAGGGGTTTATCTGGGACTTCTGGATGAGATGTTCTGGCTTGCGCCCAAGGCTCCTGTTCCCGGGGGAAGACCACGTTCAGCCATGCCCAGTAAGTACCTGTGGATTGCCACCACGGATGAGCAAAGGCGAGAGATGATTACCTTGGTGCAGCGCCCGGAAGCGAGCAAAGTGGGCAATGACGACCGCAAATCATTGTCGTTGCATTTTGTCGATACCGAGGCCCGGATCCCTGAACGGCCCGGCACGAAGGCTGCCCCTTGGGTTCTGGGCATTGATCTGGACTATTTCTCCTGCAACAGCATGCCTGAAAGCGGGTTTCGCATCAGCGTGACGCAGGAAACCTACGAGCAGGTCGCAACCAACCGACATCACCCGCTACGCCTTTCGCCGTCTCATCGGATCGAGGCCCGTCGCGATGCGCAGGGCTACTGGCTGGAATATGATATGCTGCCTGCTCGCACCTCGGACCCGCTTGTGCGTAGCAAAGACGAGATCAAGACTGAGATCGACAGATTGGCCGAGATGTTGTCGCGGCAATCCGCTGCCCCCTCATTGATCTTGATTGCCCGCTCACAAATCAGCGGGTTCACCCCCCGCCACCAATCTGAATTCATCGAGACGCGCGTGAAAAACATGCTGGCCTCGGTATTTTCCTGCCAGATCTTGGAAGGATCCGACCTATGGTGAACTCAAATTCACCAGTCCTACAAGTTCCAGTGGCAGGCAGCCGTATGCAAACTATCGTGAAACGAAATCGCATCTCGGCGACGGAAATGAACCGAGAGTTCCTGCGCCGTGGCAGCTCCCGCCCCGTGTTGTTGAAGGATCTGACAGATGGCTGGCCCGCGATGAAACGCTGGACCTTTGATCATTTCGCGAAAACCTACGGGAGTGAGCGGATCATTGTGACTGATTTTTTGGGCTCAAAGAACCTGCACAAGGTCAGCTTTGCCCACTATCTTGATTACGTGCGCGCCCCCTCTGCGGATTTTTTGCCGGGACAGCGGGCGGAAACGCCCTGGTATTCCCCCTATTGGTCCCCCTTCGTGGATCATCCCGAGTTGTCCGCTGATTTTGATGTCTCTGAAACGGTGGAAAACTGGATGCCGGATGCAAGTTGCATTGACGCCCCAGAAGGATCCAGCGAGGCGTTGTTTGCGCACTGGACGCTGCGTGGTTTTTCTTGGCTGTTCATCGGCCCGGAAGGGACTTTTACGCCGCGGCATTTGGATACGCTAAACACCCACGCCTGGAACACGCAGATCCGCGGGCGCAAGCGGTTTGACCTATGGGCTCCGGGCACCCCTTTGGAGGACGAGACTCCGGATATTCAGGTGGTGCTTGAGCCGGGCGAGACACTAATCATTCCAATGGGCTGGGCGCATGCCGTGGTTGCGCTTGAGGCTTCGATCAGTCTCACAGGGAATTTCTTCAACCGCACCAACAGTGCTGCGTTCTTTCACACGATCTACAGCCAGCCCGATGTCTGGCAGGCCAAGGCGCGGCTGGTTCCCGCGCTCAAGGCGCAACTGGTACCATGACCAAGACCCTGCGTGGAACTGATCCTGAAGAGCCCGTTGATCTTGTGCAGGCTGTGGCGGACATTGTTGCACGCGCCCAGACCCTCGAAGAGCGACTGGTCGCGGGTGCACGCCGGGAGCAACCCTGGCTGCAGCATCAGCAAACCGAAATGATCCAGAGTTGGCGCAATATCTGCGCCAAAGGCGACCCGGAAGAGTTCCGTAAGCGCTTGGCCTGGTCAGGTCTAAATCCTGACCAGCTGGAGGCATATCTGGGCGACCCGGCTGCCATCGCGCGCAGCCAGTGGCCGGACTGGGCGGAAGTGCTGCTCGATGTGTTATCGAAATACCGTTTTGGTGCCGGGCCTGACCTCGAACCGACCGCAGACCCTGCCCACCCTTTTGCCGAGGTCTTGATGGGTTTTGTCGACTACGCTGCGCAGCATTTGGACGGTGCCTACGATGATTTGTCTAAAGCACTGTTTTGTGACAGTCGTCCCGCCATGCAAAACGGGTTGCTCAGCCGCCTGAGCGATGTGGCCGTGCAGACATTGATGGCCGAATTTCAGATCTTTCGCAGGCCGCTGCTTGCAGGTACCATGGTGTTGCCGGGTATGCATAAGGCTTATGATGCCTTTGTCGCATCCCTGAAGGGCGAGGGGTTGCTCACGCTTTTGCAGAAATATCCCGTTCTTGCGCGACTTCTGGCTACTGTGCTGCAGCACTGGAGCAGGTTTGCCCGAGGGTTCCGTGACCGGTTGTTGGTAGACCTGCCGCTTTTAAAAGACGCCTTTGGCTTTCAGGGGCCTGCCCGACTTGATCTGGGGATCTCCGATCCACACCTGGGCGGGCAGGCCTGTATCAAACTGGTGCCGCCTGTTGGGCCTGCCGTATTCTACAAACCGAAATCTTTGCAATCTGAGCTGGTTTTTGAAGCCTTTCAGGCGCATCTGAGCAGGCGGCTTGGTACTGCGTTGCCGCCCAGAGGGGGTAACCTGGATCGCGGTCTCTATGGCTGGAGCAAGGAGGCCGTGCCAGTTGCTTGCGCTGACGAAACTGAAGCCTCTGCATTCTTTCGCTCCTGCGGACAACTGCTATTTGGGCAATACTTGCTGGGTGGCGCTGACATCCATTATGATAACCTGATCGCAGTGGGGCCGGTGCCGGTCATCATCGACCAGGAATGTCTCATGTCGAACTGGCCCGGCCCCGGTGAAGATCAGGTTTCCGCCAACCTGGCCTCTGTACGTGCCATGGCCTTTGAGACCGTAATGCGCACCTCGATGTTGCCAGAGTGGAATGATGTCATTGAGGGGCTGCCGCTCGATATAAGTGCCCTTGGCGGAACCAGTAGTCCCCAAAAACTCGCTCCAGAACTGACGGTTCTGCACGTGAATTCTGATCTAATGCGGCTGGTGCGCAAGATCAGCCCAGTTATGCGGAGCAAGGCTAACCTGCCACGCTGTGGCGACAAGTGGTATAACCCTGCAAATTACGTTGATGATATTTTGCTAGGATTTTCGGAGTGCTACCAAGCTCTCCGCAGCATGCCGGAATTGCCTGCCCCCTTGGCCCAAAACCTGCAGTCATTGAACGCCCGCGTGGTGTTGCGGCAGACCCGCGCCTATGCTGAGCGGCTGACGCGTTTGTGCGCACCCGCCAATCTGCGCAACGGGATTGCCGCGCAGCTGTCGATGGAGAGCTTGTTTCAGTCGCTTATACAGGACCCGGCCATTGCGGATAGCTTGGTTCCAGTGGTTAAAAGTGAGTTTGCCCAATTGATGACTATGGACGTGCCAGTGTTGCATGCCCAGGCCAATGGCTGCGCTATCCAGTTGCCGTGCAAATCTGAGGCTCCGGATGTCTTTCCAACCTCGGCCATGGATAACCTCAAGGCGCGGATCACCCGCCTGGGCGACGCGGATCTGGCCTTGCAAAGGCAAAAAATCCTCACGAGTTTTGCTTGTCATGAAAGGGTGGCTGCGGATTGCTCTCCCTGGGTGAACTTTAGGGGAAAGCGCAGCCCGGCAAAGGACATTCCAACCGCTACGGTCCAGCCTTCGGTCCCGGTGCTTGAACGGATGGCGGGGGACCTTATGGCGCAGTCCATTCAGGGCATTGACGGCTCTCTCGCGTGGCATGCCCCGGTGTACAAAGAGGCCATCGGGGCCTGGCGCATGTCGCCGCTACGCGAACGGGTGTTTGATGGCTCTCTCGGCATTGCACTGTTTCTGGCGGCGCTGACGCGGCAGAGCGGCAAAAAGGAATACTTGCAAGCGGGGCTGAACGGGATATCAAACCTCCTAGAAACCGCTGATCGGGCCGCGACGGTGCGTATGCTGGTGACTCCGGGAATGGGTTGCGGCACGGGAATCGGCTCGGCCATCTACGGTCTGGTGCAACTTGCGCAAATTAGTGGTGATGGCCAACTGACCGATGTGGCGCGTGATATTTTCTACCGGGTTGAGGAGCTCCGGATTGAAGGAAGCGAAAGCGCGTCCAAAGAAGACTACGGTTTGGTTGCCGGCCTGTCCGGGTATCTGAATGCATGCATGGTTCTGGATCGGCATCAGTCAGGAGACGAGCGGGTGCTGCAGACAATTCAGGTCTGCGCGGCGCAGATCGTGGAGGCGTCGATCCCTGATGGGCAGGGAGGAGCCTATTGGGCAGCACCTCATTGCCCTGCGCGGCACGGCTTTGCCCACGGCAGTGCAGGTATTGCGATGGTCCTTCTGCGCGCTGCACGACATCTGCAAGACGAAAGACTTCTGGACTGCGGTCGCCGCGGTCTCAGCTTTGCTGTGCGACAGGGGCAGGAGGCTGATCTCAGTTGGAAAACGGGTCGCATAGGGCAGTGCATCGCCGTGCAGGAGGCGCTGTCCATCTTGAATACGCAGGATGCGGCTTTGCAGAATTGGCTTGATGTGCAGATGACCGCGCTCAGCAGTCATTCTGGACTAGTCTTGGACGATTTGTGTTTTGGAGAGGCCGCTCGGGCCTCTGTTCTGCAGCGCAGCACCGAGGTTTGCAAAACACATGATTGGGATCCGGTTTCTCAGCGAGCGTTTGATCGGCTATGGGCGCGCGCGGACAAAGGGAATTTTGAGTTTGGATGGCCCCAGGGAGTAGCATTCCCCGGCTTTTTCCAGGGCACTGCTGGGATCGGCTATCAGTTATTGCGTTGTGATTTTGATTTGACGCTGCCTGATGTCTTCGCATTTTCCTAGAGGCCAGAACTGATGGCTTTTCCAATCTCCATATACAGGAAACCTCTCAACAACAGCAACCTTTTGGTATTTCTCCCCCAAGAGAGCCTCGATCTTGGGCCACGCTCGGGGATCCGGGTATTGGTCTGTTGCTGCCCAGAAAAGGGGGGCGGCAACTGCGCTCCGTAGACGCCAAATATGATGGATTGGACCGCTCATCTTATGAAAGCTACAAGTTATGAAAGCTACAGGCTCGGATTTACCTACAATCTGAGTTCCGAGTTGTAGACTGTCTGGCAAAAGGTCGCCTTTCGTGGGAGGGTGGGAAACTCTCTGAACCGGGGCCTCCCTAACTCGATCTGGCACATCATCAAAGTGATTTGGCAGGGGGAGTGAATTTTGATCCTGGTTTTACCTGGTTCGTGATTGAGAATACCGCAACTCACCCCGCAACATTCCAAGGAGGTTCTCGCTATAACCATCTGATTTAGATATTCACTACAGTAGGTTTCAACCTCTTTGTGACCTCCAAAGCGAAGTGCTGTCTGGCCCAGCTAGATGCCATTCCAACCATGGTCCAATGAGTTGCTGTAACTGATTCTGGAAACGGTTTTTGGTGGTGAGCAATTCATCAACTTTTCGATCACCAGTATGCCTTTTGGGTTTTTATTAAGCTGCTGATGATAAACATTTTTGTGGGATTTTAGAATCCTACCACCCCAGCCAGTACTTTCCAGCCAGAGACGTAAGAGCGACGGAGCCCAGACTGGCCCCAATCGCCCCCGTTTCGGCCCCTGCCTTTCGGGTCATCTGGGTGGTGTACTTGCCTCTCAGAGCCGCCCCCTCTCGCTGTGGGAGAGGTCGGCAGCGTTATGCCTGAGTATAGTGGGGCAGAGGGATAAGTAATGGAAGAGAAGGGAAGAAACGGGAAGCCCCCCGGAGACTACCCGGTTCCCCCATCATGTTCCCCTACCCCCAGAACCTAGATACGCTAACCTCTCGTTGAAGCACCGCTGACGCACCTCGTAGGCGGGGCAGCTGGGGCGGTGACGAAACTGAACATAGTCATCCACGAGATCTGGGTTGGCTCGCTGAACCTCATCCAGGCCCTGATAGTTTTGCGAGAGAGCGACCTGACAGCCAAGGGCGGCGATAGCGGCTGCTCCCATGCTGACCTTGAGGTGGCGGGCCATTCCCGCATTCGCTCTGTCTCAGGTGTATCGCTGTACTCCAAGTTCCGTTGAGACGTCTCAGCCCCGCGCATGATGATGTTCTCCTTTTCTGGATGGGTCAGAACATGCTGGGGGCCGAACTTGGTATGCCTGAACAGCCGTCGAAGCGGCTCCGCTGCCCTGATGCGGGTCGTCCTGTTTGTAACCGCGCCGGGGCCTGCATAACTCGCTGCAGCCAGATCGATGTACCCCAGCTCATGCAAGCGGCTGATAACTCGAGGAGACTGCCGGGACATACCAATCTTGTTGTATCTCGAACCGGTCTTCCAGGCGGTGTTGTTCATGGTCACTGCCACGGAGAGATCTGGATCGATTGCCCAAGCCAGGATCGTGACCAACGACCGATATCGTGACTGGGCGGAGCAGCATCCCGAGATTGCCGAGCCAGGACACTTGATCCGGGGAGGATACAGGGCAGGAAAGCTATGGTTGGACGTTAGGGATCCAGCGAGGAATTCAGCTGCCCGCTAGCACACATCGCCCGTTTGGACGCCTACCCATTGAGGGGCAGTAGTTTACTACTTATTCCTCAGAAGCTCCCTCAGAGGGCGCGACACGCTTAGGGTCAGGCTTCATAACCAGAAC
>NZ_JBDWPJ010000004.1:0-15126 GCF_039971195.1 Pseudophaeobacter sp.
GGCGCATGCGCAGCGGCGGCGATCTTGGACATTTCCCCCAGCAATTCGATATCTGGTGGCGAATGGTCGAAATGGAAATCGGCCACTAGCGAGCCATAGGGTTCGCCACCCAACTGGCTGAACTCTTCGGTGTAGAGCTTTTTGAAGATCGGCGACTGATCCCAGGCGGTGCCTTTGAATTTCTTCAGGGTCTTGCCCAGTTCCTTCTTGGTGATCGGAATCACCCGGATCTTCAGCATCTCGTCGGTTTCAGTGTTATTGACCAGGTAGTGCAACCCGCGCCAGGCGCTTTCGAGCTGCTGGAACTCTTCGTTGTGCAGGATCAGATTAACCTGTTCGGTCAGCTTCTTGTCGATCTCTGCCACGATGCTTTCGATCGAGCGCAGCGCGTCGTCAGAAATCAGCCCGGTATTGGCCAGCGCCTGTTCGGCCAGGGTTTTGACCGCGCTCTCGACGGCGGTCTTGGCCTGGTCCGACTTAGGGCGGAATTCCTTTTGCAACAGGCTTGCAAATTCATTGGAGCCAAAAGCGGATTCCGCCGGGGCGGCTTCGGTTTGGAGTGCTTCGTCTGCCATTTTATCCCTCCTTATTCCGTATCGCCATCGGCATCAGCGCCGGGTTTGGGCTGGGCTGCCAGGGTTTTCAGCAGGCTCGGGTCCTGCATGATCTTGGTGATCAGATCCTCGGCCCCGGTTTTGCCATCCATATAGGTCATCAGATTGCTGAGCTGGGTGCGGGCATCCAGCAGCTCTTTGAGCGGTGCCACCTTGGCGGCGATGGCCGCGGGTTTGAAATCATCCATGCTCTCAAAGGTGATATCGACCGCCATATTGCCTTCGCCGGTCAGCGTATTGGGCACGGTAAAGGCCGCACGCGGGGCCATGGATTTCATCCGGTTGTCAAAGTTGTCGACATCAATTTCAAGAAACTTGCGATCCGCCACGGCGGGTTGCTCAACCTCGGATTTGCCGGTGAGATCCGCCAGAACCCCCATGACAAAAGGCAGCTGGACCTTCTTTTCTGCGCCATAAAGCTCCACATCATATTCGATCTGGACCCGTGGTGCCCGATTGCGGGCAATGAACTTTTGTGAACTTCCAGCCATCTGGCTCTCCTTACTCGTATTCTAACCTTCCAAAGACCCCAGCCGCGACGAGCCAAGCCCCCCTGCCCCCCTAGTCTTCGTCCTCCAGGCCGCCAATCAACTGCACGTTCTCCAGACCACGCGGGGCCATATCGTTGACGATAGTGAGGAAATCCGCCCCCACCAATCGTTTGGCCCGTTCCAGCAACAGCGGCAGCGGGCTAGAGGGCTCTTCGCGCTGGTAATAGGCAATGATGCGATCCAGGGTATTGGCCACATCTGCAGGCGAATTGATCGCCCCCGGGACCGCTGCAACCCGTGGCCCTGCAGCCGAAGCTGATGCTTCGCCTGTGTCTTCCGATCCCTCCGCATCCGCGCTGTCATCTTCCGCAGCGACATCGCCGAGGTTGCCATAATCGCGGATCCGCTTGCTGATCTGACGCAGCAGTTTCACCAATGGATCGAGTTCAGGCCCCTGCCCTGGCGTCTGTTCATCAAACACCGCGGAGATCGCCTTGATGTTTTCCTCAGCCAGTTCCGCAGCAGCCAGACGCGCGGCGATCTCGTCGTCGTCACTGTCCTGAAACGCGGCCCCAATCGTGGCCTGATCCGGAACCGTATCCATGCTCTCGGGCGCAGCCATCAATCCTTCGGCTATTTCGATATCGCGCAGCGAAAACCGGCCAAACCCGCGACTGTCACTCAACGGGCAACGGCGGACCGAGCGATAGACAGGTGAAGGCCCGCCCATGCCATCCGGCTGACCACAAAGATCCTGCACCGCATTGATGCGCATGATCGGATCGCCGTCATCCTCATCCAGTTCCGGGTGGCAGCTCTCCCAGAATTGTTCAAGACAGCCCCGGATATAGCTGGTCACCTCGGCAAAACCTGCGAGCCCATCCCGCTGCAACACCGCATCCGCCAGGAAAACCGCCGCCCGCAGGTCATGGCTACGCTCCAGAACTTCGAGCGCCTTTTCCTCTACAACTGGATATTCTGGGTCGGTGGCGTCTATACGCTCATCACCCACAACCGTTTCTTCCCCGGGCTGAGCGGCAAGCTCCATTTCAGTAAAAGCCGGGTCGTATTCGAGGTTGTCCCCGCTGGGAGTTTCCTCCCCTTTGGACTGTAGAAAAACAGCCAGATCCATACAGTTGACCCCCCAAAAAATCAGGTCAAGCGCGATCCGAAAAAGCCACATACCATATGGACATACAGACATGCGGCGGACCCGGTCGCGCCACTAACAAAACAATAACTTGACGTCGAGTGAGCCTTATCGCCATCTTAAAGTCAATTGTTTTTGCACCTTTTTGTGAGTGTTCGTGATGTGTGCAGACCGTGTTACCGGAGATGAAGTCAGGGCCATGGTGCGTGAGGGCGCCAAGCGTCGGACGAGTTTTGCCTTCTGCCTGGATCAGTACAAAGATGCTGTCTTGATGATCCAGCCCGGCTCCAAACCAGAAAGCCTGCGTGCGCCGCTAAAACAGGAGGGCGGCAAGCCTCCGATGGCCTGGGGCACCTATATTGTGCAGGGCGATGAGATGGAGATGACCTGTGAACAGGCCCCCGCTCAAATGCTTTTGCAGCTTAAAAAATTCCTGAAGGCAAACCGGCCCAAAGTGAACGTGCTGTTCTTTGATGACGGCGGCAATCTTCTCGACAGTCTCAAGCCAGAAAGCAGCGGCGACACCCCGCAGTCAAATGCCGATGCCGAGGATATCTCAGCCTCGGGAATCGATCCCAAGGCCGTCTTGCCGCTCAAACGCAGGCTCAAACGCATTCAGCCGCGAATCGCTTTGGCTCCCGGCCCTCTGGAACTGAAGCTCAAACGGGCCCTGGCCAAATCCGTCGCCTTGATCAATGCCGGGCGGCTGCAAGAGGCAGAGACGCTAATTCTGGTCACCGAACGTTCCATTGCCGCGCTGGGGAAAGACCGAGAAGACGAAGAAACCACACTCAAGCGCGGTCAACGCGAGTCTGATCAGCGCTCCCTTGGGGCGCAGGTCAAACGCGCCCAGGGTCTGCAAGCACATGTGGCCCGCGCGCCCGGCCCTGCCCGCGATCGCCTGACCCAGGCGGTTCATAAGGCCGCCAGACTGTTGAAGCAGCGAGACCTGAATGGCGCCAAAGATGCCATGGATAAAATCGAGAAGGCGTTGACCTCTTTGGTCTGATGCCACCCATTTTCGCGCGCCATGATCTGGCGCGCAGCCAAAACACGCCCAAGACCCTAGGACTTATTCGAAAACCCAATTGACCCAAAACCCCGGAGACAGCGATGCAATTGACCTCCCCATTTTCTTCAATACTCAGCCGCGGGTTTGCCACTGCGCTGCTGGCCCTCACCCCGCAGCTGGCACGCGCTGAAACCGGGTCGCTTTTGGTTGAACTGAACAAGATGGAAGAGATCGAGGCTGGCGGCTGTCGGGCTTTCTTTTTGTTTCGCAATCAAACCGGGAAGAGCTTTGCCGACTTTGAAATGTCCCTGGCCATCCTCGACGGCGAGGGTATCATTGACCGGCTGCTCTCGGTTGATGCTTCTCCCCTGCCCGTCCAGCGTACAACATTGAAATTGTTCGAAATACCAGCAATCACCTGCAGCAATATCTCAGAAATTCTGCTGCATGACGTGACCTCTTGCAAACCGCAAAACGAAGCCGAGATGGATTGCTTTCCAATCCTGACTCTCGGATCGCGCAGCTCTGCAAAGCTGGTGAAATAATCATGGGCGCCTTGTTGGAAAACCTTACAACCGGCGGTCCGGTCATTGCGGTGTTGGCCCTGATTTCGCTCATGTCGCTCACAGTGATCGGCGCCAAACTTGTCCAGCTCTGGCCGGTAACTTCCGGTAAGGCGGCGCGCCTCGCTGCAATCGAGCTTTGGCAAGGTGGTGACAAGCACGAAGCACAGCGGCATGTTGAACCGGGCAAATCACCGGCCGACAGGGTCCTGCATTTTGCCATGGTTTCCCTACAAAACGGACTCAAAGGGCCTGTGCTCACCTCAGAGCTGGAGCGCCGGGGCAACGAAGAAATTCAGCGTATGAACGGGCTTATCCGATTGCTGGAACTCATCGCCATGGTCTCGCCGCTGCTCGGGTTGTTGGGCACAGTTCTGGGCATGATCCAATCCTTTCAAGAGCTGGAACTGGCCCAGGGCGCGGCCAACGCCTCGGTCCTGGCCGGCGGCATCTGGCAGGCACTGCTCACCACCGCTGCGGGGCTGGTGGTGGCAATTCCTGCCGCCATTGCTGCAGGCCTGTTCTCTGCCCGCATTGACAGCGCGGCGGGGATGATCGAAAGCGCCGTTGGCCAATTGATGCTGGCAGACCATGGTCGGTAAGGTGTGGAACGCGCCATGATCCTCAGCCGCCGCCCGCGCCCCACGGCCCTGATTTCGCTGGTGCCAATGATCGATGTGATGATGATCCTTTTGGTCTTCTTCATGGTGACATCAACATATCTCAACCTGGATATGATCCCGGCCCTGCGCCCCTCTGACGGTGCCAGCCAATCCAACGGATCACCAGATCTGCGCCTGATGATCCGCATTCAGGCCGATGGCACCCCCAGCCTGCGCGGAGAGACCCTGTCACCACAGGCCATGGCACAGATTCTGCAGCAAACCCTGAGCGAGGATCCGGCGGCGCAGCTGGTCATCCTCCCCTCTGGCTCCGCACCGACACAGGCACTGATCACCGTCATGGATCAAGCCGCCAGCGCGGGCGTACAGAACATGCGTGTTCTGCGACTGGAGGCGCGGCCATGAGGCTGAAACGCTCCCGCGCTGCGCCGCATTCAGAGACCATTATTGCCCTGATCGACGTGGTTTTTTTCCTGCTGGTGTTCTTTATGTTGATTGGGCGCATGGATGCCACGGCCCCCTTTGACGTCACCCCACCGCAGGCGCAGACCGGCCGTGACATGCCCGCAGGCGGAGTCACGCTGGCGATCTCACAAGAGGGCAAAACGGCCCTGGACGGTCATGAAATGGGCGCAGCGGATCTTTCCCTGGCATTGGCAGCGGAACTGTCCAAGGATCCCGAAATGCGCTTGCGGATCAACGCCCACCGCGCCACCGATCTGCGCCATGTTCTGCCCCAGGTCAGCCAGGCAGAAGCGCTTGGAATTCGCGACGTCATCCTGGTGGTCACACCCGAGCGCACTCCGGGTGACCAGCCATGACGCGGGGAGCAGGCATCTGGGCAATTGGCCTCACAGCCTCCACCTGCGCCCATCTCGGGGCGGCCGCCCTTGTAATCCCCTATCTGACCCCCGAACCTGTGCCGCAACAGCCCAGCCCACAAAGCGCTATGACCCTGGCTTCGCAGCAGGTTACCCGCAGCCAGGCGCAGGAGCAGAGCGCCACTCCCGAGCCCGGAAAACAGGCGCCAGCCAAAGGGGACAGCTTGAATGCGGGCGCCGTGCAGCAGACCACGGCCCCTGCCAAGGCACCATCGCAAGACAGCTTGGATCCTGCGACGCCCGCCTCTCAACCGCTTACCTCCCTCGCCCCGCCGGGCGAAACCCTGGCGCCAGACCAAAGCAAACCGCAATTGGCCGCTCTCAGCGCAGCCAAGCCGGAACCCGCCCCTGCCCTTGCACCAGCCACGCAATCCGTCGCCAGCGAACAGCCCGATCCACCAGCGCTAGAAACCGCGATGCCAGACACCACGCCCGCCGCCCCAATCACGCCACAGCCTGTGCTCCTCGGCACCACCAAAAGCACCGGTAAAACCGTTGCCTTTGCTGAAACCTCTGCGCTGACGCAGCCACTGCCAAACAGCAACCCCGAGGCGGAGAAGGTCACGGCGGCGCTTGCGTTTCAGGGCGGTGCAACCAATGAGATCGACCCGCAGTCGCTCGCTGCCTTTCAAAGCTTCACCCGGCCCGGGGATCTGACCGGGCAAACAGCAGGTCTGCGGGATGGGCTTGCGGCTGTGCTGAGCCAGGTGCCCTGCTCCCGCCTGCAGGTGGCCTTTGACCCGGCGACGGCAACGCTGGAACTGCGGGGACACCTGCCCGAGGATGCCCTGCGCGCGCCCGTCCTCGCCGCCCTGCAAACCCAAATGGGCCGGGATATTGCGCTTGCAGACAAGATGCGGGTATTACCGCGGCCTCAATGTGGAGCGCTCAGCGGAATATCCTCGGTGGGCCTGCCGCAAAGCACCGATCAGATCACCAACCCACTGTTGCTGGGAGAGGATGCCCAGGCCCGGGTGCTGGGCTACAGCAGCGGCGAGCAATTGTACTTTGACCTCACCGCTCCGGACTATGCGGCCTTTATCTATGTGGACTACTTTGATGCCGCCGGTGATGTCATCCACCTCAGCCCCAATACCCAGGTTCCGCTGGCCCTAGCCACGGCCAAAAGCGCACAACGCATCGGGGCCAAAACCCCAGAGGACCCCGGTCTGCAGATCACCATCGGCCCCCCCTATGGTCAGGAAATCGCCGTTGCTTTTGCCGCCTCAACCCCGCTTTATGAGGGCCTGCGCCCGCTCATTGAGCCTGCTCCGGCATATCTTGACTTCCTGCGGAGCAGAATCGCAGAAAAGCGATCACAAAATACTGATTTTAAAGGAGAATGGGTCTATTTTCTGATCGAAACCCGTGCCCAGTAATTTAGGTTACTGGCAACCTCCTGCGGCCCAGGATTTCAGGTTGCGTTTCATCACCCCGCCATAGGGGTGCTGTTTGCTCAGTGAACGCTGCATATTGAGGCTCAGATAGGTTGTGGCCTGTTCGCAAAGCCGCTCACGGTTCCACTGATGACAGGCACTGCAGGTCTGCGATTTCCAATAGCTTTCAGGCAGGCCTTCTACCGGCGGGAACATCGGCGACCCCTCGATCAAGTCAGCCAGACTGCGGCCACTGATCGGCTCCAGGTCTGACACTAATGGGCTGGCAAAGGTGACCGGTCCGGCCTCTGGCTGAGGAGAGGCTGCAGAATCACTCTCGACCTGCTGAACCGGATCCTCCTCAGGTATCCCTTCCCCAACCGGATCAGTGCTTTCTCCAGAGAGCAGAGCAGCGATTTCGATCTGAGCCATTTCCGCATAGGTCCCCGCAGGATAGCTCTGCAAATAGGCCTCATAGGCTGCCAAGGATCCATCCTGTTGCGCCGCTTTGAACAGGGCCGTTTCGGTGGCATCCGGCGCCGGTGTGCTTGGCGCCGCAGGTTCCGCACCAGTGGAGAGCTCTTCTGCCATGACCTCGGCCAGCAGCGCGCGCGCCTCACCGGCAAAGGCGCCGTCAGGATAGCCCCGCAGGAACAACATCAATTGCACCGGATCTCGCGCCGCCTGAACCGAACGCCAGAGCTGAAGCTCCTCCGTCTCGGACACGGTTAGAACCCGCTCCTCTGGTGCCGCGGCAAACATGAAGTCGCTGACAAGCGACGAGGTATCCCAGGGGGTCTGCTGGCCCTGGCTCTGCGCCAGAACCGTGCGGCGCACCTCTTTGAAAGCCTGTTCAACCGGCTGGCCCGGCACGGAGATTTGTTCCGCAACTGCCAGCGTAAAGGGGCTATTGACCCCCTGCCCGTCCAACGCCACCCCGCCGGGCGCCGTGGCATAGGCCAGGAAAGTACCTGTTGGGGCCTTCATCTCGGCCAAACCACTTTCATCCAGATCAGCGACGTTTTCAAAGGGGTTATTTCGGCAAGCGTCTAGAATCACCAGATTGGTGCGATTGCGCGCCGAGGCCATCTGGCGCAGCACCGATTGCGCCTCAACTGCCATCAGATCCAGATCCGCCGCATCCGACAGGGCAACATCCACAGGCAACAAATAGTTGTTGCCAAAGCTCTGCACCCCGTGACCCGCATAGTAGAACAGCCCTGTCGCCTCGCTGCCTGCTGCCCGCAGATCGCGGCCAAACTGAGCGATTGCTCGTTTCATCTCGATCTGCCCCATGTCAACCGCCATGGAGACCGTAAACCCAAGCGATTCCAATGTTTTGGATATGACTCTTGCATCGTTCACAGGATTGTCCAGCGGCGCAACCGTGCCGTAAGAGGCATTGCCGATAACCAGGGCCAAACGCGGCCCTTCATCAGCGTCACTGGCCTGGGCGGCACCACAGATCAAACCCAAAACCATGAGAACTCTAAAAAGGCAATTTGCCCAAAAACCATTCACGACACCAAAACTCCAAAACTTTGTCCCCGCAGGGACACCTCGCACGCGTGAGGTTTTTTCTGACCGAGACACCGCAATACTTGCTTTATTGCCCGAGATTTCCGTTAATCCACAGAGGCGCCCTTGTTTGGCCAATACCACAGGTGCCCCATTTTGTTTAATATATGAGTGTTTTGTCATGGTACGCCTATTTCTTCGCCCGCTCCTAGCCCTATTGTTGTTTTTTACTCAGCCCGCTGTTGCAGCGGATCCTTTTGAGCACGGCTGGCAGCTGGATCCCGAAGCTTCGGCGATCACCTTTCTCTCGGTCAAAAAGGACACCATTGCCGAAACCAGTCAATTTGCAGCCCTCAGCGGTCAGATTACCGAAAGCGGCGTTGCCCAACTGATCGTCGCCCTGGACTCGGTTGATACCAAAATTGACCTACGCAATGTACGTATGCGGTTCCTGTTTTTTGAAACCTTCGCCCATCCCGAGGCCACAGTAACCGCTGTTCTTGATCCGATCGCATTGCAAGACCTGCCCAACCTACGCCGCAAGGTAATCCCGCTTCCCGTCACACTTTCACTGCATGGGGTAGAGGTTGAATTGAAAGCCGAGGTCGCAGTAACCCTGCTGAGCAATGATCGGATCAATGTCTCAACGCTGAACCCGGTGATCTTGCAGCTTGAAGATTTCAATCTGATGCAGGGTCGGGAAAAACTGCAGGAAGCCGCCAATGTCACCATTACACCGCTGGGCATCGTCAACCTGAACCTCACCTTTGACCGCAGGGCACCAGGCACTCCCGTCCTGGCTACTCCCACCAGCAGCGGTGCCACCGCCGCGCTGGAGGCCGAAGGCGACTTTAGTCGAGACGCCTGTATTGGCCGCTTTGACATCCTGTCGCGCAGCCGCAGTGTCAATTTTGCCCCCGGCACCTCGCGGTTGGATCAACGCTCCACCAGCTTTCTCGATAGCCTGTATGATATCGTCAGCCGTTGTCCCGATATGGTGATCGAAGTTGGCGGCCACACCGACGACAAGGGCAGTGCGGCTTCCAATACCCGGCTCAGCCAGAAACGGGCAAATTCCGTTGTCCGCTACCTGACAGCCAAAGGCATTCCCGCTGACCGCCTGACCTCGGTTGGATATGGGGAGGAAACACCGCTGGTGCCCAATACAAGCTCCGACAACCGGGCAAAAAACCGTCGCATTGCCTTTAAGGTTCAAAACTAAACTCATACCGCAGAGTAGAGGCAAAGGCTGCGGCAAAAAATGCGCATAAGAAAAGGGCTGTCCCCGCGGGGACAGCCCTGTCTCGTTTCAGCTCTGCCAAAGTCTCACTCGGCGGGATCATTCTCTTCCAAAGCCGTAAAAAAAGCAGAAATCGCAGTCTCAAGTCGGTAGCGATCAATCACCGAAAAGTCCCGCTCCATCGCCAGTTCAATACGCCCATCCCGCGCCTGACAACGCACGATGCCGGAAGGCACAGCGCAGCGCAGCGTTGTTTTGGCGACACCGGCCTTGGGTTCTGCCCCAATGGCGGCACCGGGTTTTGCTCTGGTTTCAACACCGCCCGCCAGGAAGGCCCGCAAGATCGCGACCTCAACTTCAGCCGTTTCAGCGTCACCGCTTTGCAGCTGCGCTCTCAATGCTGAGACACTAGCGGGATCATCTGCCAGCTTCCGCTTCAGATCCAAGCCCAAGGCGCGCGGGATTGATTCGGCAAAACGTAGATCACCGCCGATCATGTCCAGAAGATCGGCAAAATGACGAATGTAGCTGCGCTTTTGACGCCCCGCCGAAGCATAGAGATGCGCCACGGCCTCCTCCACCAGCGCGCAGCCGGTCTCTGGATCCTGGGCATAGGACAGCGCCAGCTGCGCCATCTCTGCAAAAGAGATATCGCGCCGCACCAGGTTTTCATCCACCATCCGCCGGTAAAGCCCCTGCAGGTCTTCCCCCTTGGCGACCAGCCCGGCGGGAATACTGGCAAACTCGGCCGCACCGGTCTCCTCCAGTAAGGCGCGATAGGCCGACAGGCGGCGAAAACCCTGGATCAACTGATAGCTTCCATCGGCCTCTTCCTCGACCCGGATCGGGTTGGAGAGACCCAGGCTGCGAATGGAGGCTTTCAGCTCGTCCAGTTCCGGATCCCGTGAGGTGGCCCTGTCCCGCACCAGTTTGCTGGTGGCAATCTGGTCCAGCGGAATCCGGTCAACGACCAACCCCAGCTTTTTCAGCCGGACAAACTCATGCGCCAGCCGGTCATTCTCGGCCCGAATGTTTTGCTCGGCAGCAGCGCGAGCCTTTAGCGCCTCGGCGTTTTCCGAAATCGCCGTGGCCATGGGACCACGCCGGGATTCCGCTTGACTGCCGTCCTCCTTTGACAGGGCAGGGGAGGGGGCTTTGGCCGGAGGGTCAGCAGGAAAGTTGATGTCAAAGACGCGCCGCTTGCTCATGGTCTATCCTCCATCTTTTCCCAGGCTTCTGCCGCGTAGGTTTTGAACTCCTCGTAGGCCTGATCGAATGAGGCCCTGGCCCGTCGCCATGTCTCGCGGGTCATATCGCGATAATCGATCTCGTAGATTGAACTGAGGAACCGGCCCGATTGTTCCACCGCGCGGGTCATCTCGATCGGGTGATCCGCCATGCGCCCGTCAAAGACCTTCATAAAGGCATCCCGCATGGCGCGGTGCAGATCATTGCCACTCTCGTAGCGGGTCAACAGAAACCGTACATCCAGGAAAGCCTTGGGCAGGGTGAATGTCCCCGCGGGGACAACCCCGTTGAAAGCCGACAGATCTTCCAGCGCTTCAGAGAGCTGGCCAATAAAGGAGGTGGTCGAGTCATACTCCCAATAACCAGGGCCAGAGGGGATGTAGAGCATGTCAGCAGCAAAGACCGCGTTCATCGACTGGTAGCCAATTGCCGGGGGGCAATCAAAGATAATCATGTCGTAGTCATCAGAGGAGACCTGATCCAGATAGCGCGACACCGCAGCAAAGAAGGACCATTCTGGGTTCAGGTGGCGATACTGCGCGCTGGCGAATTCGACAAAGGCGGCATTGGCGCAGCTGGGGACGAGGTCAATCGTCGGCCAGCTGGTGGGTTTGATGAAATCGCTGATGCGCAGATCCTGCAACCCCATGCCGGTGATTGCCTCCGGCAATTCCCGTTCCGGCAGGGCCGCTCCGGACTCAGCGCCTCGCGCCGAGGTATTCATCCGCTCGGTCTCGCGCACCAGATCCCGCGCCATGATCCCCCAGACCGTATAATCCTCGGTAACATCGCTCAGCCCCATGGAATGCGACAAGGTCGCCTGCGGATCAAAATCAACGCAAAGCACCCGGTAGCCATCCAGTGCCGCAGCATGAGCAAAATGCAGCGCCACTGTGGATTTACCCGCGCCGCCTTTGAAATTCGAGATTGCCACGCGCAGGGCGCGCTTACCCTCGGGGCGCGGCGGCATCAGGCTTTTGCGGTTGATCTTGATCCGGCGGCGCAACTCATTGATCTCTTCCAACGAATACCACCGTTGGCGACCGTCTTCCTCCACATGGCCCTGCGGCAGCGAAGGGTCGGCTGCCAGGCGGCCGCGTAGAGTGGATTGATTGACCTTAAAGATCAGCTCGGCAACTTCCCAGCTGGAGAAACGCCGCAGGGTCTTTTCCATCTCGGGGGAAAAGGTCTGCTGTCGAATCCAACTTTGCATCTTGAGCGACTGCGCCTGCAATTTCGCCAGGTCTTCGTGAGTGAACATGACTGCTCCTTGCTCTTTGCTATCAATGGTCCCATTTGTTCAGGACGCTAATTTTTCCTCATTCTTCATTTACGCCGGATTTGCTAAAAACGCAAAACCTATTATTCTAACAAAGAGCGTCCTGTCCCCGCAGGGACACAGGGTCTGAAAGCCCATAGAAAACGGGTCCTCGCCTCAGTGAATTGATTCGGTGAAGCCAGCCGAATCGACCAGACAGAGGGTGGCGCAATCGGGACAGCGTAACACCCGGCTGCATCGGGAAAAGGGGGACAAAAAGAAAGTTCCCTAGTCCAATTGGGGGACATTTTTATCCTAATAGGGGACAGGCATAATGTCCCCCAATACCATTGATACCAATTTTTTTATCAAAAAGGAGATTGGGTCTGGTTTGAAATCCACAGGGCCCTTGACAGAATCGTGTCAAAGGACGCAAATCGTCTACATTGAGTAAATAGCGTTGAGTTCTTCTTAAACTGAGCCAACGTAAACCGAGAGCAACTCGGCTATTGAGCGGTAGACATATCCCATGTCAGCTCTTGGGATCAAATCATGACCCCAGGGTTTCGGGAACACGGGGGCACAGATGCAGGCCAAGAAACCCGCCGGGCGCAATGCTTCGGCACTGAAGTACGATATATTGACAGCCCTCGGGACCTTTGCCTTGTCACAGCCAAAGGCAAAGCAGCGGCTAGTTTTGCGTATCATGACCCTTGTCACTGCCCGCTACAATTGGACCAGAAATGAGCTGGCGGTTGGCCAGCGCGAAATTGCCCGGCTGTGGAGCGTCGATGAGCGCACCGTTAAGCGGGAAATGGCAAAGCTGCGGGCGATGGGATGGCTGGTGGTAAAACGTCAGGGCGTGCGTGGGCGGGTCAGCGAATATGGTCTGGATATGGAGCGCATCTATGAAGACACCCGCGAGGTCTGGTCCAGTGTCGGGCCTGATTTTGAACATCGGATGTCCGGCATTGATGCCCCACCTGAAAATGTCGTGCCGCTGCGCCCTGGGCAGATCGCCCCTGCTCCTGACCTGAGCCAGGGAGACGAATGGAGTCTCGCCAAGGCGGTTCTGCACCGCGAAGATCCGGCGATTTATACCGCTTGGATAGATGCTCTTGCACGTGGCGACAGGGCAGGGGGCCGTTTGACTTTAACCGCGCCGAGCCGGTTTCACGCCAATTATGTGCTCTCCCACCTCAAGCCGAGGCTGCTGGCGGCTTGCCGCGATGTGGATGCCCAGATCTCTGACATTGTTGTTACCAGCTAGCACCTGCTGGCGCGCCGTAGATTGTGAGGCCGGTTAACCATAGCGATCCGATTTGGGCTTGCCGAACCGGGTGAACACAGTAATTATGCATTTGTATAACTACTGTGTTCCACAAGATTCGTCGCCAATACGTGCCAGCAAAGAGATCAGACGCTGCTCAGTCTCTTTTACAGGCCTTGGGGCTGAAAGGGTTGATAGACCATGAAAACCACGGATGTAACGGCACGCCTGGCCTCCTTTGGCGGTGCAAAATGGGATCTCCACCTTTCAGCGCGCCAACGCATTGGCGCAGGGGCTGACATCATTGAAATGACCATCGGTGAGCCGGATGTTCCGGTCCCATCAGAGCTGATGCAACAGGCGATTACCTCTATGCAGGCTGGGCGCACCGGGTATTCGGATGGGCGCGGCGAAATCAATCTGCGTCAGGCACTGGCTGAAAGCTATAGCACCAGCCGTGGGCGCAGTTTTGAGCCGGATAACTTCCTTTGTTTTCCGGGAACGCAAACGGCGCTGTTTTCGGTAATGATGGGTGTCGCCCAGGCTGGCGACGAAGTTCTGGTCGGGGATCCGATGTATGCCACCTACGAAGGCGTCGTGGCTGCCAGTGGTGCCAACTTGGTTCCGGTGCCGCTCAGCCCGGAACATGGCTTTCGCATGCAGGCCGCAGATGTGGCCAGCCGGATCACCCCGCGTACTCGCGCCCTGCTGTTGACCAGCCCGCACAACCCTACGGGCGCCATTCTGGGCAAAGCTGACCTTTTGGAGCTGTGTAAACTGGCCAGAGAGCATGATTTCTGGATCCTCTCTGACGAGGTCTATGAGCAATTGGTCTTTGAAGGCTCCGAATTTGTCTCGCCGCTGTCGCTGGCGGAATATGCAGATCGGGTCATTGCGGTCTCTTCGATCTCTAAATCTCATGCGGCACCGGGGTTTCGCAGCGGCTGGTGCGTAGGCTCGAAAGCCTTCTGCGATGCACTGCTGCCCTATTCCGAGACCATGCTTTTTGGCAACCAGCCCTTTATTGCCGATATGACAGAGCTGGCCATTCGCGATGGTTCCTCTGTTGCGGCAGGAATGAGCGAACGTTTCAGCCGCCGGGCGCAGTTGCTGGCGGATCGGCTGGAGATTGAGACCAGCCTGCAGGTGCACCGTCCTGAGGCTGGCATGTTCGCTATGATCAATGTCGCCACAACGGGTCTTAACGGTGATGACTATGCCTGGGACCTGCTCGAGAATGGTGTCGCTGTGATGCCGGGCTCTGCCTTTAGCGACAGCCTGACCTCCTGGGTGCGTGTTGCTCTGACCATCAGTGATGCAGAATTTGAAACGGCCCTGGGGCGGATCATTTCACACGCCAAGGCAAGGATCGGAGACGCCGCATGACAACGTGCAAACGAACTATTGGCGAAGTGCTGGTGGACGGGCTGAAGGCCCGTGATGTCTCTTGCGTGTTTGGCATTCCTGGTGTGCACACTGTTGAGCTTTATCGCGGGCTTGCGGCCTCTGGCTTGCGGCATGTGACCCCGCGCCACGAACAGGGGGCCGGGTTCATGGCGGATGGCTATGCACGGGTCTCTGGCAAGCCGGGAGTGGCCTTCGTCATCACCGGCCCTGGGTTGACCAACACTTTGACGCCCATGGCGCAGGCGCGGGCGGATTCGGTGCCGATGTTGGTGGTTTCCGGTGCCAATGAACAGGCGAGCATCGGCAAGGGGCTGGGCCATCTCCATGAATTGCCAAACCAGCAGGATCTGGCCAAGACTGTAGCCTTGACTTCGCAGCATGTTGCCAGGGCAGAGGAGCTGAATGAGGCTCTAAATAAGGCATTCGAGCCATTTTCAACCGGACGACCCGGCCCGACGCATATTCAGGTGCCGCT
>NZ_JBDWPJ010000005.1:0-5316 GCF_039971195.1 Pseudophaeobacter sp.
ACCGCCTGGCATCGTGTGCTGCAATCCTGGCTGCGCGAGGTCCCGGCCTTGATCTATTACTGCTGGCGGCTGCGCCGACTTAGCGGGTGACGGTGACCCGAACATAGTCGTTTTTGCCGTTGTCATAGACCTTGACCCGCACCATGACGCCGCCGCGTACGATATCGCGCCCTGCTGAGGCAGAGATCGACCCGTGTTGGATCATCCGCTCCATGATGGCGCGGTTGCCCTTGTCCTTGAAAATCGGATCCCACTCATCGCCGGGCTGCGAGATGCCAAAACGATGGTAATTGGCCCTGTCCTGGCGCAGGATCTGCCATGGTTCGCTGAGCCGAGCACCTTTGGAATTGTGCAGGTCCGCCTGCCCGATAAAGGCCACGTAATCCGCCAGCAGGTCGTCTGCCAAAGCCGCCGGAGCAGACAGGGAGAGCGCCGTCAGGGCGCCAATAAGTGTTTTTGCAAGTTTCATAAAACAGCTCCTGTAGTCAAATTCGCCAAGATACTTCAGGAGTTTCAGACCGATAGCAAGCCGAACTTGCCGCCTGGCCTGCGACATCTTGCAAAAGAAAAGGGCCCGGCAGGTGCAATTGCGTGCCAGGCCTCCTGTAGAGGCGTCGTTGCCTTCTTCCTGATTGGGGAGGCCGGGGAGGATTAGACCGAGTGGGTCAGCCCGCCATCAACCCGCAGGTTCTGTGCGGTCATATAGCCACCTTGCTCCGAGGCCAGCCAAGAGATCAGCGAAGAGACCTCTTCGGTGCGGCCATAGCGCCCCATGGGGATGCGGGCGCGGCGGTCTTCGGTCTCGGGCAGGCTGTCGATAAACCCTGGCAGGATATTGTTCATGCGCAGGTTCTCTGCCCCATATTTGTCGGCAAACAGCTTGGTGAACCCAGCCAGGCCAGCGCGGAAGATGGCCGAGGTCGGGAACAGCGGATCGGGTTCAAAGGCGGCAAAGGTCGAGATATTGAGGATCGTGCCGCCGCCCTGGGCCTGCATGATTGGGGTAACCAGCCGGGTGGGGCGGATCACGTTCATCAGGTAGACCTCCATGCCCATGTGCCAGTCTTCATCCGGGATTTCCAACACCGGTCCTTTGGGGCCATGGCCGGCAGAATTCACCAGAACATCTACGCGGCCCCAGCGCGACATGGCACCGTCGACCAACTCTTTCAGAGCTTCGGGGGCTAGGTTGGAGCCCGTGACGCCAAAGCCACCCAGCTCTTCGCCAAGCGCCTTGCCCTTGCCGGAAGAAGACAGGACGCCGACTTTGAAACCATCGGCGGCAAGACGACGGGCCGCATCGGCCCCCATGCCGCTGCCGCCGGCGGTGACGAGTGCTACTTTTTCTACAGTCATTGTGATCTCCATTTCCTGTTTGACCTCAACTTAGCAGCAACAATGCGGCGTCGCGATTCAGAATTGATCTTTCGTGACAGTAGAAATACTACTGTACATATGGACGTACTCCCCCCCCTAAATGCGCTGCGCGCCTTTGATGCCGCCGGACGTCATTTGAATTTCACACTGGCCGCACAGGAAATGGGGCTGACCCAGGGGGCGGTGGCGCAACAGGTGCGCCTGCTCGAGGCGCATCTGGGGCTACAACTTTTTGATCGCCAGCCAAAGGGGCTTGCCTTTACCGGACCTGGTCGTGGCTATCATGCGGCGGTGGCCGCCGGTTTTGAGGGGCTGCGGGCCGCAACCCGTGTGCTGCGGCCGGAACCCGGCAAGGTCCTTGTCAGCGTCACCCCAGCCTTTGCTGCCAAATGGCTGATCCCCAATTTGCCGAGCTTTTCACAGGCCCACCCAGAGATCGACCTGCGGGTTATGGCGACAGAAAAACTATCGAGCTTTCACAGTGAGGGGATCAATCTGGCGATCCGCCAGGGCCAGCCGCCCTTTGGCGCGGCACTGGAAGCGACCTGCCTGTTTCGGCAAGAGGTTATCGCTGTGGCCTCACCGCGCCTGACAGGCGTGGAAGGGATGCCTGTCTTGCGGTCACAGCTCTCTGCCCTGCCAAAGCTGCACGACGGCCATGATCTTTGGCCGCAGTTTCTGGCGCAGCTGGGGGTCGAAGATCAGTGCAGTCACGGGCTGCGGCTAAATCAGGTGGCCCTGGCCATTGATGCGGCGATCTCTGGACAGGGAGTAGCCCTGGTGTCCAGGTTTCTGGTGGCCCGTGATCTGGAGGCAGGCACCCTGGTGCAGATTGCAACTGAGGTGTTGGAAGGCGGCAAGGATTTCTATCTGCTGGCCGAGCCGCGCAAAAAGCGCAGCAAGGCAGTAGAGGCGGTGCGCCAATGGCTGATCGCGCAGTCTGACCAGCCGCGGGCCTAAGGTTTCCCAGCCGAAATGTGCTGCCCTTAAGCCTGGCGCATCTCTGCCAGCTGGCCAAGGATATTGGTGAAGTTCTCGACCCCCTGGGCACCGCTGACCAGATGTTTCTGGTCAAAGATCACCGCTGGAACCCCTTGAATGCCCTGGCTGCGCCAGAAGCTCTGCACCTCCCGCACGGGGGCTGCAAAACGTTGATCCTGCAGTACTGCCAAGGCTTCGTTGCGATCCAGGCCAATTCCGGCTGCGATATCTGCCAGAACCGTATCATCCGATAGGTCTCGGTGATGGGTGAAATGGGCGGAAAACAGCGCCTGTTTCAGGTCATGCTTGCGTTCCTGCGTTTCGGCCCAGTGGAGCAGCTGGTGGGTGTTGAAGGTGTTGTGCATCCGCATTTCGGGGTCAAAGCGGAAGTCAAAATCCAGATCCTCGCCCAGTTTGGTCATCTGAGCCCGGTTCTGCTCTGATTGCTCTGGGGTGGCGCCGTATTTCTCGATGATATGTTCACGCAGGTTCTGACCCTCGGCTGGCATATCCGGGTTCAGCTCAAAGGGGTGCCAGTGTAGCTCATAGTCTGTCGAGGTCGCTTCAAGGGCGCTGGCCAATTGGCGATAGCCGATGATGCACCAGGGGCACATGACATCCGAGACCACGTCAATGCGCAGGGGGCTGGCGTCGCTGCTCTGCGTCGGGGTGGGGTCTTGCTCAGTCATAGGGCCGTCCTCTTTGCGATACGCGTCCCGACGACGGTCAGTCTGGCCGCCCCGGTTTCAAGGATCAGAGATAGGGAGGAAGCTTGCCGACTTCCAGAGCCGCCTTGCGCAATCACTTGGATTTGAAGCGGGCGCCAAACAGAAGAGCCAGACAAAAGAAATCCGCGCCACCCAAAGGGCAGCGCGGTGCAAGGCAGTTTCGCCTAGGGTTTTGACTTAGAAGTCGTCCCAGCCCACGGCCTGGGGCAGGGCGGATGCGGGCTCTTCTTCAGCAAAGAAGTCATCCTCTTCTTCGGCGAAATCCCCATGTGCCGATGGGGTCGATGCGGTGGCGGGCGCAGGCGCCGCTGCAACCATGCTTTCTTCACCGATCTTGAAGACCGAGACCTGATTGGCCAACTCGCCAGCGTCATTGCGCAGGATCTGGCTGGCGGCGGTGCTTTCTTCGACCATGGCGGCATTGTGCTGAGTCACGTGATCCAGTTGGGTAACGCCAGTGTTGATCTCCAGCAGGGTTGTGGACTGTTCGTTGGCGCCCTGAGCAATCTCGGCCACATGGTTGGAGATGGTGCCAACCCGGTCGATGATGCTTTCCAGCTCGTTGCCGGCCTTGCCGACAAGGTCCACACCTT
Source organism: Pseudophaeobacter sp. (assembly GCF_039971195.1). GTDB lineage: Bacteria > Pseudomonadota > Alphaproteobacteria > Rhodobacterales > Rhodobacteraceae > Pseudophaeobacter. Next base: position 3,680 of record NZ_JBDWPJ010000005.1, read on the forward strand.
TGGACACGTGCTGCGAGCTTTCGGAAATCAGCTGTTTGATCTCCTGTGCCGCATCCGAAGAGCGCTGGGCCAGGGCCCGAACCTCGGAGGCAACCACGGCAAAGCCACGTCCGGCTTCACCGGCCCGGGCAGCTTCCACCCCGGCGTTGAGCGCCAGCAGGTTGGTCTGGAAGGCGATGTCGTCGATCACCGAGATGATCTGCGAAATCTGGTTGGAAGAGGTTTCGATCTCGGACATGGCGTTGACCGCATCGGTCACAACCTGGCCGCTTTGCTTGGCGCCTTCCTGGGCTTCGACAACGATAGTCTCAACCTGTTTGGCGCCATCTGCTGCGGATTTCACGCTCACGGTGAGCTGTTCCATCGCGGCTGCAGTTTCTTCCAGAGTTGCAGCCTGGCTTTCGGTCCGCTGAGACAGGTCGCTGGAGGACTGGCTGATCTCTTCGGCGCTGGCGCGAATGCGGGTGGTGCTTTCGACAACCGCGTTCATGATGCCAACCAGAGTAGTGATGGTTGAGTTATAGTTGGTCCGCAGGCTTTCGTATTCGCCTTTGAACGGCGTGTTGATCGACTGCGTTAGGTCGCCTTCGGACATGCTCTGCAAGGCGCGGTTCAAACGGTCCACAACCTGTTTCTGCGCGACCTGAGCAGCCTGGCGTTCATTTTCAACTTCCTGAGCCGCAGTGAGCTGGGTCTTCAAGTTGTCAATGTTGCGGGCAATGGCGCCCATTTCATCACGGCGGTCCAGAAGTGGAACCGCCTGGCTGTAGTCGCCATCTGCAATCACATTGATGGTGTCGCCAACAGATTTCAGCGGGCGCGACAGGATCCTGCGCAGGGCAACAGCGGACAACAGGCACATGATGACAAAAGCCACGCCGGCAAAAATATGTGTCATCATCTTGTCAGGAGCGGCCTCGGCGAAGGCCCGTTCAGGGGACCAGATCATCGCGATTGATCCAACAACGACACTGCCATCAGCTCCGGCCATGGCTGGCGCGGCAATCAGGTAGCCATCGGCGCTGGTTTCCAAGACGCCGGATTCAGTCGAGGCGACCCCAAGGGCTGTCAGTTCTTCCAGCTCGGCTTCGGTAGCCTCGCCAGCGGTAGCGACGACTTTGCCCTTGCCGTTTACAGCCACGCCAAAAAGTGCGCGGCCTTCAGAAAGTTCAAGGATTTTGGCAATATCGGCAGAGAGACGATCCGAGTCGCCAAAGCGGATGGAACCACCGCTGCGGGCGGCAACTGTGATGGTGACGCCGTTGCCGAGGGTCTGCACGCCTTTTTCGACGGCAGCCTCAAAAGTGTTGTCACTTCTGATGGTGAGCGCGGCGGATACAACCATGGTGGTTGTTGCAATCAGCAAGCAGCACTTCATGAAGACTGACATGCCTTTGAATGGGGATATCGCGGGGATGCGAGCTTTCATTTGGTTACCTTTTGAGTTGTTGGCAGCGAAGCTGCTTGCTGAGTTGGAGTTTACATCAAGGCATCGGCATCGATGCCGACGGTCATGGCGCCAATCGCAGCGCCAGTGGCCGCGTCAACGATGGTGAGAGAGATTTGCGCCTGGTAGCGGCGGCTCGATTCATCCAGTTCGACATCGCCGAAATGGCTGGCATCAACCCCAACACTAT
>NZ_JBDWPJ010000006.1:0-2226 GCF_039971195.1 Pseudophaeobacter sp.
ACGGTAGAGCCCCGGTATGGGCACAAACCGCGCCCCCGCTGCGTCCCGCTCAAATGTCGCCCATCTGGGCAGGACCGACCGCCCCAGCCCATCTGCCACCATGCGGGCAATGCTTTCCAGCGCATCCATTTCCGCCAGGATCTTGGGATCCGGCTCCTGCGACATCAGCGCCTGCCAGCATGGCCCACCGCCCCAGGCTTCCCGGCTGTACAGGATCACCGGTAGTTTTTGGTCGCCCTGTTGCGGCAAGAGCCAGCCAATAGGCTGCTGCGAAAGCGCCGTAAACCGCATGGTCTTGGGCAAGGGAAACTCCGGACGCACAATCAATGCCGCATCCAGCCGCTCAGCCTCGAATTCCGCAAAAAGCGCACTGGAGGCGCCGGGGATCAGTTGCAGCTCCACCTGCGGCGCGGCCTGGCGCAGCCCGGCCACCAGATCAGAGGCATGGTCTCCAATCGCGGTTGAAATCGCCCCCAACCGCAGACGGCCCTGCAGGACCTCCGCCTGCAGATCTGCCTTCAACGCCGCTTCCTCGCGCAGCATCTGGCGCAATCGCGGCAACATCACCCGGCACTCTGGCGTCGGCTGCATCACCCGCCCGGCCCGCAACAACAGCGGCACCTGCAACTGCGCTTCCAGGGCGGCCACGCGCTGCGTCACCGCCGAGGCAGTGATGCCGCCCAACCGGGCAGCCGCAGCCAGCGATCCCTCATCGATCACCGCAATCAAGCTGGAAACAAACCGTAAATCCATTAGCAAACCTTGTGTCTGAACGCAGAAAAGCAAGCTAGGGTTTTCTGCGCAACCCCCTTACATCTGCTTCAGCAACTAAGGAGCACCCGACATGAGCATCTTTCACCTCGCCTATCATGTGAATGATCTGGACAAAGCCCGCGCCTTCTACGGCGGACTTTTGGGCTGCACTGAGGGCCGCAGCACCAAAACCTGGGTGGATTTCAACTTCTTTGGCCATCAGATCTCACTGCACCTGGGGCCCGTGTCTGCCACCGCCAATACCGGAAAGGTCGGCAACCACATGGTGCCCATGCCGCATCTCGGAGTGATCCTGCCCCAGGCGGATTGGCAGGTCCTGGCCGATCACCTGACCAAAGCCGGACTTGACTTCACCCTGTCCCCCACCACACGGTTTGCGGGCGAGCCAGGCGAACAAAGCACCATGTTCTTTCATGACCCCGCCGGCAATCCGATCGAGATCAAGGGCTTCAAGGATATGACCGGAGTATTTGCCACATGATCAAAGTCCAGTTTGCCGCCCGTTCCGAACGCTGGGCAACCTATGAGGCACCGCTCACTACAGCCTTTGCCGAGGCGGGGCTTGAGGTCGACCTGCGCCAGGAGCATCCCACAGCAGAGGTGGACTATGTCATTTACGCGCCCAATTCCGACCTGCAGGATTTCACCCCCTATCGCCGCTGTAAGGCGGTGCTCAGCCTCTGGGCCGGGGTAGAGCAAATTGCTCCCAATAAAACTCTGACCCAGCCGCTGTGCCGGATGGTTGATCCCGGATTGACGGCCGGCATGGTGGAATGGGTGACAGGCCATGTGCTGCGCTACCATCTGGATATCGACCGCGGCCTCAAAACCCAGGATCGTTGGGACCCTGTGGTGCCGCCCCTGGCCCAGGAGCGCCCTGTTACCGTGCTGGGGCTCGGCGCCCTCGGGTCGGCCTGCGCCACCACACTTGCCGGCCTCGGCTTTCCAGTCACCGGCTGGTCACGCGCCGCCAAATCCATTTCCGGGATCCGCTGCGAAGACGGCAGCGAGGGCCTGCAGAATGCCCTGCAGGATGCTCGGATCGTGGTTTTGCTACTGCCAGATACCAAGGCTACGGAAAACACCCTCAATGCGCAAACCCTGGCCCTGCTGCCGCGTGGCGCCCGTATCATCAATCCCGGTCGCGGCCCGCTGATCGACGATGATGCCCTGTTGTCAGCGTTGAACACCGGGCAGATCGCCCATGCCACTCTGGATGTCTTCCGCACCGAGCCCCTGCCCGCCGATCACCCCTATTGGGCCCATCCGAATGTGACGGTGACCCCGCATATTGCAGCCGAAACCCGCCCAAAGACAGCCGCACAGATGATCGCCCAGAACATCCGGCGCGGCGAAGAGAACAAGCCGTTTCTCAATCTGGTCGACCGCCAATTGGGCTACTGAGCCCCAACACCACATATCACTTTTCCAAAAATATTCCGGGGGAGGGCG
>NZ_JBDWPJ010000007.1:0-8378 GCF_039971195.1 Pseudophaeobacter sp.
TGGATGAACTACCTCAAACGCAAATATGCTCATGGGCATTGGGTGCTGGTGGTGGATCCGGATGAGCTGTTCATCTACCCGTTTTGCGATACCCGGCCTGTTCAGGCCTTGACCGACTGGCTGGATAACTCTGCCATTCGCAGCTTTTCTGCGATGCTGATCGATACCTATCCAAAGGGACGGTTGGGCGACGAACCCTATCAGGAGGGGCAGAACCCGCTGGAAATTGCCAATTGGTTCGACAGCGGCAATTACACCATCAGCAAGAACCACATGTATGGCAATCTCTGGATCCAGGGCGGGCCACGGGCGCGGGTGTTTTTTGCGGATGAACCGAAACGGGCTCCGGCCCTGAACAAGACGCCGCTGGTGAAATGGGACCGTCGCTATGCCTATGTGAGCTCGACCCACTCGCTGCTGCCACGCGGGCTGAACCAGGTCTATGAGACCGATGGCGGGGAAAAGGCCAGTGGCGCCTTGTTGCATACCAAATTCCTCGACACCCTGGGGTCCAAGGCAACCGAAGAGCTGGCACGCAGCGAGCACTACGCCAATTCACGCGAATACAAAGCCTATGCCGAGGCGCTGGAGCAGCAGCCCGAGCTGTGGTGCAAATGGAGCGAGAAATACATCAACTGGCGCCAACTGGAGATCCTGGGGCTGATGTCCAAGGGGAACTGGGCGTGAGCACAGTTGGCATCATCATGCTGGTGCATACTGCACTGGAACGCGCCGCCGAGGTGGCGCAGCACTGGACCGCCAGCGGTTGCCCGGTGGTGTTGCATGTGGACAAAAACGTCGATGGCGCCACTTTCCGCAGGTTCCGCCAGTCGCTTGCCTCGGACCCGCTGATCAAGTTCAGCAAAAGGCACCGCTGTGAATGGGGCACCTGGGGCATTGTTGCTGCCTCGCAATCGGCCTCCTCCCTGATGCTGAAGGAGTTCCCGGAGGTGCGCCATGTCTACCTTTCCTCTGGGTCGTGCCTGCCGCTGCGCCCGGTTGAGGAACTGGTGGACTACCTTGCCGCCCGGCCCCGCACTGATTTTATCGAAAGCGCCACCACGGCGGATGTGCCCTGGATTGTCGGCGGGCTGGACGTGGAGCGGTTCACCCTGCGGTTTCCCTTTTCCTGGAAAAAGCGCCGCTATCTGTTTGATCGCTACGTTGATCTGCAGCGCGCCCTGGGGATGCGACGCAGGATCCCGGCGGGGCTGGTGCCGCATATGGGCAGCCAGTGGTGGTGCCTGACCCGGCAGACCCTTTCGGCGATCCTCGAGGACCCGGAGCGCCCGAGTTATGACGCCTATTTCAAAAAGGTCTGGATCCCGGACGAGAGCTATTATCAGACTCTGGCGCGGCAATATTCCACCAATATCGAAAGCCGCTCGCTGACCCTGTCCAAATTCGATTTCCAGGGCAAACCGCATATCTTCTATGATGACCATTTGCAGCTGCTGCGCCGTTCGGATTGTTTTGTGGCGCGCAAGATCTGGCCGCGCGCCGATCGGCTTTATCAGGCGTTTTTGACCGATAGCGCCGGGGCGATGAAAAAGACCGAGCCCAATCCCGGCAAGATCGACCGGATCTTTGCCAAGGCAGTGGAGCGGCGCACAAGGGGGCGTCCGGGACTTTATATGCAAAGCCGTTTTCCAGGGCGCTGGTCGGTCAATAGCGTCACCTCGAACCCCTATTCGGTGTTTCAGGGATTTGCTGAACTGTTTGAAGATTTTGAGCCCTGGTTAGCGCGGATCACCGGGACCAAGGTGCATGGGCATCTGTTCGCGCCAGAGCGCGCAGAGCTGGCAGGCGGTGGGCCGATGATCAATGGCGCCCTGAGCGACAATGCCAAGATGCGCGACTATAATCCGCAGAGCTTTTTGACCAATCTGATCTGGAACACCCGCGGCGAGCGTCAGTGTTTTCAGTTTGGCCCCGGCGACAACCAAAAAATCTGCCCGGTGCTGGCGCGCGACCCCAATGCGCAGATCTCGGTGATCAGCGGCGCCTGGGCGGTGCCGCTGTTTCGCTCGAACCAGAATTTCACCGAGCTGCGCCGCGAGGCCGCCCGGCTGCAACAGCTGGAGGCCAAGTATCTGCAGTTGCTGCGCGACCAGGAGACCAAGGCGCGGGTGCGGATCTGGAGCATGGCGGAATTCATCGAGGCGCCGATGGAACCCTTGCAAACCATTCTGGATGAGCTGGGTCCGCTGATGTCGCGCCATCTGAGCGAGGCGCCGACCATGGCCAATCTCGACGGGTTTGGCCAATTCCTGCAGAACCTGAAGAACCAGGGCATGCACCCCTATCTGATGGGGGATTTCCCGGTGGAGCAGGGGCCGGTGAACATGCCAAAACCTCCTCGTAAACCCTATCTGGTGCGAAAATAATCCATGACAGCCCCATTTGACTATTTCATCGTCTTTGCCGAGATGCGCACAGGCTCCAACTTTCTGGAGACCAATCTCAATGCCTTTGACGGGCTGACCTGCCATGGCGAGGCCTTTAACCCGCATTTTATCGGCTATCCCAATCAGGACAATATTCTCGGTATCACTCAGACGATGCGAGAGGCTAATCCCAGCTGCCTGATTTCTCGAATCAAATCAGAGCCAGGGGCGCTGGGCGGCTTTCGCTATTTTCACGATCATGATCCGCGCATTCTGGATCAGGCTCTGGAGGATCCGCGCTGCGCCAAGGTGATCCTGACCCGAAATCCGGTCGATAGTTATGTGTCCTGGAAGATCGCCCAAGCGACGGGGCAGTGGAAACTGACCAATGTGAAACGCCGCAAAGAGGCGCTGGCGCATTTTGACAGCGCCGAGTTTTCGCAACATGTGGAGGCATTGCAGGATTTCCAGATCACCCTGCTCAACCGGCTGCAAAAATCCGGCCAGACTGGATTCTACCTGGCCTATGAGGACCTGCAAAGCCTGGAGGTAATGAACGGGTTGGCCCGCTGGCTGGGCGTTGACGCGCAGCTAGAGGCGCTGGACGGTAGTCTGAAACGGCAGAACCCGGCGCCGGTGGTGTCTAAGGTCGAAAACCCGGCGGTGATGGAAGAGGCGCTGGCCGGGATGGATCGGTTCAACCTGAGCCGAACGCCAAATTTTGAACCGCGCAGGGGGCCTGCGGTGCCGGGCTATGTCGCGGGCGTGGTGACGCCGCTGCTCTATCTGCCGATCCGGGGCGGACCCGAGGAGGAGGTCATCTCTTGGATGGCAGGGCTGGACAATGTGGCGCCCGAAGGGCTCATCAGCAAGATGAACCAAAAGCAGCTGCGCCAGTGGAAACGGAGCAATCCCGGCTTTCGCAGCTTTGCCGTGTTGCGCCATCCGGCGGCGCGGGTGCATTCTGTGTTTTGTCGCAGGATCCTGCAAAAGGGCGGTAGCAGCTACGGCGGTATACGCGAAACTCTGCGGCGCCAGTTCAAACTGCCGCTGCCCAAAAAGGGCCCGGATGCGGGATATAGCAAGGCAGATCACCGAGAGGCTTTCTCGCAGTTTCTGAGCTTCCTGCAGGCCAATCTGGCGGGGCAGACCTCGGTGCGGGTGGATGCGGAATGGGCCAGCCAATCGCAGGTCTTGTCGGGGGTGGCGGAACTGGGGGCGCCAGATCTGGTGCTGCGCGAAGATGAGCTGGCAGAGGCTCTGCCGGCCCTGGCGCAGAGGCTGGGCCGGATGACACCGGATGCGCCTGTGTTAGCTCAAAAAGATCAGCCCTATGCGCTGGATGAGATCTGGGACGCAGCGCTGGAGAAGCAGATCGCTTCGGTCTATCAGCGCGACTACATGATGTTTGGCTTTTCATCCTGGCGGTAGGTCTTCTGCCGGTACCCATAGGGCATGTGGGCGTGCAGGTCCCGCGGCAAGAGGGGGGCTCCCGCGCCTGTTTGGTGTTTGCTGCGCAAACTCCAAAAGCAGCCTTGGGGGTGGCGCCGCACCCTGTGCGGCGCTGGTGCGCATTCTGGCATCGGAACGGTGACATAGGTCAGTTTGCCAAGCTTGGCGGCGATGCTTGTTGAATGGAATGGGCAGGCTTGTCACGGTATTGGCTGAATCAGAGGCGTAGCCCTGACACTTGCGCAACAGGCATGGGTCCTCCCAAGGAGGGGCCATGCCAGGCCCAACGGGAAGGGGTCTTTGCCAAAAGATCCTCTGACGGGCGGGAGCGCTCCCCTTGATCTTTTGCTCTAACAGATCGGTCTGACGCCGGTTGGTTAGGCCAATAGGGGAGGAGTCAGGCGGCCTGAACCGGCTGCACTTCGGTCAGGATGGTGAACAGGGTGGCAGGATCATGATTGGCGCGCAGCTTGGTGCAAAAGCTCTGCTCGCGCAGGGTGCGCGACACCAGGGCCAGCGCTTTTAGGTGTTCCACTCCGGCGTCCTCGGGGGCAAAGAGCGAAAAGGCGATATCCACTGGCTGGCGATCAACGGAATCAAAATCCAGCGGCTTTTCCAACACCAGGAAGACGCCGCGCACCTCAGAGAGCCCATCAAGCCGGGCATGAGGCAGGGCAACGCCGTGGCCAACCCCAGTGGGGCCAAGGCTCTCCCGATCCAGAAGAGCCTCAACCGTGGATTGTGACGAGAGGCCGTAAGAGGCTTGTGCAACCTCGGCAATTTCCTGGAACAGGCGCTTCTTGCTGGAAACGGCACCGAGAACCCGGACCGCATCCGGCTTAAGGATGCTTGAAATCTGCATTGTCACCTGCTCCGTTCAGAGGCCGTGGCGCAGCCTCTAAAGGCTAGGCCGTCGGGTCGATCCAACCAATGTTGCCATCTTCCCGGCGGTATACCACGTTTACACCGTTTTTGCTTTCGTTACGGAAAACCAGCACCGGCGCCCCTGCAAGCTCCATCTGCATCACGGCTTCACCAACAGAGAGGGATTGGATCCGGGTCTCCATTTCGGCCACGATGATGGGCTGCAGCGTTTCGGGCTCGGCCTCGGTTTCCGCGTCATCAGAGGCGAGGATATAGGAGCTTGCGCCGAGAATTTCAACCGGTTCGCTGCGATCGCGATGGTGATCCTTCAATCGGCGCTTGTAGCGGCGCAGCTGTTTTTCCATCTTTTCGTTGCAGGCTTCAAAAGCCGAATAGATTTCAGTGGCATGGGCCTTGGCCTGGGCGGTCAGCCCGGTGGACAGATGCACTGTGGCTTCGCAAACAAATTCATGCCCGGACTTGGAAAAGACGATATTTGCGTCTGTTGGGCGTTCTGCATATTTCGAGACGACAGTCCCCAGCTCGGTTTGAACATGGGTCTGCAATGCTTCGCCAATGTCGATCTGTTTACCGCTGATTTTGTAACGCATGTGATCTCCTTCACAAATTACAACCCAAAACACCAACCGGGCCGGGCCCAGAGGGATGTCGTCAGTTTTGGGTTGGGGGAATAGGCCTGACAGTGGGTTGCAGCCCTTCGGGTCTTGTTGCCAAGACCGCGCTTCGGACTACCTCGTACTGCACTTTTGCCATGTGTCAATTCGATGACAAACCAGGGGGAGAGTCAATGGCGAAGCGGTGATTTGATGCGTCGAGATCGTGAGAATTGGCGGAAAATGGCCGCAGTCCGTTCACCCGGCGCAAGGAAATCGATTTCCAAAAGAGATATGCAAAACCAATGTTTTTCAAATAGTTAAGATATTCTAAAATTATCACCCAGATAGACGCGGCGGACGTTTTCATTCTCCACGACCTCTTCTGGCGTGCCGGACATCAGAACCTGGCCATCATGCAGGATATAGGCACGATCAACAATTTCCAGGGTCTCGCGGACGTTGTGGTCGGTGATCAAAACGCCAATGCCGCGCTTCTTCAGATCGGCCACCAGATGGCGAATATCGCCAACCGAAATCGGGTCAACACCGGCAAAGGGTTCATCCAGCAGCAGATATTTTGGTTCAGCGGCCAGACAGCGGGCGATCTCAACCCGGCGGCGCTCACCACCAGACAGAGCCAGCGCCGGGGCGCGGCGCAGATGTTCGATGGAGAAATCAGACAGCAGCTCTTCCAGACGCTCGCGGCGCCGGTGGCTGTGTTTCACGGCGATATCCAGCACCGCCATGATATTATCCTCAACAGAGAGGCCGCGAAAGATCGACATCTCTTGCGGAAGATAGCCAATGCCAAGCCGGGCGCGCCGGTACATTGGCAGGGTGGTGACATTCTGGCCGTCGATTGTGACGCTGCCGGCCTCGGGAAAGATTAACCCGGCAATGGCGTAAAAGCTGGTGGTCTTGCCAGACCCATTTGGCCCCAGCAGCGCCACGACCTCCCCCCGGTCCAGTGACATCGAGACATCCCGGATCACCACTTTTTTACGATAGCTTTTGCGCAGTTTTTCAATGCGCAGACCTGAGGAGCCCTCGGTCAGTTTGAGATCCGGTTTTTGTGCCATCAGTTGTCTGTATCTGTGCTGGGATTGAGAATTGTTTTTACCCGGCCGGCCATGCTTGCGGTTCCGGTGGTCAGATTGACCACCAGGCGCTGCGAGGTGAGGCTCCCGGAGGCCTGGTTGACCAGGACATTGCCGGTCATCACGATGGTGCCATCATCAATGGTGTAGTCCGCGCGCTGTGCTTCTGCCGCATCGGGGCCGCTGACCAGCAGTACATTGCCGGTGGCTTCCAGCCGTTCGATGGCGCGTTTTCCCGCCTCATCCGTCTTGTAGACCACCATAACCCGATCCGCAGAAAGCCGCATGACGCCCTGCACGATCAACACGCTGCCGGTGAATTCAGCGGAGCCATCCACCTGATTGACCGCAAGCGCGTCCGAAGTGACTTCTACCGGTTGCGAGGGATCCGCCTGGGCCGAGCCAAAGGCAACCGCATTTTGCGCCGTCGCAGGAGCGGTGAGCCAGAGGGTGGACATCAGGCAAATCAGCAGGGCACGCAAATGAGTCACAATCTATCTTTCTAATTTTTGAGGATCGTATACCAGCTTAACGCTTTTGGTGAAGAGAAGATGTACCGGCCCGCCAACAGTTTCTGACGTGATCTCCATATGACCGGCAGTCAATTCACCGAGATCGCCAGTGGCGCGAATGGCGCCGGGGCTTTCGGCATGCACCATGCTGAGTTGGGTTTTCAACGCTTCGGTCTCTACCACCATGCCGTCTGTTGTGATGATTTCGACATTGCCAATAAACCGCGCCAGATCCTGATCCGGATGCACGGTGCCGCGATCCGAGGTCAGGGTCAGTTGCCCGCCGGCCACCATACGGATCTCGGCCTTCAGCTCATTGGCGATTACGGGCTGATCCGCGCTGGCACGGGCCACAGTGGCGGTGACCCAGATCTCATCCCCCTGCGAGGTGGAGCCGGAAAAGAACGGGCCGGTCACTTGCTGGCCGCGCAGCCGCTCTTCGATTTCGCGATCGGCAAAGGGAATGACGGCCTCGGTATCGGCGCCGCGTGAAATCAGGAACAGGGTCGACAGCAGCCCCAGCGCGGTCAGCGGCAGCAAGAGCTTCAGATAGCTCACCATGCGGGAATAGTGATCCATGACCGGGCTGCCCAATCCCTATCCGAGGCCTGCGCGCAGGCAGTCGTGAATATGCAAAAGCCCCTCGGCGCGATGGCCCTTGGCGGGATCCACCACAAAGAGGCAGGTGATCTTGCGCTGGTTCATGATGGCCACGGCTTCGGCTGCCAGCGCGTCGGGCGCGATGGTTGTGGGGTCCTTGGTCATCACATTTGCAGCGCCTTTTTGCAGCAGGCCCTCCATGTGCCGTCGCAGGTCACCATCGGTGATGATGCCCAAAAGCGTGCCGTCGGCATCTGCAACGCCCGAGACACCAAAACCCTTTTGGCTGATTTCGATCAGTGCGTCTGACATCGGGGTCGCCGCTGTCACAACCGGCAGGGCATCGCCGTGATGCATCAGGTCGCTGACCTTGCTGAGCTGTGCGCCCAGTTTGCCACCAGGGTGGAAATCGCGGAAGTTCTCGGGGCGGAAATCGCGGTATTTCATGATGGCAATGGCCAGGGCGTCGCCCATGGCCAGGGTGAGCGTGGTCGAATTCGACGGCACGATGCCATAGCCGCAGGCCTCGCCGGTGGCGGGGATTTGCAGCTGCACATCCGCCTGGGTCATCAGGGTGCTTTGGGGTTTGCTCGACAGGCCAATCAGCGGAATGTCAAACCGGCGGGTAAAGGCCAGCAGATTGGCCAGCTCGGGGGCCTCGCCAGAGTTGGAGATGGCGATGACCACATCGCCCTTGGACAACATGCCCAGATCCCCATGGCTGGCTTCGGCCGGATGGACAAAATAGGCCGGCGTGCCGGTGCTGGCCAGAGTGGCAGCAATCTTGCGGCCGATATGGCCGGATTTGCCGATGCCGCTGATGATGATGCGACCGGTGGCGGCCAGAAC
>NZ_JBDWPJ010000008.1:0-43268 GCF_039971195.1 Pseudophaeobacter sp.
TGGCTGGCAGGGCAGTATCGGCCACGGTTCCTGTTGATTTCACAACTGATCATCGGGGCAGTTGTTCTGCTTCCTTTTAGTCTTGGCAGCATGCCGACCAGCATTGATCTGTCTGGTTCGGGGCTGGTTCTGATCAGTGCGCTGGGCTCTGCAGCGGGCAACTATCTGTTGGCCGTGGTCAACCGAACCACGCCTGCAAATGTGGTGGCGCCACTGATCTACAGTCAGCTTCTGGCGGCCACTGTTCTGGGCGTTGTGGTCTTTGGCACCTGGCCGGACGAGCTGGCGCTCTTGGGGCTCTGTGTCATTGTGCTGTCAGGGCTGTCCTCGCTCTGGCTGGCGGGGCGCAACCTGGCGCGGTCCTGATCAGTCTGTCGTCGGGCGTCGCCGCAGCAGATAGATATCCATGATCCAGCCATGTTCGGCGCGGGCCTGGGCGCGGGTCTCGATGATCTGGTCGGAAAGGTCGCTTAACCTGCCGGACAGGCTGATCTGGTTCGCCATGCCCGCATAGGCGGACCACCAGATATCAACGCCCTCGGGATCAATTGCTTGAAACGAGCACTCACCGTCTAGCATGATCACCAGAGTGTCAGCGCCATTGGGCCAGCCTGCCTCGCGCAATTGCCGCCCGGTAGTGACCATAAAGGGTGCGCCGATTTCGTTCAGTGGGATGGCATGGGCGGCGGTCAGAGCCTGGATCGAAGTGATGCCGGGAATGACGTTCAGCGACACATCCTGTTCACCCTTGAGCCGCTCAGCGATACGCATGGTGCTGTCATAAAGCGAAGGATCACCCCAGACCAGAAATCCAACCTGGGCTGCGCATTTGGGAAGATGTGCCCGGATGGTTTCAACCCAGACACGGGCGATGGCGTCATGCCAATGATCCACGCGGGCGGTATAATCGGTGATGGCAGGATCGCGTACCGGCAAGTCAAATTCGACAATGCGTGGCCCCGGAGCCGTGATCACCTCGGCGCAGATGGCCTGCCGCAGGGCGGCGAGATCGTCTTTGCCCTTGCCCTTGTTGGGGATCAGGATCAGATCGCAGGCATTGAGCGCCTGTACCGCCTGCAGCGTCAGATGGGCCGGATTACCAGTGCCAATACCAATCAAGGAGAGGTCGATCCTGCTGTCGCTCATGTCACCGGGCCTTTGTGAAAAAGAAACACGGCCCTGCGATAGGGCTGTGCTTGGGTTTTAGCAAGTCTGGATAGGGCGGCTTTGCCAGATCAAGCCGCTTTGTAGAGCCGCGGCGATACCAGAGCAGAGTCGGTGGGAAATGGTGCCAAGGCGAGCGACTTGGTTGAAAGGGGCTGTGCCTCAACCGTTCAAGGGTTGTCGACAGTCACCTGTGCTTCAACTGGTTTGCCATCGACTGAAAAGGCACTGTGACTATTGGCATTGAGCGAGACCTTGACCTCTACCTTGCCACTGGGCAGGTCGCTCAGATGCATCCAATTGCCATAGAGACGGGCCAGTTTGCTGCCATTGATATAGACATGGGCATGGCCCTCACCGGCGATATCTGCGTTGGAGGCATTTTCAGGTGCAAAGCGGAAATTCTGGGTGCTGACATGTAGGTTCCAGCCAGCCATCGGGTCTTTTTGCACTTCGATGGCAACCGCAGGCGCATCGGAGCCTGCAGGAAGGTCGATCGCCTTGGCATGACTATGCGCCGCCATCTCGGCCATCTGGCCGTGGCTCCCGTGGTGGCTGGGGTCGCCGTGGTCGTGGCCATCAAAAGTCACGCCATTGCCAGCTGCGATGACAAAGCCAATGCCGCCGCCAAAGACGAGGCCAATTGCAAAGAGGGCGAGGGGACGGGACATATCTTATCCTTTGAGACAAAAGCCCCCGCCGAGGGTCTGAATTCGGCGGGGGTGTGTTTGGGTCAGGCTTCTGCTTGTTTGGCTTCGCCCTGCCAGAAATATCCGGCAAAGCAGCCCAACAGGGTCCAGGCCGCCAGGCCAACGCCAAAGGCGCGGGCGGCGAACAGCGCGCCGATTTCGGTGGGGACCGGACCGCTAAAACTGTCTGGTTCCGGAGCGCCAACCAGATGCGGGATCAGCAGCAGCGCCGCAGCAATGGCGTAGCTCACCAGGTTGCCACCAAAAGCAATGAGCCACATGGCAACACCTGCAGCGGCAACGGTTGCTGTCCACCAGATCTGACGGGAAACAACATCAGCCGCTGCCACGCCAGGTACTTCGGGCGCCAGGGTGAAGCCGGGTGCCAGATGGAAGGTGACAAAGCCTGCCAGGCCCCACAGGATACCTGTACGGGCTGTGACCGCATGGCCCATGCCTTCGGCCATGGACATCAGCGCAACCATGACCAGGGCATAGCCAGTGTAGGTCAGCATGGTGAAAACGATGCTGAGCCCGTCGCGGACCGGTTCGGCGAAGAATCCGGGCAGATCGGGATGCGCGGAAACCGCTTCCCCGCCAAAATGCACCAATTCACCGCTCTCATAGAGTTCGGCATGCAGCAGCACAGGCTGCACGAAAAGAAACTGCAGCAAGGCGATCAACACCCCGGCTGCAGCGCCAGCGAACAAAGCGCTGGTCAAAATTCGGCTAAACATCTGCTTAGTGGCAGGGGAAACCGGTGGCGTGACGCACGTCATGTGCGGCGTCATGCAGCGCCGAGGCCTGTACATGTCCGGTCAGGGTGATCACACCCAGGCCCAGAACCACGGCAAACAGCGCAGGCAAAAAACGCGTGCCAGCGGCGGTATTGGTTGTTGTCTTTGTTGTCATAGTCATTCTCCTAGCCGTCACACCCGACGGCAAAATTGCGTCCCTTTACATGGCCGGTCTCCTGACTCGCAGGTCACAGCAGCTTTTCCCCTTCCCAGCGGCCAGACCAGCCCCCAGTGGGTATCGAAAAGCCGCTCGCCGCTCACAGTCGCGGGGGCGGTCGAGGTCTCGGCGCCGCAATTGGGTCCGCCGTTCCTCATTCCCGTTTCAGCCCGAATGCTTTGCATTCCTGGGCACCATATCTGTTTGTTGTGCACTCCAAGCGGGCAGGGGGTCAAGTTTGAATCCGCCTCGCCTGCATCCGGAAGCGACTTTTCCGGGGTTAGGTCGCGAGGTCGGCGGGGATTCGGGCGATGACCTTCATCCGCAGCGCCCCCAGAGGACGCGCATCTGCAATATTGCCATCAGGGCTCTGCGCAAACAGGCGTAGAAAAGTGAGGATGTCCGGCAGATCTCCGGCGGTGATCTCGCCAAAAAGATAGGCGGTCTTGCCGCTTTGGCGCACCGCGAGTGTTTGTGGCCGCTGGCACCCTGACATGCAGTCCACCTGCTGTACCCTGGCAGCAACCCCTGCCTGTTTCACTGCCGTTTCCAGCAGATCTGGCAGGCCAAGATCCGCGTCGCGGCAAGTCCGGCAAAGGGTGAGGGTTGGCACCGGCGGGGCAGCGTTGGTCATTGTTCAACCAGCTGCTGGCAGGTCTGCATCTGCCAATGGCCCATAGAGGATGAGCACCGGGGCGGAGGTCTGCATCTCACGCAGCACCTGCGGCAGTGCTCCCACCGTGTGGCAGCTGAGCTGCTGATCCGGGGTGGAAACCCCAAGGGCCACCAGAGCCTGGGTTTCAGGCGGCAGACCTGCCTCGACCAGTTGTTCCGCCAAGGCGGCAAAGGTGCGTTTGCCCATATAGACCACGGTGGTGGCGTCCGGGTCGGCCAGTGCTGCCAGATTCAAACTATCGGGCAACCCGCCGGTCACGTCATGGCCGGTAATGAACTGCATTCGCCGCGCCGTGAGTCGCCGGGTCAGTGGGATATTCGCGGCCGCCGCCGCCGCCGAAGCAGCCGTGACACCGGGCACGATCTCGAATGGGATACCTGCTGCCCGCAGCGCAGTGATTTCTTCTTCCAATCGGCCAAAGACGCCAGAGTCACCTGATTTCAACCGCACCACTTTGAGGCCATTTTGGGCATATTCTACCAGCAATTGACTGACATGATCCTGTTTGGGCGAAGGGCGCCCGGCGCGCTTTCCTACGCCGACCAAATCTGCATCTGCCCGCGCGTGAGTCAGGATCGGCCCTGATGACAGATCATCAAACAGCACCGCATCTGCCAGCTCCAGCCGTTTCACCGCTTTCACGGTCAGCAGTTCCGGGTCCCCGGGGCCAGAGGAGACAAAGCTGACAAAGCCGCTCATGCCGTCTCTCCGGTGATCAGGTGAAAGAAGGTGCCGGTGACATGGCCTTTGATAGATCCGGTTTCAGGCACCGGATTGCCATCGGCATCCATGACATGGGCCAGCGGCGCGTCGGGTTCATCCAGAATGGTGGAGTAGTGAAACTCGTGGCCGCGCAGGGCAGCTCCGCTGTCAAAACCAGGCATCTGCGCCTGCAGAACCGCACGGCGATAGCCGAGGTGGAATTTGCGTTTCTCATAAGAGGTCACAAGCCCCAAGAGCCCAGCCATCTGGTGGCGATTGCCCTCCTTGTCGATCAGTGCTTCTCCCAGCGCCATATAGCCACCGCATTCGCCGTGCACTGGCTTGGTCTCGGCATGGTTTTGCAGGCCCGCGCGGAAGGCTGTGGCAGCTGCGAGCGTGCCGCCGTGCAGCTCTGGATAGCCACCGGGGAGCCAGACCAGATCGGCATCGGTTGCCGGTGCTTCATCAGCCAGTGGTGAGAACGGCAGGATTTCCGCCCCGGCATTGCGCCAGCCGGTCAGCAGATGCGGATAGGTAAAGGAAAAGGCCGCATCACGAGCCAGAGCAATGCGCTGAGCGGGGGGCTGGGGCAGGGCGCTGGGGGACGGGGCGGCTGCACCCAGGGCTGCAGACTTAATCGCCTCCAGATCCACATGTTCCCGCAGAAAGCTGGCATAGCCTGCGATGGCAGCTTCCAGGTCTGGGTGTTCCACCGCCTGGATCAGGCCGAGATGGCGCTCGGGCAGGGCCAGATCGCCACGCCGTGGCAGGGAGCCCAGCACTTTGACGCCAGCGCGCTCCATGCCCAGACGGGTCAGGCGTTCGTGGCGCGGGCTGGCCACCCGGTTGAGGATCACCCCGGCAAAGGGCACCTCGGGGTCATAAGATTTGAACCCCAGCGCGGTGGCGGCAGCGCTCTGCGCCTGACCGCCCACATCGATCACCAGCACCACCGGCCAGCCCATGCGTTTGGCGGTTTCGGCAGAGGAGCCAAATCCGGACTGCCCACGGGTTGCGACGCCGTCAAACAGCCCCATCGAGCCTTCACCGATGCAAATCTCGGCGCCTGCGGCCTGTCCGGCCACCGCATCCAGCAGCCCCGAATCCATGGCCCAGGTGTCGAGGTTGAAGCTAGGGCGTTTGGCCGCAGCAAGGTGAAAGGCCGGGTCGATGTAATCGGGGCCGCTTTTATAGGGCTGCACCACCAGACCGTCTTCGGCCAGCGCCCGCAACAATCCCAGCATGACGGTGGTCTTGCCGGTGCCAGAGGCCGGGGCAGAGATCATCAGACCCTTTGGAAATGTGCTCATGTGTCAGCCCTTTCAGGTTCAGCCGGTGCTGCTTGCGGCACAGGCAGCGCCCGACCCGCCCCCATGGGCGGGCGCTTCACGCCCACCCCGGGTCGGGCGCCGCCCTGCTGTTGCGTGTTTTCAATCATCGCCTTCGCTCCAATTGGCCCATTGGCTGTCGGCGCTTTGTGGTCGATAGCGGCGGTCATAATCCTGCGCGTAAAGGCAGCTTTCGTCAAAGTCCTCATTGCCGAGCGCCGGACCCACCAGGATCAGCGCGGTGCGGCCGCGCATACCGCCCGTGGCCTCCTCCAAGGTTCCAAGCGTGGCCTTGACCACCTTTTGATCCGGCCAGGTGGCGCGCCAGACCACCGCCACGGGACAGTCAGCGCCATAAGAGGGCGTCAACCGTGCAATCACGTCCTCCAGCACATGCACTGAGAGGTGAATGGCCAGCGTCGCGCCAGTGCGGGCGAAATTCTCCAGTGTCTCGCCTTCGGGCATGGCCGAGGCCTTGCCGGAGGTGCGGGTCAGCACCAGCGACTGCGCCACGCCGGGCAGGGTGAGCTCCGCGCCAAGCGCTGCTGCGGCGGCGGCAAAGGCCGGTACGCCGGGGGTGATGTCATAGGGAATATCCAAGGTGCGCAACCGGCGTAGCTGTTCGCCAAGGGCGGACCACACAGATAGATCGCCGGAATGCAGTCGGGCGATGTCTTGACCTGCTGCATAGGCCTCTTGGATATGGGCCATGATGTCATCCAGCGACAGGGAGGCGGTATTGATCACCTTGGCGTCGTCTGGGCAGTGCTGCAGCAGCGCCTCGGGCACCAGGGAGCCCGCATAGAGACAGACCGGGCAGGCGGCGATCAGGTCGCGTCCGCGCAGGGTGATGAGATCGGCAGCGCCGGGGCCGGCGCCAATAAAGTGAACGGTCATGGGCCCAGTCTTTCTGCAAGGGCCGCGGTGGCCATGCCATCCGCGGTGACACTTCTGGGGGCGATCAGGCGGGATCGGGCGCCGGGGCTACCCTGTCGGGCGGCCACCAGCGCGCAGGCCTCGGCAACAGATCCGGTGCCAAATCGGGCTTTTATCCGGGGGGAACAGGTGAGGGTCTGCTCTGCGGCAATGTCGTTGGGCATCAGCGCGATAAGCGGCAATGCCAGCTCCTGCGCCAGTTCTTTGAGCGCAGGCTGCGCTGCTTTTTCTGCCAGGCTGGCCAGCGCATCGGGGCGCACCTCGCCAAGCAGCTTCAGTGCGACACGCAGATCCGCGAGGGTTGCGGCAGAGCGAAAGCCAAAGCCTGCAACCTTCATCGGGTGACGCTCCACTGAATGACCGGGCGGGCCCGCTGCCAATCGCGCATTGTGCCCAATGGACCTGCCTCGGCAATCTCGGCCTTCAGCAGGTGGCCGCCATATTGCGCATGGGCCTGCATCAACAGGGTTTCGGTTTCCAAGGTGACGCCATTGGCCACGATCCGGGTGCCCTCGGGCAGGAGCATCCAGAGGTGCTCCAGCAAGGGTTGTGAGGCTCCGCCGCCAAGGAACACGCAGTCCGGCAGCTCATACCCCGTCAGCACCTCTGGGGCCTTGCCCAAAACGCCTGCCATGCGATGGGCGAGGCCAAAGCGGGCAGCATTGGCGCGGATGTTCTTCAGGCGGGTTTCACGCGGTTCAAAGGTGATGGCACGTGCCTGAGGTGCCGCAAGGCACCACTCCACCGAGATGGAACCAGAGCCGCCGCCAATATCCCAGAGCAACTCTCCAACCCGGGGCGCCAGGGCCGATAGTGTCAGGGCGCGAATGGGGCGTTTGGTGATCTGGCCATCGCTGGCGAAATGCGCATCCGCCAGCCCCGAGGCCTGCGGCAGCCCGGGCCGAGTGGCCTCGATGGCGACGAGGACCGGAGCCCCCCCTGGCGGCATATCCCAGTCTTCAGCAATGGACGAATACAAGCGTTCCTTGGCACCGCCCAGCCGCTCCATGACATGCAGCCTTGCATCGGGCTGGCCCATCTCAACCAGCCAGCTGGCCAGTTCTGCAGGCGCCGCACCATCGCGCAGGGTGCAAATCAGCCGGGTGTCCCGGCCCAGTAGCGGCAGCAGGTGTTCATAGGGCGCGGCATGTAGCCCGAGGCAGAGCGTCTCTTCCAGTTTCCAGCCCAACCGATTGGCGGCCAGGGAAAAACAGGAGGGCGCAGGGTGAGAAATCCATTCATCTGCCACGAGGTCCCGCATTAGCGAGCCGCCGGCCCCATGCCAGAAGGGGTCACCCGAGGCCAGCACCACAACAGGACGCCCGCGCATCTCCAGCACCGGCTTGGTGGAGAAGGGCACGGGCCAGGGAGTTCCCTTCGCGCCAGCCTGCACCAGTTCGATATGGCGTGGTCCACCAAAGATCTTTTCAGCCTGCTCCAACGCCTTGCGACTTGCATCCGAGAGGCCAGCCAGTCCATCCTCTCCCAGACCAATCACCGTGAGCCAGGGGGCTTCCAGAGCTGTGTGCGTAGGATCAGACATGACGCGAATCCTTGTTTTGGGCGGCACCACCGAAGCCTCTAAACTGGCCAGGGTCCTGGCAGAAGCGGAAATCGACGCGGTGTTTTCCTATGCCGGGCGCACGGCGCAACCGGTGCAGCAGCCGCTGCCGGTGCGGGTGGGTGGTTTTGGTGGCACTGCCGGTCTGGTGGAATATCTCGCAGAGGACGGCATCAGCCATGTGGTCGATGCCACCCATCCCTTTGCCGCGCAAATGAGCCGCAACGTGGTTGAGGCCTGTGCCCAGGCGGGGGTGCCGCTTTGTGCCTTCGAACGCCCGCCCTGGCAGGCAGGTCCTGAGGATGCTTGGTTGCAAGTTGCCAATATCGAAGCGGCTGTTGCGGCCCTGCCGGATGCGCCCGCCCGGGTGTTTCTGGCGATTGGCAAACAAAACCTCGCAGCCTTTGCCGCCAAGCCTCAGCATCATTACCTGTTGCGTCTGGTTGACGCGCCCGAAGCGGATTTGCCGCTGCCGGACTGCAGCGTTGAAATTGCCCGTGGCCCCTTTGACGAGGCCGGAGACCTCGCCCTGATGCAACACTATGGCATCACCCATGTTGTCTCCAAGAACGCCGGCGGACGCGGCGCCTCGGCCAAGCTTGCAGCAGCGCGCAGCCTTGGCTTGCCGGTGGTGATGATCGACAGGCCACGGGTGCCACCCCGCACGACCTATGGCGATCTGGCAGAGGTGATGGGCTGGCTGTTTCATACCCCTGCTCAGCCCTCTTCGCGCGCGTAGCGCGGGGTATAGACATGGGGTCCGATGCGGCGGGTGTCCTTGTTGCCAACAATAACAACGGTGCGCATATCCGCCATCTCGGGGGTTGCTTCGTTCAGGGAAACGGTGGTGATCTGCTCTCCGGGCTTGGAGACATCGCGGGCAAAGGAGATCAGCGTCTCGCCGCCGCAGGCCTCGCGCAGGATCTCCAGGGCGCGGGCAAATTGATGCGGGCGCGATTTTGAACGCGGATTGTAAAACCCCATGGCAAATCCCGCTTGCCCTGCAAGTCGCAGACGTTTTTCAATCAGGCTCCAGGGTTTCAGATTGTCACTGAGGTTGATGGCGGCAAAGTCATGTCCCAACGGCGCGCCAATCCGTGCCGCGGCGGCGAGCATCGCAGTGATGCCCGGCAGCACCTGAATATCCAGGTTCAGCCAGTCGGGGTTTTCAGCCAGTTCCAAGGCTTCAAAAACCGCCGAGGCCATGGCAAAGACGCCAGGATCACCAGAAGAGACCACAGCCACACGTTTGCCTGCCGCTGCCATTTCCAGCGCATGGGTGGCGCGTTCCACCTCGACCCGGTTGTCACTGGCATGCAGGGTCAGGCCGGGGCGTTCGGCGATACGTTTCACATAGGGGATATAGCCAACCACATCGGTGGCCGCGCCAAGGACCTCCTGGACCTGCGCGGTGACCATGGTCTCGTCGCCGGGGCCAAGGCCGAGGATTTTGACCCAGCCAGCTGGGGGGAGATTTGTCATGGCCTGCGTCCCTGTCCATGCACCAGAACAATCGAGAAATAGGGGACTTCGCCCTCGATCTCTGTCAATTTCTGCACAGTCTGGCTTGGCATAGTGCCGCGCTCTACCAACCAGGCCTCTTGCAGTTTGTCGGCGCGCTCCAGGGCACGGCGCAGTTTGGGCAGGTTACGGCCGATTTTCATCACCACCAGCGCATCGGTTTCGCTAATCCGCCGGGTCAACTCGTCCTCGCTGAGGGTGGCCATGGCCACGGTGAGCACATCATCGCCCCAGGTGATTGGCGCGCCAGAGGCAGTCCAGCAGCCAGACATGCCGGTGATGCCGGGAATGATTTCCTGCTTGGCCCGCCCCTGCAGCCGTGTGTAGAGATGCATGTAAGACCCATAAAAGAAAGGGTCGCCTTCGCAAAGCACCACCACATCTTCTGTCTTGGCGATTTCGGCCAGAGTTGCGGCCCAGCGGTCATAAAATTCGGCAAGGATGCGGTTGTATTCCGGG
This sequence comes from Pseudophaeobacter sp., assembly GCF_039971195.1. Taxonomy (GTDB): domain Bacteria; phylum Pseudomonadota; class Alphaproteobacteria; order Rhodobacterales; family Rhodobacteraceae; genus Pseudophaeobacter. Next base: position 9,991 of record NZ_JBDWPJ010000008.1, read on the forward strand.
TCTGCAAACGGGATTTCCGTGGTGACCGGATATTCCATTGCATGCTCTGTAACACCCTCGGGCAGCATCCCATCCACCAGCGTCCGGGCCTGGCCTTTTCGGCCTTCCTTGCGGAAATAGGCCACATGGCGCGCGTCCTGGATGGCACGCCAGGACTTGACGCTCATCAATTCAGGATCACCCGGCCCAAGGCCTGCGCAGATGACTTTTCCCGGAGGTGTTGCACTCATGGTCATTCTTTCCAGGAGGCAAGCGCATTGACCGCCGCCACAGTGATGGCAGAGCCGCCAAGGCGCCCCTTTACGATCATCGAGGGCACTGGCAGATCCTGCATCAAGGCCTCTTTAGATTCCATGGCGCCAACAAAGCCCACCGGGCAACCGATGATGGCAGCAGGGCGGGGGCAGGCCGGGTCCTTGAGCATATTGAGCAGATGGAACAAGGCAGTGGGGGCATTGCCGATGGCCACCACGGCGCCGTTCAGCTTGGGGCGCCAAAGCTCCAGGGCGGCGGCGGAGCGGGTATTGCCCATCTCTTTTGCCATGTCAGGCACCTTGGGGTCGCGCAGGGTACAGATCACTTCGTTTCCTGCGGCCAGGCGCGGCCGGGTGATGCCTTCGGAGACCATATAGGCATCGCAGAGAATGGGCGCGCCTTGGGCCAGGGCGGCGCGGGCGATTTTGGCCATATCAGGCGAGAAACGGATATGTTCTTCGAGGCCGACCATGCCAGCGGCATGGATCATGCGCACGGCGACGCTTTCCTCATCCTTGCTGAACCGGGCGAGATTTGCCTCGGCGCGGATGGTGGCAAAGCTTTCAGCGTAGATCGCAGCGCCATTGGTTTCATAGGTGTGGAGCATATCAGCTGCCCTCTGTCAGAATTTCTGGCGCGGCGCGCAGGGCGCTGGCACTTAGGGTTTCTCTTACCGGCTGATCGCCGGCCTTGCCATGGTGGATCAGGTTGAATCTGTCAGTATCTGTAGCGGTCAGAACCAGCGATGCGGGACTGGGATGGGCGCAGCCCTTGGCACAGCCCGAGACATGCAGATGCTGTCCGGCGGGCACAAAGGGGGCAAGATCACGCGCCAGATCGCGGGTTGGCGAGAGCGCCTGCAGGCAACCCGGCGCTCCGGTGCAGGCACTCACCTGCAGGCGCGGATCCCTCGCGTCCAGGATCAACCCGGGCAGGGCGGGGACCTCTGCTGTGGCTTCAACCAGCACCATGCGCCATGGGGTCAGGCGCAGCGGGCCATAGTCGGCCAGTTGCGCCAGGGTGTTGGCGTCAATTTGGCCAAATTCCAGGCCAACCAGCTGACCAGTGGCTGTTCTGCCCGGGGTTGGTTGGGGGGCAGGGGTGCTACGAGCAGAGGAATGCGCGGCGGGTGGAGCGCGGCGCGCAATCAGGTTTTGCATCCTGCCACGCCCCTCTGGCGCGCCGCCCTGGTCGAGGAACCATCGGGCCAATGCCAAGGCTTCTTCGGCTGCAGTCTCAATGGTGATAGGTTGTCCAGCCTGGGCGCCATCTGCGATCAGCAACAGCTGAGACCCGCTGCATTCAATGCGGATATCGGCAGGACAGTCTTGCAACAGTGGGGCCTCGCCACAATCAACCACAAAGCCGAACTTTCCGGGCAGTACCAGATTCTCCTCGCGGCGCAGGGCTGCATCGAGTTCAAGCGCGACAGTATGGCTGTCATCACCCTCCTGCCAGAAGGGTGCCAGAAGTATATTGCGCCGGGTTTCTGCGGCTTGGTCCTGATCTAGCAGGCCAAGTGCCTCAAGCGCTTTCAACAAGGCTGGGTGGTTCCGAGGAGAAATGCCGCGCAGCTGCAGGTTTGCCCGCGCCGAGAGATCTATCAACCCATTTCCATAGCGTAGTGACAAGGCGGCGACTGCCTGGGCTTGGGACTGGCTCAACCTACCCAAAGGGACGCGGATGCGTACCACCAGCCCGTCGCCGGACATCATCGGACGCAGCGCCCCGGGGCACCAGCCGTAGACCTTTGGCTCAGAAGGGGGGTTTTTGCCAGTCATGCGACCCCCTCTAGCACGGCAATGATGGAATTGCGTCGACTGGCCCAAAGGCCCGCCTCGGCCAGGGCGCGGAAACGATCGTGCATCGCCTGCAGAGCACCGGGATTTTCCTGCTCAAGAAACTCTACAAGATCTTCGCGCCCCAAAGTGGCTTCAAAATAGAGGTCAAACAGATGCGCCGGGACCACCTGAGCCAGATGAGCAAAGGCGGCCATATGGTCCAGGGTTGCGGCAATCTCGGCACCGCCGCGAAAGCCGTGCGCCATCATTGATGTGGCCCAATCCGGGTTGATGGCACGGGCGCGGGTGACGCGGGCGATTTCTTCGCCCAAGGAGCGCGCCTGCGGGCGGTCGGGCCGGGTTGCATCCAGATGGTAGAGCACAGGCGTGGGCGCACCGATGCGGGCCATGGCTGCGGCAAATCCGGCCTCGTGGGCGGCGTAGTCGGAGGCGATCAAGACATCGGTCTCTGGCAGATCCTGCAGATGTACAAAACTGTCGGCGCCTTTGAGTCGGTCTTCCAGAGCCTCGCGGGCCTCGGAAATCTCCCCTTTTGCGTCAATAGCATGGGAGGAGGCCACCAGCCAGGCTTCGCCCGCTGCGGCGCGGGCATCATCGCTATAGGTTTCGATATGAGGCCCCATGGAGAGGCCGTATTGGCCAGGTTTGGGGCCAAAGACACGTGGGGTTTGGTCCAAATAAGGATTGTCGGATTTCTGCTCGTCACGGGCGCCAAGCGCTGTGGCGGCGGCTTCAAACATCTGCGCGAGGCCGGGGAAGACATCGCGGAACAGGCCGGAGACCCGGAGGGTGACATCAATGCGCGGGCGCCCCAGCATTGACAGAGGCAGCACTTCGAAGCCCGAGACCCGCTCGGAGTCCTTGTCCCATTGCGGGGCGAGGCCGGCCAGGTGCAGCGCCATGGCAAATTCCTCGCCTGCAGTGCGCATGGTGGCAGAGCCCCAGAGATCAATCACCAGCCCCTGTGGCCAGTCGCCGTGGTCCTGAAGGTGGCGGCGCAGCAGCTCTTCCGCCAGCTTGACCCCCTGCGCCTGCGCCGCCCGCGAGGGTACCGCGCGTGGGTCGGTGGTAAAGAGGTTGCGCCCGGTGGGCAGTACATCTGACCGACCGCGAAAAGGCGAGCCAGAAGGGCCTGGGTGGACCAGTCTGCCGTCAAGGGTGGTCATGAGCCCTGCGCGTTCTTCAGTGCCGCAATCGCCGGAGCCAAAGATATGCAGACCCTCGCCGTATTGGCTTTCCTTGATGTCGCAGACGAAGGCATCAATGCGGGTAATGGCCTCGGCGGGTGAACTGTCGGGCGTCAACCCGAGATCGGCCTCAACCCCGGTGCCCTGTGCCTCGGCGCGGATATCCTCCAGCAACCGGTCACGGCGAGCCGGGTCCAGGCCATCCGCTGTGGAATACTCGTCGAGCAGGCTCTCTAACCGGGCCATGCCCTCGGGCAGGGTGGTCTGGGCCAGGGGCGGGGGCAGATGGCCCAGGGTCACGGCGCCGATGCGGCGTTTGGCCTGGGCGGCCTCGCCGGGGTCGTTGACAATAAAGGGATAGGCCACTGGCAGAGCGCCCGTCAGGGCTTCGGGCCAGCACTCGGCAGAGAGGGCGACGGCCTTGCCTGGCAGCCATTCTAGCGTCCCATGGGCGCCGATATGCACCAGGGCATCGCTCTGGCTGCGCAGCCAGAGATAAAAGGCGACATAGGCATGGCGGGGGGGGCGATCGAGGTCATGGTAGTCCTCGACACGAGACTGAACCTCGCCGCGTTCTGGTTGCAGCGCAATGAGCGCCTTGCCTGCTTTCAGGGCTTGGAAGTGAAATGCCCCGTCGTGAAAATCCGGGTCTTCCTCTGGCGCTCCCCAGGCTTCGCCTAGGGGCGCGCGCAGGGCTTCGGGAAGGGAGGCAAGCGCCGCGAGGTAATCCGCGAGCGGGAAGGCGAGTGTCTCGGTTGAGAGGCGCCTGCCCAGATCGTTTTGAGGCGTGATGTCGTAACCCCGGACGGCAAGCTCTGAAAGGATCTCGCTGCAAGAAGCAAGCGCATCCAGCCCCACGGCATGGGCCAGGTTATGGGCTTTGCCCGGATAGGTGGACAGGATCAGAGAGGGGCGTTTTTCCGTGTTTTTCAAGGAGGCCAGGCGCAACCAGCCTTCGACCCGGTCAATGACAGCCCTTATGCGATCCGGCACCGGGCGGTGAGCAAAGCGGGAGTATTGCAGGTCCGGGTCTTGCTTGCCCGGAGATTTGAAGCTGACCACACCGGCGAGGATACGTCCGTCGACCTCGGGCAGGACCACATGCATGGCCAGATCTGCGGGGGACAACCCGCGCGCGGCCTCGGCCCAGTCTTTTTTGCGGGCAGTAGAGAGCGCCACCTGGAACACCGGGCAGCCTGTGGTATTCAGCGGCGAGGCGCTGCCATCTGATCCTTGGGCGGAAAAGGCTGTGGCATTGACCACAGCAGCTGGGGCCAGGTCCGGCAAGGTTTTGCGCAGCCAGGCGGCGGTCGCGGGAGATTTCAGACTGGCAGCAAAGGCGCCATAGGCGCGATAGCCGCGCGCCCGCAGCTCTGCGATCAGCGCATCCACCGGGGCGGTATCGGCAGAGGTGAGGTAAGAGCGATAAAAGCTCACCAGGACCAGCGGCTGGTCGCCCTGCGCAGGTTCTGAAACTACGCCCTTGTCGGGATCGTAAAACCCATGCGCGGGGGTGGTTTTGAGGCCCGTCACCGGCCCGGCATAGAGCCCGGCAGCCAGAGAGAGCTGTGCCAGCGCGGCCTGGGCTGCCACCGCACCGCCGGCATCACAAAGCGCCTGCAGACGTCGTAATGTGGAAACGGGCAGGGTTGAGAGTTCATCCAGGCGGGGATCTTCGCGGCCATCTGCGGGCAAGAGGGCAAGGGCAATCCCGTTGCGCCTGGCCAGATCTTGCAAGGTGGCGAGCCCATAGGGCCAATAGCTTTCGCCACCGATGAGGCGCACCAGAATGCCTTTGCCCCCCTCCAGGGTCTGTTCCACGTAGGTATCGACCGATAGGGGATGTTTCAGCGCAACCAAATTGGCCAGCCGGAGGCTGGGCAGGTTGCCTTTGGCGCGATGCCAGCCGGCCGCAAAAGCACCAAGGTCACTGTCAGAAAAGGACAGCACCACCAGGTCTGCAGGCGCCTGCCCCAGATCCTGTGGTGTGTCGGTTTGATCCAACCCGTGGCTTTCGCGAAAAACGACGTGCATCAGGATCTGCCTCGCGCAGCAAAAGTATTCAGGGGGCCGGGGCGGATGCCCCGGATTGCGCCCGACCCGCCCCTAAGGCGGGCGCGATTGCGCCCACCCGGGGACGGGCGCGATCCTTTCCGCATCGAAGCTGAGCCTGTCGGGAGAGCGGGCATAGGTATCAGACCCCCAGATTCGCACGGATGGCGGCGGCGTCGATATTGTCGTGCTCGGCAATGACCACCAGCTGGGTGCGGCGCGGCGCGTCCCCCCAGGGTTGGTCATATTGTGCCCGCAGGCGCTCGCCCACGGCCTGAACCAACATGCGCATCGGTTTTCCCTCCACCGCGACATAGCCTTTGACCCGCAGGATATTACGATCTCGGGCAAGTTTCACGATGGCATTTTGCAGCGCTTCCGGGTCAGAGACTTCGCCCAATTCGACCACGATGGTGTCAAAATCGTCATGGCTGTGATCGTGGTGATGGTCGTGTTGATGATCGTCGTCATGATCATCGTGGTGATGATGGTGTTCATGCTGCGATGGGCGTGCCGCCAGGTCGTCTTCGGCGGCGGCCTCCAGGCCGAGGATGACGCGGGGGTCAATCACACCCTCAGACATCGGCAGGATCGGCAGCTTGCGCGGGGCTTCGGCGGCAATCATGTCGCGGGCCTTGTTCAGGCCGTCTTCTCCAGCCAGATCGGCCTTGGACATCAAGATGATATCGGCGCAGGAGATCTGATCCTTGAACAGCTCCGAAAGCGGCGTTTCATGGTCGATGCCCTCATCGGCCTCGCGCTGGGCCTGCACCGCGCCCAGATCGGTGGCGAATTGTCCCTTTGCAACCGCCTCGGCATCGGCGAGAGCAACCACGCCGTCGACGGTGATCCGCGAGCGGATCGCGGGCCAGTCAAAGGCCTTCAAGAGCGGTTTGGGCAGGGCCAGACCGGAGGTTTCGATCACGATGTGATCGGGTTTCTCCGGCAGATCCATCAGCTGTTCGATTGTGGGGATAAAATCATCGGCCACGGTGCAGCAGATACAGCCATTGGCCAGCTCCATGATGTTTTCGGCCGGGCAATTCTCATCTGCGCAGGATTTTAGGATTTCACCATCGACGCCGGCGGTACCAAACTCGTTCACCACAACCGCCAGACGTTTGCCCTGCGGGTTCTGCATCAGGTGACGGATCAGGGTGGTCTTTCCCGCGCCGAGAAAGCCGGTGATGACGGTGACGGGGATTTTGTTGAGGTTGCTCATGGGAGATTAATCCTTGGAAGGCAGTTTGATCGGGGGGATGCGGGCGATGGATTGTTTGCGAAACACCTGCGGGCGTTCGCGCCAGGGCACCAGCCCATCCGCCGTGGCGGCATAGGCGGCAGCGCCGGCCAGAATGTCATCGACATGGGCTTCGGGGTCGAGGTCGCCGTAGATATAGCTCCACCGCTCTTCGCCGCCGGTCAGCACCATGGCGCAGCCGCGTTTGCAGGCCGAGAGGCATTCGACACCCCGAACGGAGACACCGGCGGGTAGATCGGCGGCATCGAGGGCGGCCATCAGGATGGAGCCGGGGCGGGTGGCCTCGGGATCAACGCCTTCGCGTTTGCAGGTGGTGCAGATTGTCAGAGTGACCTCTGCAGTGTTCTGAGCGGGGAGTTCCGCCATATCTTCAGCCATCAGCGCGCGCGTCCTTGTGTTACCACGGATCGGGGCTAGGCCAGCAGGGAGAGGGCAAGGATGCGCTCCCACAACCAGTCGCGGAACACCCCGTCCGCCCGTTGTCTCATCCGTTGGCAGGTCTCCCGGCTTGCGGATCTCAACAGGCAAAGGCGCCTGTCTGCGGTGCTCTTGCCTTCCCGGCGCTGCGTGGTGCAGATCCAGTGGCATCAGAGACCTCTCCGGTCACGGTCGCGGGGGCGGCTGTGCTCGTGAGCTGATACCAAAAGGCAGCATCGGCCTGTCACATTCCCTCTTCGCCTGCAATTTGCAGGAACCAACGAAAACCCCCTTGCGCTATTGGGGGCTTCCTTGTCAAGACTTGGGCAAACAGCAGGAGTGAACCCCGTGAGTGAGAAGTCCGAAACCGGCGTTTCAGAAGAGGAAGCGGCACGTCACGCCTCCAAGATGGCCAAGAAGAAGGCCGCGCGTGATCGCATGATGAAGAACAAGGATGGTGAAAAAGGGCTGATCATCGTCCACACAGGTCCCGGAAAGGGCAAGTCCAGCTCGGGATTCGGCATGATCATGCGCTGTATTGCCCATGGCATGCCCTCGGCTGTGGTGCAGTTCATCAAGGGCGCCTGGCAAACGGGCGAGCGCACCCTGATCGAAGAGAATTTCAGCGACCTTTGCCAGTTCTATGCCATGGGCGAGGGCTTCACCTGGGAAACTCAGGACAAGGCGCGCGACATTGCCGCAGCCCAGAAAGGCTGGGAGAAGGCCAAGGAGATGATCCGCGACGAGCGCAATACCATGGTGCTGCTGGACGAGATCAATATCGCCCTGCGCTATGACTATCTGGATCTCGATGAGGTGCTGGAGTTCCTGGTGGAGGAAAAGCCACCCATGACCCATGTGGTGCTGACCGGTCGTAATGCCAAGGAAGAGCTCATCGAGATTGCCGATCTGGTTACCGAGATGGGGCAGATCAAACACCCCTTCCGCGCCGGAGTTAAGGCACAAAAGGGTGTAGAGTTCTAGCTATGGTAATGCATGGGTAAGGCCCGTTCCAAGGCAGATCCAACAGGTTGTTTCGCGTGCGAAACAGCCTGTCGGCTTTGCTGATACAATTCCTGGGCGTTGCCGAGGCTGCGGGTCGCTAGAGGATGTATGCTGGCAACGGCTGTCTATCTTTCCTTAACGGTTTCAGTGTTTTGCTGGTTGTTAGGCGCTGCCTCGGGCCAGCTGGTCTTGAATGTATTTGTCAACCGCAGCACGCTGGACCTCGTCCAGACGCAGGTTGAGCTTGGTGCGGCGTAGCAGGAAGTCTTCGCCAGACCGCACCCATTCCTTGGCGATAACCCAATCCAACTCCCGCGCCGTGATCGTGGCGCCAAAATCCTGCCCCAGATCCTTTGCCGATTTGGCCTCGCCCAGAACCTCCCAGGCCTCCAGACCATAGGCGCGGATCAGGCGGCGGGTCGCATAGGGCGACAGGAACGGATAATTGCTGGCCAGTTTGGCGGTCAACTTGGCCACATCCGCCACCGGGAAATCGCCACCGGGCATCGCCACCCCAGCGGTCCAGTTGCCCGAAAGTCCCGGCAGGGCTTCGCCGATTTTGGCAAGTGCCGCCTCGGCCAGTTTGCGATAGGTGGTGATCTTGCCGCCAAAAACATTGAGCAGCGGTGCCTGGGTCTGATCCAGCGTCAGCACATATTCGCGGGTGGCCGCCGTGGCAGAGCTTGCCCCGTCATCATAAAGCGGGCGCACCCCGGAATAGGTCCAGAGAATGTCATCTCGGTCCAGGGGTTTCTCAAAATAGTTGGACGCAAAATCAACCAGATATTGCTGCTCGTCCGGGGTGCATTCAGGCGCAGTTTGCGGATCTGGGTGATCCGCATCGGTGGTGCCAATCAGGGTGAAATCTTCCTCATAAGGGATAGCAAAAATGATGCGCCCATCCTCACCCTGGAAGAAATAGCAGCGGCCATGGTCAAACAGTTTGGGCACCACAATGTGACTGCCCCGCACCAGGCGGACCGTTTCGCGGCTGTTTTGGCCCAGAGTCTGACGTAGCAGATCTGCCACCCAGGGGCCGCCTGCGTTGACCAGCAGCTTGGCGTAGTGCTCGGTGGTTTCACCGCTGGCGTGATCCTTGACGGTGATCACCCAGTGGTCGGCCAGGCGCTGGGCCCCCACCACTTCGGTGCGGGTCATGATTGTGGCGCCACGGGCCTGCGCATCGCGGGCGTTGAGCACCACCAATCGGGAATCTTCGACCCAGCAATCGGAGTATTCAAAGGCCTTTCTGAACTTTGATTTCAACGGACGGCCCGCGATGTCACTGGTCAGATCGACGGTGCTGGTCCCGGGCAGGATGCCACGTTTGCCTAAGGAATCGTAGAGGAACAGCCCGAGGCGGATCAGCCAGGCGGGGCGGCGCCCCTTCATCCAGGGCATGAAAGTGGTCAGCAACTTGGAGGTTGGCGTGTCATTGTCGAACCGCATATCCTTGTGGAACGGCAGCACAAAGCGCATCGGCCAGGAGATATGCGGCATTGCCTTCAAAAGCACCTCGCGCTCAATCAAGGCCTCGCGCACCAAGCGGAATTCAAAATACTCCAGATAGCGCAACCCGCCGTGAAACAGCTTGGTCGAGGCCGAGGAGGTGGCGGAGGCCAGATCGTTCATCTCGGCCAGCGTGACCGAGAGGCCGCGCCCCGCAGCGTCGCGGGCAATGCCGCAGCCATTGATGCCGCCGCCGATGATAAAAAGATCGGTCACTTTGGGGTCAGTCATTTTCGTGGCTTTCGTTTGTATCGGTGGTCAAAACACGCGTGCCAGCGGCCTGGGCGGCCTGAAGGAACTCTGCCGGAGGGGGGCGATCTGTGACGACAATGTCCAGGTCTGACAGATCGCAGATGCGGATGGGGGCGGAGCGTTCGAATTTACTGCCGTCGCAGATCAGGATCTTGCTGCGGGCGTTTTTCAGAATGGCGCGGGCCACGGCGACTTCGCGGGCATCATGGTCCATAACCGCGCCATCTGCATCCAATGCTGAGGCGCCTATGATGGCAAAATCGACCTTGTAGCGTGAAATGAATTCAACAGCATCTTCGCCAATGATGGCACCGTCGCTTTGTCGGACTGTACCGCCAACCAGAATGAGCTCTTTCGCTTCACCAGCCATCATCAGATTTATAATATTGATGTTGTTAGATAAAACAGTGAGGTCGCGATGGCCGGACAGGGCGCGGGCGGCCTGTTCGGTCGAGGTGCCGATGTTCAGCGCCAAAGAGCAATTATCCGGAATTAGATCGGCCAGGGCATCGGCCATGGCCTGTTTGGCAGTGGCATTTTGTTTGCGACGATCCGTATAGGCGCGTGTCCCCGCCGAAGAGATGCGCACAGCGCCCCCATGCACCCGCGACAAGGCTCCGCGCGCCGAGAGATCCCGCAGGTCTGTGCGGATGGTCTGCAGTGAGACACCAAAGCGTGCCGACAGGTCTTCGACCTCCACCCGGTCCTGGGTGTTGAGCAGGTCGAGAATGTGATCCTGGCGAGTCGCGGCGTCCATGGGCTTTCCTTTTGCCAGTGGATCTAGCCGCTTTCGGCTCATTTGTCACGAGTGATTTTCGTTTACTTTCGATTTTGGAAGGGAGTGCGTGATTTCGAAAGTCGTCTCGCCCACAAGAGGGGGGCTAAATCAGCGGGACCAGGTGATTGTCCCAGGCCAGGTCATGCTGTTGCTTCAACTCAATCAAATCCTTCTTCAGCGCAAAGGTCTGGCCAAGTCCAGTACTGGCAAGCAGACCAGACGGCGACGTGGCAAGGCCGCAGACATCTCTGAGGTGGTACTCGTGAATGATCTGAGCATTGGCGCTTTGCATCACCTGAACCAAACCGCCGCGGGGGGAGCTCACCGCGATCTCTGCCCCGTCGGGGGTAAAGGCGACCGAGCCGCCATAGCCCTGAAGACCGCGTAACCGGGGATCTTCTGCTGCCAGCAGGCGCGGGGTGCTCCCGGGCTGGTAAAGGCCAACAATCGGCACCACAGCGCCGCTATCTCCCTGCCATTGCATGGCAAATCCGATGGTGCCGTCTGGGGATAGGCACAGATGACGGATTGAGTTCAGCTGCAGCTCCTGGGAAAGTTCCATCACCTCCTGCGGTTCTCCCTCCAGGGACATCAGTGTCAGGTTGGAGCGCATCTCTGGCAGGTTCAGTTTGGCGCGGCCGCTGTCCGGGTGGGTTTCGATGCCACCATTGGCGATGACCAATTGGGGCTCCCCGCCCATGTTCCAAAGCAGCATGTCGTGGGGACCAATGCCGCCTGAACTGAAGCTTCTAATACGGCGATAGTCTTGTTTGACCTCCCAGACGCCGATCACTCCCTGGGCATTTTCAAAGTCGTTTTCGGTGGTGAACAACCGGCTGCCATCTGGGGAAAAGCGCCCGTGCCCATAAAAATGATGGCCTGTCGGCGGGAGTAGGCGGGCAAGCCGCGCACCATCGCGGCAGTCGATCACATCGGCAAAACGACCGGGACGGCGCGCAAAGGCCACGGCCTCGGGGCGGTGCGGGTGAGCCGCTGCCGCATGGCCGCGCCCAGGCAGGGGGCAGGTGAAGCGGATCGCTCCGGCGTCAGACAGCCCTGCCAGCAGGTGGTTGCCGGTGGGGTCTTTGGCAGCAGAAAGAAAGGCTGGTCCGCCAAGATCGGCCCAGCTGGGGCTGGGCGCGAGACCACTGGCCAGAAGCCCTGCAATAAACCCGCGTCGGCTCGTCATTTATGTCAATCTCCGTCGAGCGAATTGAACCCGGCCAGAACTCCAAGCGAGGGGCCAAGATCGCTTGCGATCAGGTTTCGCAGGTCGTTGACCTCTTGTTGCAGCGCCTCGATGCGAAAACGTTTGGCCGGATCAGCTACACCTTCAAGGCGCGGGTCCTCCAGGCGCAGGGCACGCAGAATTGGCTTTTGGAAGGCAGCGTCCAGTTTTTTGATCAGCTCCTGATCTCCATCCGCCAGCGCGATGGCCAGCGGGTGCAGGGACTGCAGAGCCAACACAATGTGGTGCAGACTGCGCCCCGAGCGCCAGGCCTCGGCGCGCCTGGGGCGGGGCTTGTCAAAGCTTCCCAAAGGTCGGCCCAGGCGCATGTCTGAAAGCACTTGCAACCCTGTGTTCAGGGCCTTGAACAGCTCTTGTTTGACCTCTGTTTCATTCTGATAGCGCCCACTGGCCTGGCGCATTTGATCGGCGTAGCTGCCTTGCCAGTCCCGATGTATTGCCGTGGCGTTTGCGGCGATGTCGCGGGCCATGGCGGCGGTCAGGGCACAGCGATACTCATGCGGCTTGGCGCTGTTGAAGCCAGAGTCAAAGTACATGAACTCCAGTGCATAAAACCCCCGTCCCGCGATGGAGGACTGGGCAAAGCTCTCGGGGGTCAGCAAGCTGGGGTCAGCAGCGCGAAGATGATTGGCCAGGGTCTTGGGCGTCTTGCCACGGCTGTCGGGCCAAAAGGCCAGGGCAAAGGCACGGTTGTCCGTTTCGCTAGGACCAAACCGCAGGTGGCTCACCCGGATCCAATCGTCAAAGGCCTGGGCATAGGCATCGCGCAGCGGGCTGGCACCGGGGCGGCAAATGGTTTCGGCCACCCGCGCCAGATCCTGGCTGCTCTCGGCCAGGGCCTGCATTGCGGGCAGGATTTGATCATTCAGGATCTCATCAACCAAATCGGCGCGTGACGCGGTAGCAAAAAGGCAGGCAGCAGTGGTGAGAGCAAAGAGGGTATGTTTCAATTCAGAGGCTTTCCAAAAAACGAAGGAGGGCGGCGCGATCAACTGGCGAAAGATCAACAACCCGGTCACGGGCGGATTTGGCCTCGCCGCCATGCCAGAGGATGGCCTCAAGCAGGCTGCGGGCGCGGCCATCATGGAGATAGGTGGCGGCTGGGTTCACCTGTTTGGTGAGGCCGATCCCCCAAAGCGGCGGAGTGCGCCATTCGCGGCCCGTGGCGCGGCCTTCGGGGCGGTTGTCGGCAAGACCCTCGCCCATATCATGCAGCAGTAAATCACTATAGGGCCAGATCAGCTGAAAGCTGTTCTCTGGCCTATCCGTAAGGCGTTGGGTGACAAATTTGGGGGTATGACAGCTGGTGCAGCCGCTGGTGTAAAACACTTCCTTGCCGCGCAGCACCTCTGGGTCATCGATATCGCGCCGGGCGGGCACTGCCAGATTGCGGGTGTAAAATGTCACCAGATCCATATTGGCCTGGTCAATTTCGGTGCCGCGAATGTCGCCATCCCCATGTGGGGCGGATAGGCAATCGGTCTGGGGCTGGGTGCAATCCCCTGCGGGGTCGGGAAACAAAGGTGTCGAGATGCCGATGTCGCCGGAAAAGGCCGCTGCAGATTGCTGGTGCAGGGTCGGCATGCCGGCCTTGTGGCCAAAGCGCCCTAGCATGATCTGGTCGAATTCGGGCGACCAGGCGAGGTTGGCACGGCCAGAAATGCCGTCCCCATTGTCGTCATGCTCATCCGCATTGGCGAGGATATCGGCAGCAGAGATGGCTTCGAGCAGGCCAAGGCCAATCATCGACGGCGCCAGCCTAGGCGACAGCATCGCATCCGCCTGCAGTGGACCATAGCCCAGTTCGGCGGCGGTGTAGAGGGGCACCCGCAGCTCAGCGCTCTCGCCACCTGCCAGGGTGACGATTTGCTGGGTATACTCAACGCGCAGACGATATTCTGGGGCAAGGCCGGGGCGGGAGAAGTCCTGTAACTGGCCGCCATAATTGGGGTCGGGTGCGGTCCCGATATAGTCCGTAATCGCCTGCAGGTTCAGCGGGGTTTCACCGGGAACAGAGATCCGCAGAAACATCGAGGCGGAGCGATAGTCGGGATCTTCGGGCACCACACCGCGCCCATCTTTGACGTGGCAGCGCTGGCAAGACCGGGCGTTGTAAAGCGGGCCAAGCCCATCCGAGGCCAGGGTGGAGGCCGGGGAGAAGACCCAGATTTTCTTGAACAGCCCATTGCCAAGCTTGAACTCCAGCTCCTGCTCAAAGGACAGATTGGCGCTGTGCTGCGAGAAGGCCTCATCATCATCGCGCGCCCGAATGGTGGCGGCTCCAGCTGGGTTTTCCTCAAAGCTTTCAGGGGTGGTGAAATCCGTCGTCGGCGCGGTAGCAGCGCTGATGCGGGCCTGTTCCTGAGCGCTGCGCGGCGTGATGTTCAGATGTGGGTCACCCAATGGCAGGGTGGATAGATCAAAGGCCAGAGCAGGGGAGGCTGCCGCAGTAGCGGCAGCCAGAAGGATGTTACTCTTCAACCGCTTCCATTTTGGTGGCGTTGAGTTGGGCATAGTTTTCGGCACCAATCCGGTCGTGAAGTTCAAGTTGGGTTTCGAGGAAGTCGATATGGCCTTCTTCGTCCGCCATCAATGTTTCAAACAGCTTCATGGTCACATAGTCGCCAGCATCGTTGCAGACATCGCGGGCTTCCTTGTAGAGCGCACGGGCGCTCTCTTCGGCGGCTAGATCGCATTCCAGCGTTTCCTTGGGAGTCTGGCCGATGCGCAGCGGGTCCAGTTTCTGCAGATTGGGATGGCCGCCAAGGAAAAGAATGCGTTCGATCAGACTGTCCGCGTGCTCCATCTCTTCGATGCTTTCTTCGCGGCTTTTCTTGGCCATGCTGCCCAGGCCCCAATCGTCCTGCAGACGATAGTGAAGCCAATACTGGCTGACGGCTGTCAGCTCATGACGCAGCGCTTTGTTGAGATAGTCGATGACTTTGGGGTCGCCCTTCATAGGTGCTCTCCTGAGTTGCAGTGCGGCGCAGGTTCTGAAGATGCGCCGGTACAGTGAGCTTATCATTATTGCGCATTGTGTCGAGGAAGAGCGGCATGCACCCGCCACAATCCGCTGCCTTGCCAAGAGCGTGGTAGATTTTACCGGGCGTGATGAGCGTGTCTGGATCGGCGTTGCGCATCCAGTCGATCGCCGCGTGAATGTCGTGATCAGAGATCGAGGTGCAGTGGCAGATGATCATGCGAAGAGCCTCTGGGAATTAATACGCCACTGGCGCGTTGCTCTGCTTAATATCTGATGAAAATAGTCGGGATACAAGTTTAAAAATCTGATTGTTTTTATCGGGTAACCGGTTTGGTGAAAAAAATGGGCCGCAAAATGCGGCCCATTGCGGTTTTGAAGGCGAAACTTTCCAAGCCCGAGGGAAACGGAAATCAGGTTAGATATGCCTCAATACCTCCGCGATGTCTGACTTAGCCCCCCAGAGGAATAATCAAGTTGGCACCAAGAATGGTGTCTTTCACACCGCTGTCATCGTGAAAGGCCAATGCGCCTCCCAATGCCATGCCGTTCTGAAACTCATATTCGACGGCGATCGAATGCAGGTCGGTCTTGCCAGAGGTATCCAGGTCGCGCTGTGACAGGGTGCCCGAGAGGGTCCAGCTGCCAATGCCATAGGCGGCATTCAGGGTGACAAAGGTCGCATCATCGGCGGTGCCGCCAAAGTTGTCGAATGCGGCAACTTCGGCAAAGACATCAAGCCCGCCGTCAAAGGAATGGCCAAGACCGGCAACAAAACCCTGTTCGTCATCCACGTCACCCTGGCTGGCACTCAGATGTCGGGCGCCGATGTGGAAACGGGTGTTGTCCACCTCGTGGTTCCATTGGATGGCAAGGTTGTCCAGTTTTCCGGTGTTGCCAGCGCCGCCGGTATTGGAGCGGTTGCGGCCACGATCATGGCCCCAAGAACGGCTGAGCCCGGTGTCATCGGCAAAGAAGATCCCAAAGGAGAGGGTCCCGGCGCCGTTGAGTTCGACATCGGCCAGAATCCCGACTTGCTCGAGCAATTCATAGTCTTCAGACAAAGTACCGCCAAAGAAGCCGGCCGTGTCGTCCCAGGCGCTGCCAAAGACTGGGTGCAGCTTACCAATTGCCACATTAGTGGACTGGCCCAACCCAAAGCTAAAGCCCAATTCTTCGACATAGAGCCCCATGTCGTCAAAGGTGCGATCTGCGGTTGGATCCGTCAGGCTTTCGGCAGTGAGTGTCGAAAAGATCGCCATGTTATTGCCAAAGCTATAGGTGCCGGTGGCGGTGATGATGGCATAGGTATTGCGGATTTCATTGGCGGCAACATCCGAAGAGATCACCTGTTCGTTGCCAATTTCGATTTCACCTTCCCAGGTGAAGCCCTGTTCGGCCAATGCAGCGTTTGCGCACAACAGAACGGGCGCGCTGAAAGCCAGCGCGGCGTAGGTCTTGGTAGTCATTTGGTTTGTTTTCTTTCTGGTGGGGCAGGGCCTGGCCGTGGGTATCTGCCAGGTCCTGCCGGTCGTGAGTGGGCGTTATGTTATAACTAACGGTTACTTATTCGAAGACTGCTGATGGATTGTCAAGGCTGTCGGAGCCTTCAAATTCCAAACCGTTCAGGCTGAGCAGTTTTACAACGCGTTCAATCGACTGTGTCTGATCGACCAAGCCGTTGACGCCGCCCATGATCAGAGCCTCGCCAGCGGCATTGCCCTGTTCCAGCATCTGGTCATAGGAAAAGCCAGCTTCGGCGGTGGATTTGATGCGGCCCAGGGCCTGCATGGTGGCGGCGAGCTTCTGGCGCATCTCGACATCCAGCGCCGGATCAGCTGCGATGACCATGTCGGACAGGGAGGCACCGGAGACCAGTTCGCCGTTCACCCGGACATATTCGCCAAGGTAGACGTTCTGCACACCCAGACCATCATAGTAGTGGCTGTTATGGGTGTTGTCAGAGAAGCAATCGTGCTCTTCTTCCGGGTCATTCAGCATCAGACCAAGGCGCATGCGTTCGCCTGCCTGTTCGCCGTAAGACAGCGACCCCCTGCCGGTGAGCATGGCAGAGATGCCAGCAGCTTCATCGCTCAGCAGGGTGCCGCGTGCCGCGCCGGTTTCGCCCCACTGCGCGGCCATCCATTCCAGATCAGAGACCAGAAGATCAGTGGCGGCCTTCAGGTAGTCGCCGCGACGGTCGCAATTGCCATTGGTGCAACTGTCACCCGCGGCATAGTCGGTCCAGCTGCGCGCCCCGGCGCCGTGGTTGGTGCCGTTCAAATCCTGGCCCCAGAGCAGGAATTCAACCGCGTGATAGCCAGTAGCAACATTGGCTTCGACGCCGTCTGCTTCGTGCAGGGTATCTGACAGCAGGGCAGGGGTGATCTCGCTGGTGTCGATGGATTTGCCGGAGAGGTCAAAGCTGGGGTTGGCGATCACGTTCAGTGCAGCAAGCGCGTTTTCATCACTTGGACCACCGTAAGACGCGTCGACATAGTCGATCAGGCCTTCGTCCAGCGGCCAGGCATTCACTTTGCCTTCCCAGTCATCAACCAAGGCATTGCCAAAACGGAAGACTTCGGACTGCTGATAGGGCACGCGGGCAGCCAGCCAGGCCTGACGGGCGGCTGTCAGGTTCTCTGCCGAGGGGACGGCGATCAGAGCGTCAACAGCTGCCTGCAGGGTCTGGGCCGTGGCCAGGCTGTCCTGAAATTTTGCCTCAGCGATATTGGCGTAATTGGTCAGAACCTCGGCTTTTGTTGCAGCCAGGGTTGGGGCCGCGGTGACTGCAAGACCTGCCAGAATGGTACCGGAAAGAAACAGCGATTTCATATGTGATGTCCTTGAAGTGTAGCTGGGAAGAGTAGCTTGGTTGGGTCGATATAGGGTCAGTGCAGGGTGGCGGATCCCGGGCGGTAGCTGCGTCGTGGTGCCATGCCTCCGGTAATCTGCTGCAGAAATAGACCGCTTTGTGCGGCCAGAGCGCTGAGTTTTTGCGCCTGTTGTGGTGCCACAAGGAGGGTTGCGAGCAGATCGGCATCTGTAGCCTCGCCCTCGATGGCGGCGGCCAGAAGATTGGCAAAGCAGTTCTCATCGGCGCCCAGGCAGGAACAACTCATGCCATGACGCATCAGTGGGCGGCGGCCATGGGTGACACAAAACTCACAAAGCGCACCAAAGCAGTCAAAGGCGGCTCTGGCGCGGGTGGGGCCGAGGCTGTTGCAAAAGGCCTGATGCAGATCAGCGCGGGCGGCGCCACCGCTGAACCAATAGCGGAAATAGCGCACGGCCCCGGCCTCAAACGGCGGCAGGTCGGCAAGCAGGCCAACGGCGGCAGCGCCGCGTCTGGAGGGCTGCGGGTCGCTCATTTGGTCAGGATCAGCTTTCCGGCGCGGGTGATGCGCAGGCTATAGATTTGCCCATTGAGAAGGATGCGGGCCTGAATGCCGCCGCGGGTGAGATCCTCGGCGTGATAGGTCGGGAAGACTTCGGGGGAGGCGGTGGTTGGTACGGGGTTGGATGTCATCTGGTTCATGAGGGTCGCCCATTGTTGAATTCCGCCTTGTCCAAAAGCCACTCCAGGCAGAGTCCCGAAAGGGACCCGCTGGGGGCAAAAACCGAGGACCAGAGTTCTTCACGTTCTGCCGCTTGCTGAGGGCGGGCGCGGGATGAGCTGGTCTGAGGGGTGCTAATCGACATGGTGGCGATTTCTATTTGTGAGATGCAGATATGGGCTGGCCTGACGAGTCAGGTTGGCTGAGACCCCTTATACCTGATTAATTTTATCAGAAAACCCATTCCGAGTATTTTTGTCAGAAAAATGTCCCCAGAGGCATATCATTTCCGGAAGTGAAACAATGCTGTAAGTGTGCTGGATTTTGTTTCCATGGCCGAGTGGGCGTTGCCAAAAGGAAAAGCCCACCTTGAGACAAGGCGGGCTTTGCAGGTCATGGAGCCCTATGGGGCTCCGGAATGGGAGGCCTGGTGAAGGGCGGCGATCTAGTCGCGGGTGCCTGCGAACCTGGCCTGCCACTCTTCGCGCTGTTCATCGGTGATTTTGGCAAAGAGGTTTTCAGGAACCTGGAAGCCATGGCCGGCAGACAGCATGGAGAGCGCTGCGGCGACATCGCTGGGCCAGCTGCGGTCGTCGCAATTCAGCGCCTGCATCAGGCTGTCGCTGGCGCTTGGAATGAAGGGGGCGCTGAGCACCGCATAGAGGCGGATCAGGTTGAGGCCGAGGCGTACCTGGGCAGCAGCCTGATCGGGATCACTTTTGAAGGTGGACCAGGGGGCGGTGCTTTGCAGATATTCGTTGCCTGCCACCCAGATGGCGCGCAGCTCCTGGGCCGATTTGCGCACGTCCATGTTTTCCATGTGCTGCTCATAGGCCTGGATGCGGCTGGTGAGTTCTGTGACCAGGGCCTGTTCCGGATCCCCATAGCTGCCACCCTGCGGTACTTCCTCGCCAAATTTGGAGCGGCAGAATTTGGTGATGCGGCTGACAAAGTTACCAAGAACATCGGCGAGATCCTTGTTCACCGACTGCTGGAACTGCTCCCAGGTGAATTCGGAATCCGAGCTTTCAGGTGCATGGCTGAGCAGCCACCAGCGCCAGTAATCGGCGGGCAGGATTTCCAGCGCCTGATCCATGAAGATGCCACGGCCCTGGCTGGTGGAGAACTGGCCGCCATCATAGTTCAGATAGTTGAAGCTTTTGAGGTGATCGACCAGTTTCCATGGCTCGCCCGATCCCAGAATGGTGGCCGGGAAGGAAAGCGTGTGGAAGGGCACATTGTCCTTGCCCATGAACTGGACGTATTTCACGTCATCGGCGCCCATGTCTGTGCGCCACCAACGCTGCCAGTCAGCATCGGTCTTGCCATTGGCCTCAGCCCATTCGCCGGCGGCGGCGATATATTCGATCGGCGCGTCGAACCAGACATAGAAGACCTTGCCTTCCATGCCGGGCCAGTCCTCGGTGCCTTTTTTCACCGGAATGCCCCAATCGAGGTCACGGGTGATGCCACGATCCTGCAAGCCGTCGCCGTCATGCAGCCATTTCTTGGCGATCGAAGTGGTCAGCACTGGCCAGTCGGATTTGCTGTTGATCCAGGCATCCAGCTGGTCTTTCATCTGGCTTTGGCACAGGAACAGATGCTTGGTGGCGCGCACCTCCAGATCTGTAGAGCCCGAAATGGCTGAACGCGGGTTGATCAGATCGGTGGGGTCCAGCTGCTTGGTGCATTCTTCGCATTGATCGCCGCGCGCCTTTTCAAAGCCGCAGTTGGGGCAGGTGCCTTCTACATAGCGGTCGGGCAGGAAACGGCCATCGGCATGCGAGTAGATCTGGCTGTCGTCCACTTCGCGGATCAGGCCTGCCTCGGCCAGCTTGCCGGCAAAATGCTGGGTAAGCGCGTGGTTCTGTGGGCTGGAAGAGCGGCCAAAATGATCAAAGCTGAGGCCAAAGCCCTCGGCGATCTTGGCCTGGACCGCGTGCATTTCAGCGCAGAACTCCGCCACGGGCTTGCCAGCCTTGGCAGCGGCGAGCTCAGCCGGGGTGCCGTGTTCATCGGTGGCGCAGAGGAACATGACTTCGTTGCCGGTGGCGCGCTGGAACCGGGCATAAAGATCAGCGGGAAGCTGACTGCCAACCAGATTGCCCAGGTGCTTGATCCCGTTGATATAGGGAATTGCCGAAGTAATCAGAATGCGAGCCATGCCATCCACCCATGTGTAAAGTCAGAGGCCCGTCTACCCCATGCGGGGCGGCACGAAAACCCCGGCTGAGCCATTCGCAGAAAATTTGCCTGCGAAGGCTGCTTTGCCTTGCTTTGTAGGCCGCTGTGACGCACCTTTTGGGAGAGTATTTTAGCCCATCGCCTTGAAATTTCACAGAGGCGTTACCACATTGATTGCATGCCATTGTATACCGTTTCTCGTCTACCTGTTTCTTTCTGATCTGTTCCCTTTTGACCTGAGGATATTGCCCATCGATGTTTGACTACCTGTTTGACCCTGCCTTCCTGCCCTTCAGTTTTGCGCTGGCGCTGCTCTTTGGCCTGGCCGGGCTGGAACTGGCGGCGTTGTTGATTGGCGCGAGCTTTCTTGGCAATGGTGAGGCTGATGCGGATCTGGGCGGGATTGACGGTCTCGATGGTCCTGACGCGCCGGATCTGGGCGATATCGGTGGCGATCTCTCTTTAGACACTGATGGCTTGAGCGATTTTGGAGATCTGGGCGATCTGGATCTGGCGGATATCGACGGTATGGATCTGGCCGAAGGCGCTACGCTGGTTGATGCCTCTGGTGGGGTCGGCAGCTGGCTGGGGCTGGGCAAAATGCCGATGTTGATCTGGCTGGCGGCCTTTCTGCTGGGCTTTGGTTTGAGCGGTGTCGGGCTGCAACTGGGGGTGAAGTCGCTTATTGGCTCTGCCCTGTCCCCCTGGTTGATTGGCGCTCCGGCTGGTGTCTTTGGCATCTGGTTTGCCCGCAGCTTTGGTTCTGTTTTTGCACGTCTGCTGCCGCAGGTGGAGACCGAAGCCCTGTCCGAGCGCAGCCTGGGCCGCCGTCGCGGGGTGATCACCCAGGGCACGGCTGCCAAGGGACGCCCTGCCGAGGTGCGGGTGATGGATCGGTACGGCAATGCCCACTACCTGCGCGCTGAACCCTTTGCCCAAGGCGAGGAAATCACCCAGGGCACCGATGTTTTGGTGATCCGGGACAGGCGGCAAGATGCCTATGTCCTGATCCCGCTGTCGGAATGAGACCCAGCGCCACCATGTGGCTGCTGACACAAAGGCAAGTTTGAAATGGCCAAGAAGACAGCCAAACAGACTGCCGAAACATTATTGAACGATGGAGGAATTCAAATGGATTTTCTGATTATTGCTGTGCCTGGCTTTCTGGCATTTCTTCTTGTTATTGGTCTGGTGCTTGGGCGCTTGTATCGACGCTCAACCCGCGAAGTCAGCCTGATTAGAACGGGCTCGGGCGGTAAGAAGGTCATCATGGACGGTGGCGTTCTTGTGGTGCCGCTCATGCATGAGGTCAGCCCCGTCAACATGAAGACACTGCGTTTGGAAGTTAAGCGCGACGGGGAGGCGGCCCTGATTACACAGGACCGGATGCGTGTGGACGTTGGCGTTGAATTCTACGTCTCGGTCATGGCCACAGCTGAGGGCATTGCCCGCGCGGCCCAGACTCTGGGCGACCGCACCTTTGACGTAGAACAGCTGCGCGAGATGATCGAAGGCAAGCTGATTGATGGTCTGCGCGCGGTTGCGGCACAGATGACCATGGATGGGCTGCATGAAAACCGCGCCGACTTTGTGCAAGAGGTGCAAAATGCCGTCTCAGAAGACCTGACCAAAAACGGTCTCTCGCTGGAATCCGTATCCTTGACTGCGCTGGATCAGACCCCGTTTGAAGCCCTGGATGAGAATAACGCCTTTAACGCTGTTGGGATGCGTAAACTGGCCGAGGTGATTGCGACATCAAAGATGGAGCGCGCCCAAATTGATGCGGATGCGGATGTTTCTGTGCGCCGTGCGGCGATGGAGGCACAGCGTCAGAAGCTGTTGATTGAGCAGGACGAAGAACAGGCTCGCATTGAGCAGAAGGAGCGGGTTGAAACACTGCGCGTCGCTCAGGAGGCTGAGATCGCTGCGCGGACCGAAGACTCGGTGCGTGAGACTGAACGCGCCCGGATTGCCCGTGAAGAAGCGATCCGCTCGGCTGAGATTGCGCGGGAACGCAAGATCCGCGATGCGGAGATCTCCAAGGAACGTGAGCTGGAAGTGGCCGAGCAGGAACGCCAGATCATCATCCAGCAGAAATCCGAAGAGGAAAGCCGCGCCCGTGCCTCGGCGGATCTCGCCCGTGCTGAGGCCACCAAGGCCACAGAAGCGGTGGCAACCGCCCGTCAGGTGGCAGAAGCTGAGCGTGAAAAGCAGATCGTGCTGATCCAGGCCACCCGCGAGGCCGAACGCCAGGCCACAGGCATTCGTCTGGCGGCGCAGGCTGAAAAAGACGCCGCCGCTGACCGCGCCGAGGCGCGCCGCGAAGAGGCCCAGGCAGAGGCGGACGCGCTCAACATTCGCGCCGAGGCGAAGAAGAACGACATGCTGGCCGAAGCTGAAGGTAAGCGTGCCATAGTTGATGCGGAAAATGCGCTCTCGGCTGAGCTGATTGGCATGAAGGTGGATCTGGCCCGTCTGGAGGCAATGCCTTCGATCGTGGCCGAGATGGTCAAGCCGGCCGAAAAGATCGACTCGATCAAGATCCATCAGGTCAGCGGCATTGGAGCCGCGGGTGGTTCTGGTGGCAATGGCCAGACGGTTCAGGCCGGAAGCGGCGAGAAGCCTGTGGTGAATCAGGCGCTCGATTCGATCATGGGCATGGCGGTACAGATGCCAGCGCTGAAAAAGCTGGGCGAAGAGCTGGGCCTGTCGATGGAAGATGGCGTCAGCGGCATCGCCAGTGCCGCGCTTGGGGCGAAAGAAGAGCCCAAAGCAGCGGAAGAAACGCCTGCCGTCGTGAATGGCGAAGCCACAGAGGTGGAGCCGGGCGCCTCAGCCTGAATTCAGCAGTAAGAACAGACCAAAAGGGGCCGGTTCTCAGGCCCTTTTTATTTGCGCTCGCGGGAGCGTTTCAGCAACCGTCCAATGGTGAAGGATGTGCGCGGCGCATAGACATAGCGGGTACGGTCTTCGGCCTCGGGCGCGGGACGGGCCTGCATTCGAGTCAGGCCAAACACGATCAGGGCCAGATGGCCAATGGCGACAAAGGCAAAGAGCGCCGGTGGGCCATAGCTGCTGATCAGACTGGAGGCCACATAGGGCGCGGCAATGGCGCCTAGGGCGAAAAAGAACATCAGCGCCGCCGAAAGCTCAACCCGTTGTTCAGATGTGGCAAAGTCATTGGCATGGGCGGAGGAGAGCGAGAAGATGGGGAAGGTGGTCAGGCCAAAGAATCCCGCCGCCAACATCACCCCGATGGTGCCGGTCTGGCTTGCGGCCATGGTGATGAAACAGCTGCCGACGGCAGCGGCTGACAGCCAGATCAGCACCCAGCGGCGGTCATATTTATCCGCCAGCCAGCCCATCGGATATTGCGCCAGCGCGCCGCCCAGCACAAAGGAGGCCAGGAAGAAGGCGATCTGACCGATTTCCAGCCCGACCTCTTGACCATAAATAGGCCCCACCATTCGAAAGGAGGCGGAGCTGAGCGCGGCGACAATCACCCCGGCAACGGCCAGCGGTGAGCAGCGCCAGGCCAGCTGCGGCCGCAGGCGCGGTGCGGCAGGGGTCTCTGGCTGGCTGGCGCGGGTCAGGGTGAGCGGCAAAAGCGCCGCACAACACAGCAGCGCCAGCAGGTTGTAAGAGACATAATAGGCCGGCGGCAACACCGCGATAAACAGCTGCGCGCCCAGGGATCCGCCCATGTCGACCAGCCGATAGGTGCCCATGGCACGGCCACGGGTCTCATTGGTGACCTTGGCATTGAGCCAGGCTTCGATTACCGTGTAGCTACCGGCAACACAGACCCCAGAGGCAATCCGCATGGCGGCCCAGGCATAGGGATCATTTGTCAGGGTATGGCTGATCAGCCCCATGGCCCCCAGCGCGGTACAGACCGCAAAGGTGCGCGAATGGCCGATGCTGCCCAGCAACCGTGGGGCCCACCAGCAGCCAATGAAAAATCCCAGGAAATGCGCCGAACCCAAAAGACCGATCTGCTTTTTGTCAAAGCCAAGGGCAAAGCCCGAGAGCGCATCCAGCGGCCCGACGCCTCCGGTTGCAAATTGCAAGAGCACGACAGACAGGAACAGGGCGGCAAAGGAAATGATCATACGCATGATGGGCCATCAATGCCGCATCGGCGCTGCAGCGCAAGAGGTTTTTCGACAGGAATGTCGCAACCAGTGGTTTGGCAGCGCTTTATGTCACTTGGGTCATGCTGGCACGAATATCCAGACGCACCTCATCTCCGACCAATGCAGCAAAGCCCGTCGCGCCATAGGCGGCCCGGCTGAGGCTGCCCTTTAGGGTGAAATCAAGCCGGCTGAGGTCATTCGCAGCGCTGCCTGGGCGGCGGTACAAAGCGGCCTCTAGGGGGATTGGCAGGGTGGCACCCCGCAGAGTGAGGTCGCCGATGATCTGTGCCCCGCCCGAAAGGCGCTGTTCAGGTCCCAAAAGGATCTGCCGCGAGACAAAGCTGATCTGCGGGTGGCGGGCGGTATCCAGAACTTCGGGTCCGGTCATGGCCTGGGTTGCCAGGATGAACCCGGTCTTTGCAGCGCTGGCGTCGAGGGTGACTTTGACCTTGGTTTCCGCCAGCCTGTGCGGGTTCAGTTCGATGGCAGAGCTGACAACGGGGATCGAGCCTTTTTGCCAGATGCCATTGAGGCGAAAGCCGAACTTCACTTTGGTGGCTTCTGGGTCAAGTCTGTATTTACTTCGCCCTGCCATTAAGGGTGCAGGTAGTGCCCCCATTCCGATGAGGCCCAGAAGACCCCAAAGGGTCTGACGTCGTGACAACATGATCTGCCCCTGCAAGCCTGTGTTTGATATGGGGCGCTCCCCTGCTTCCCCGCACCCCTAGCAGGTTTCTTGGGCAGAGACAGCGGCGATGTCATCACTGTTGCGTGGCCCGCAGGTGAGGACCCTCGGATGGGAGGTCGGCCTGAGGTGCAGGGCAGAGCTGTAAGCCACTGCGGGGAGCCTTTTGCTGCAGGCGCCAGCAGGCCGGGGGCTGGGTGCGGGCACGCAGACGGTCAAGCTGCCAGATCCGCTGCCGCCCTTGATGGGCTGGCGACATGTGCCAGCGGCTCTCGATACCGGCGGCCCCGCCAGATCCCGGGGTGAGCAGCAGCGCCAGCGGCGCAACACCGAGGCTGCCGCCCTGTTCGGCAGCCAGATGCAGACGGCGCACCGGCGTCATCGCAGGGGGCTCTTCCAGATCGGCCACCACCAGCGGGGCGGCACCAGAGCGCAGCGCTTCTTCGATGGCCCAAAGCTGATCTTCACGTCGGGGCGCGGCGACAAACAAGAACCGCGCGGGATCGGCAAAATCCATCATCCCATCGGGGTTCAGCGTTACAGGTTGCCACTGCGGCGTGATCCAGAGCACCGGCCCCTGGGTGGAGGCCGCCAACCAGAGCGCAAAACTGCGCCGAGCAGGGCCGCAGGCCTCATGGGCGCGGCCGCGTTCTAGAGTGATAGCCGGGGTGATGGCTGCGCCTCTGGTCAGCAGTGAGAGGCTGGCACGGGGACGGTGGCTGTGGCGGGAAAGCAGGTGAGTCGACATGACATTTTCCTATCATGTTCGCTATTTGTTCTCAATCATCTTTCCGCAAATCAAACAGGAGAAATGGGCGGAGCTTCAGCGAATCCGGAGACCGACCCGCTGAAGCCCCATAAGAGCGCTTTGAGACTAGCCCTCGTGCGGCACGGTGGGCCCACCGGCCTTGTCCCAGGCGGTAAAGCCGCCCTCAAGATGCATCACCGGGGCCAGGCCCATTTCCATGGCGATCTTGGCGCTCAGCGCCGAGCGCCAGGCGCTGGCGCAGTAAAACACATAGGTTTTGTCCTGATTAAAGATCGGCTTGTGATAGGGGCTTTCGGGATCAATCCAGAACTCCAGCATGCCGCGGGGGCAGGAAAAGGCGCCGGGGATCATGCCGGAGCGCCGCAATTCACGAATGTCGCGCAGATCGACAAAGACATAGTCGGGATCCTGGGCTTTCTCTTTGGCCTCCACGATGGACATGGTGGAGACAATTTCATTGGCTTCGGTCAGCAGGGCTTTGACGCCCTGGGTGATGTTCTGCGCCATAGTTGCGGCTCTCCCTTTGGGGTTGCGGGGGTTCATTTTGGCTAGGCTCGCGTATTCCGTGGGTAAGCACAAGGTGGTCTGGTGCTGGCTTGCGCCCAGATTTGGGCGCGCTAAGGTCGCTGGCGAAAATCAGGCAACAGAACCGGGCCAGTTGAAGTGGCCTGTAGACGGCTGAGCAATGAAGGAATGCGCGATGAAGATGAACCCCTTGGGACGCACCGGGATGATGGTGTCGGAGATTTGCATTGGCACCATGACCTTTGGCACCCAGACCTCGGAAGCGGAGGCCCATGTGCAGATCGAAACCGCATTGGCGGCGGGGGTGAATTTTGTCGATACCGCCGAGATGTATCCGGTCAATCCTGTTTCAAAGGAAACCGTTGGCCGCAGCGAGGAAATCCTCGGCAACTGGAACGCCAAGACCGGGCGGCGTGGCGATTACATCCTGGCGACCAAACATTCCGGCGAAGGTCTGGCGGTGGTGCGTGACGGGGCACCGATTTCTTCCAAGACAATTGCCGAAACCGTTGAAGGCTCACTGAAGCGGCTACAGACGGATTACATCGATCTCTACCAGTTTCATTGGCCCAATCGCGGCAGCTATATGTTCCGCAAAAACTGGAGCTATGATCCCTCCAGCCAGAACCGCGAAGAGGTGCTCGATAATATGCGCGACTGCCTAGAGGCGCTGCAGGGGCAGGTCGACAAGGGCAATATCCGCGCTTTTGGCCTGAGCAATGAAAGTGCCTGGGGCACGGCGCAATGGCTGCGGCTGGCCGAGGAGGGGGTGGGGCCACGGGTGGCCTCAATCCAGAATGAGTACTCGATGATCTGCCGGATGTATGACACAGATCTGGCCGAGCTGAGCCACAATGAGGATGTGGGGCTATTGGCCTTTTCGCCACTGGGGACGGGGCTGTTGACGGGTAAATACCAGCAAGGCGCTGTGCCAGAGGGGTCCCGCAAATCCATCGTCCCAGAACTGGGTGGACGCCATTCGCCGCGGGTCTACGATGCGGTTGCGGCCTATCTGGAGATCGCCGCGCGTCATGACCTGGACCCGGTGCATATGGCCCTGGCCTGGTGTCGCAGCCGGCCCTTCATGGCCAGCGCGATTTTTGGCGCGACCACGCAACTCCAATTGGAACATGCGTTGAAATCGGTAGAGGTGGAGCTGTCAGCGCAGGTGCTGGAAGAAATCAATCAGGCCCATCGCGCCCATCCGATGCCCTATTGAGGCGAGAGTACAGCCAGTGGCTCCCGCCTGCGCCAGATGCATTAAAATGCATCTTTGCAGTTGGGCCCGGCGCCGCGCGTTGCGCGGCGCAAAAGAAAAGGAAGGGCCTGCTGAGAAGCCACTGAGGGGCAGGTCTGCCCCGCAGTGGCCCAACCGAGCCTATCCCCACATTCTCCGCCTCAAGGGTAAACCCTGCTGCGCAGGGCCGCGCGGCGGCCCTTGACCCGGTGCCTGTGGAGTTGGGGGTATCAGTGGGTGGTGGGGCGTGGTGTTTCCGGGCGGGCGTGCCCGCTGGCCCCAAACCCGGCTTTTTCCGGCATGTTGCGGTTCTGGCGCAGCTCCCGCGCTGAGGTGCCATGGGCGACGCGGAAGGCGCGGGCAAAACTTGACGGCGAGGTGAAGCCAGTGGCCAGGGCGACTTCCATCAGCGACAGATCCGTATCGCTGACCAGGCGGCGGGCCTCGGCCAGACGCAGGTGCAGATAGTGATCCTGCGGCGTGGTGTTGAGCCGCAGGCGGAACTGCTGTTGCAGGCTGCGCGGGCTGGTGCCCAGGCGCTGGGCAATTCTGGTCAGGGTCAGTGGCTCGTCCAGGGCGGATTCCATCAGGGCATTGGCCTTGGCGGTGAGCGCATTGTGTTTGTGACTGCCAAGGCGGCTTTGTGGGCGACTGGGCGCGGCAGGACCATCATAGAGGAACAGGCCTGCCACGCGGGCGGCAAAGCCGGCCCCATGACGTGTGCTGATGATATGCAGCATCATCTCAATGGCCGGGGTGGCACCACCTGAGGTCAGCCGCTCGTCTGAAACAGTGAAGCGGTCATTGCGGCAGTCCACATCCGGGAAACGGGCGGCAAAATTCTCCAGGTCTTCCCAATGGGTGGTGGCGGGGTGGCCCTTGAGCAGACCTGCCTCGGCCATCAGCCAGGGGCCGCCATCGATGCCGGCAATGGTGGTGCCCTTGGCGGCGATGCGGCGCAGGCCCGCCAGCAGGCTGGGGGTGGCTTGCCGTGCCAGCTGGAAGCCGGCGACGACAATCAGCAGCTCGCAATCTTCAAGCCGGGCCAGCGGCAGGCCAGGCACCGAAAGGCCGCTGGTCAGCATTGGTTGTTCATCGGTGGCGCTGACATAGTCCCAATCAAAGACACAGCGCCCGGCCAGACGATTGGCGGCACGCATCGGATCGACGGCGGCGGCAAAAGAGAGCGTGTTGCATTCATCAAGCACCAGCACTGCTGTTTTCAGCGGGCGATGTTCGGGTTGCAGGATGTTTTTTGCGGATTTCATCAACTTCGATTCGCTTGGTGTAAACTGTCTGCACAAAGGCTGAGGCAGACTGGGCGGTGAAGCAAACAGGAATCTGGGGAAGAGCTTGGGGATAACTCTAGGCAAAACCCTGTACATTGCGGGGAAAACCAAAATGCCTCTGAATATGAACAAAAACGTCTTTATCACCTGTGCCGTGACCGGATCGGGGGGCACGCAGGATCGCAGCCCACATGTGCCGCGCTCGCCCCAGCAGATCGCCGAGAGCGCGATTGCCGCGGCCAAGGCCGGTGCGGCTGTGGTGCATTGCCATGTGCGCGATCCTGAGACCGGTGCGCCCTCACGGGATCTGGGGCTCTACCGCGAAGTCACCGACCGGATCCGCGACAGCGACACCGATGTGGTGCTGAACCTCACTGCCGGTATGGGCGGTGATATGGTCTTTGGCGATGTTGAAAACCCGCTGCCGGTCAATGAGGCCGGCACCGATATGATTGGCGCCACCGCGCGGATGGCGCATATCGCGGAATGCCTGCCCGAGATTTGTACCCTGGACTGCGGCACCATGAACTTTGCCGAAGCCGATTATGTGATGACCAATACGCCGGGCATGCTGCGCGCCATGGGGCAGATGATGGCGGATCTGGGCGTTAAGCCAGAGATCGAAGCCTTTGACACCGGTCACCTTTGGTTTGCCAAGGAGCTGGAAAAGGAAGGCATCCTGCAAAGCCCAGCCCTGGTGCAGCTTTGTATGGGGGTGCCATGGGGCGCGCCCAATGATCTCAACACCTTCATGGCCATGGTCAACAACGTACCGACGAGCTGGAACTGGTCGGCCTTCTCATTGGGGCGGGACCAGATGGCCTATGTGGCGGCGGCAATCCTGGCAGGTGGCAATGTACGGGTTGGTCTTGAGGACAACCTTTGGCTCGACCGCGGCGTGCTGGCTGAAAACTACCAGTTGGTGGAACGCGCTGGCACCATCATCGAGAACATGGGCGGCAAGCTGATGGGACCGGAAGAGGTGCGCGTGCAGCTGGGGCTGACCAAACGCGCCCCTGTCGCGAAATAATACAATTCTAAGGGTAGCGTCAGGTGGGAAGATTCGTAATATCCAGAAATGGTTATTCTTTTTGTCTTCTCATTCGTCGCTGCCTGCATTCTTGCTCTTGTAGCCTTTCTGCAATCTGAAGCCAGCTGGTGGAAGGGGCCCTCGGCCTCGATTGCTCTTTTTGCGCTTGGGGTGGGCATCATCGTCCTCATCCCGGAAGGCGCACTGAAGAACAGTATTCTGCCGCCGGCTATCTTTCTCTCTGCCGCAGCATGGTATTGTGCTGGATTGGTCGGAGTGGGGGCTGTGTCGGCTCTGGTTTTGCGCAGATTTGTTCCTAAGGGCAGGATCGTCAAATTGGTTTTTGGCGGTGGCTGGGGTTTGATGTTTATTGGACTGCTGACACTCGCCCCTTGACTTAAGGAAGATACGAATGTCGAAAACAGCAGCAATCATCGGTGGCGGTGTAATTGGCGGCGGCTGGGCCGCGCGGTTCTTGCTCAATGGCTGGGATGTGCGGGTCTTTGACCCCGATCCCGAAGCCGAGCGTAAAATCAGCGAAGTGCTGAGCAATGCGCGCCGGTCCCTGCCGGGGCTGGGCAATGTTGCGCTTCCGGCTGAAGGCGCTCTCAGCTTTCATGACACTCTGGCCGAGGCGGTGTCGGGCGCAGATTGGATCCAGGAAAGCGTGCCAGAGCGGCTCGACCTGAAGCAGAAGGTCTATGCCGATTTGCAAAAACACTGCGACGGAGATGCTGTGATTGGCTCTTCCACTTCCGGATTTAAACCCTCGGAATTGCAAGAGGGGCGCAGCAATGCCGGTCAGATCGTGGTGGCGCATCCCTTTAACCCGGTCTACCTGCTGCCTCTGGCCGAAGTGGTCACAACTGTTGCCAACTCCGAACAGGTGATTGTGCGGGCCAAAGAGATCCTTTCGGGGATTGGCATGTTCCCCCTGCATCTGAAGAAAGAGATCGACGCCCATGTGGCGGATCGCTTCCTCGAGGCGGTCTGGCGCGAGGCGCTTTGGCTGGTCAAGGATGGCATCGCCACCACGGAAGAAATCGACAATGCCATCCGCTATGGCTTTGGCATTCGCTGGGCGCAGATGGGTCTGTTTGATACCTATCGCGTCGCCGGTGGCGAAGCGGGGATGAAGCATTTCATGGCGCAGTTCGGCCCCTGCCTGACCTCACCCTGGACCAAGCTGATGGATGTGCCGGAGTTCACTGATGAACTGGTGGATCTGATCGCGGGCCAGTCCGATGCGCAGTCCGGTCATCTCTCAATCCGGGATATGGAACGCATTCGCGACGACAATCTGGTGGGCATGATGCGCGCATTGGGTGCCAATGACTGGGGCACAGGTGCGCTGCAGAATGCTCATGATAAGACGCTCGAAGGGGCTGCCGGGCTGGTCAATTCCATTGAGGAGCTGAGCGATCTGAGCCAGCCGGTGCTGACCCAGAGCCGCATCGTGCCGCTGGACTGGACCGACTACAATGGCCATATGACCGAGAGCCGCTATCTGGATGCCTTTGCCCAGTCCACAGATCGTCTGATGGCGATCATTGGCTGCGATGCCGAATATATTGCCAATGGCGGCAGCTATTTCACCGCTGAGACCCATATTCGCCATATTGATGAGGTGCATGCCGGCCATCCGATCCAAATCAAAACACGAGTGATCATGGGCGCGGGCAAGAAGATGCATCTGTGGCATGAAATGTTTGAAGGCGACCGACTACTGGCCAGCGGGGAACACATGCTCTTGCATGTGGATCTGAAAACGCGCCGCTCCGCCCCGCCCGCGCCGCATATCGAGGCCAATCTCATCAAGCTGGCCGAGGCCCATGCCGCGCTGGAAGCGCCCCATGGGCTGGGCCGCGCCATCGGAGCACCAAGGTGAGTGCTGCTGCCAAACGGGTTCTGATCACTGCCGGTGGATCTGGTATTGGGCGCGCTATGGCGGAGGGCTTTTCTGCCGCAGGGTTTGAGGTCTGGATCACTGACCTGAACCCAGACACCGTGGCCAATCTACCCGAAGGCTGGCGTGGAACAGTGACCAATGCCGCTGATGAGGCCTCGGTGAAGGCGTTGTTTGCTGAGATCACTGCCACCTGGGGCGGTTTGGATGTTCTTTGTGCCAATGCCGGTATCGCCGGGCCGACGGCCCTGGTGGAGGATGTGGCGCTGGCGGATTGGCGTGCCTGTGTCAGCGTCAATCTAGAGGGGGCGTTTCTGGCGGCAAAATACGCCACGCCGCTGATGAAATCGGCGAAATCCGGCTCGATCATTGTGACCTCTTCCACGGCGGGGCAATATGGCTACCCCAACCGGGCGCCCTATGCGGCGGCCAAATGGGCTATGATAGGCTTGACCAAAACCCTGGCCATGGAATTGGGACCCTTTGGCATTCGCGCCAATGTGATTTGCCCCGGCGCGGTGGAAGGCCCCCGCATGGAGGGAGTATTGCAACGGGAAGCCGAGGCAAAGGGTATGAGCCGCGATCAAGTCTATGCGGGCTATGCCGTCGGCACCTCAATGCGCAGCTTTGTCGAGGCCAGAGACATTGCCAATATGGCAGTGTTTCTGGGGTCGGATGCGGCGCGGCTGGTCTCGGGGCAGGTGATCGCGGTGGATGGCCATACGGAGAACCCGGATCCCAAGGTCTAGCCCGGTGCCGGGCTGCCAGGCTCAAGTCGCTGCCGCGTCTTGAGCCTGAACGGCGTGCCTAGGGCACGCCTGAGCCGGGGGCTGGGGTTTTCGCAGAGCGATGACCTCGGGCGATCAGCCGCTGATGGCGGCGCGCAGAGCCCGCAATCGGCCAGAGACCTGGCGGGCAGTGATATCGGCTTCGCGCACAAGGCGGTCAAAATGTCCGGTGAAAGTCTCGATCCGCGCGCGGTCACGAAAGGCCATATAGTGACTG
Organism: Pseudophaeobacter sp.; assembly: GCF_039971195.1. Lineage (GTDB taxonomy): Bacteria > Pseudomonadota > Alphaproteobacteria > Rhodobacterales > Rhodobacteraceae > Pseudophaeobacter. Next base: position 43,061 of record NZ_JBDWPJ010000008.1, read on the forward strand.
CCGCCATAAAACACGCAGAGCAGCGGGCCAAAGATGGTCAGCGGCGAGGAGAACAGCCGCTTGGCGTCAAACAAGTAGATCCGCAGGCGCGGATAGAGCTGGGTGGTGAGGCGCTCGAACTGTTCCAGCTGCTGCAGCCGGATCTCTAGCGGCAGCCCGGCGTAGTACCCCGAGGCATGGGCAAAGCTTTCGAGCTCAAAAATCCGCA
>NZ_JBDWPJ010000009.1:0-5212 GCF_039971195.1 Pseudophaeobacter sp.
CGTGCGCTTTGGCGATCCGGAATGTCAGGTGCTGATGATGCGTCTTGGTGCCCAGGCGCTGGACCTGATGCAATCCGCCGCTGAAGGCCGCCTGTCGGAGGCCCAGGTGAACTGGGGTGATGATCACGCCATCACAGTGGTCATGGCCGCCAATGGCTATCCTGGTTCCTATGAGAAGGGCTCTGTGATCAAAGGGCTGGATGCCCTGCCTGAGGACAGTTCAAACATGGTGTTCCATGCGGGCACCACCGAACAGGACGGCAGCATAATCGCTACGGGGGGACGCGTTCTCAACGTCACCGCACGCGGCAGCAGCCTGCAAGAGGCCCGCGATCGCGCCTATGCGATGACTGATCAGATTGACTGGCCTGACGGATTCTTCCGCCGTGACATCAGCTGGCGGGCTCTGGACTGAGACATAGGTCAAAAGATCGATGAGACGTCGAAAGGTGGGGGCGCTGCCCCCGTCGCCTCTGGCGACTCCCCCGAGATATTTCTGGCCAAATGAAATTGTAGTGAACGCTCCTGTCTTCAGTTGGCCCCAAATATCCTGGGGGTGAGCGCCTAACGCGAGGGGGCAAAGCCCCCTAAACACGCCCTTTCATTGCTCCGTTTCCGCAGGACCAGACCCAATGGGGATGATCTGCCGGGTTTGATCCAAATCTCGCCGCCTTTGGCCGTAGCCTAGATCTGGGCCCGAATCTAATTTGATGCCAAAGCCAATTTGCGAAGAGGTCCAAAATGATTCTACGAGAAAAAACTGGCCCCTATGAGCTACTCTTTGCCATCCGGGGCTCGGTCTTACCCCGTATACTACCTCGCATCATTGGCGTGTCCCTCTTGGCCCTGCTCATTGTTTGGATCGACCGTGCTGTCACCCCGCTACCGCATATTAGCGCAGCCCCTTTTGCGGTCTTTGGCATCGCCCTGTCGCTGTTTCTCGGCTTTCGCAACAATGCAGCCTATGACCGCTGGTGGGAGGGGCGCCGCCTTTGGGGACAAATGATCGCGGATATGCGTTCTTTGGCCCGCGACTGTGTCCTGTTCATCCCAGAAGAGGCCACGCGGCAAGAGATCCTGCGCCTGGCCTTGGGTTTTTTGCACCTGCACCGTGCCAATCTACGCCGCATCAACGACATCAAGGTCGCACAGGATTGGGCGGGAGAGGACTTCTCGGAGGCACCGCATCCGCCCTGCGCCGCGCTCAGTGCTTTGACCCAGAGAGCCGCCTCTGGCGCAGTGGATGGTTTTGCCCGCAAGGCCCTGTCAGAGCGGCTCGGCTCCATCGCCCTGGCCCAGGCAGGCTGCGAACGACTGGCCACAACACCGCTACCCTATGTCTATTCGCTCTTGGTGTTTCGCACCACCTACCTCTATTGCCTGCTGATCCCCTTTGCTCTGTTGCAGGATGCGGGCTGGATGACGCCGATCTTTGTCGCCATCATTGCCTATGTTTTCTTTGGCCTGGCCGAGGTTACCGAAGAGCTGGCGATCCCTTTGGCGAGACCGTGAATGGCCTGCCGCTGGATGCCATGTGCCGCACAGTGGAGATTTCCCTGGCACCGCATCTGGGCCTTCCGGCACCGACACCACATGCCTTGCAGGGCTACTATCTGAGCTAGGCTCGCGGGACGCCACGTTTCTCGGCAGCAGGGTTCTGTCAAAGCTGTTTTCACTGGCCACGCTTAGGGCTACAGTCAGCCAAGCTCCTGGAGGGACAATGGAACAACAGCCCTGCTCTGATACGCTTGATCGGCTTTACGAGACCCGTGACCTGGCCAAACTGGCCTTTGATTTTGCCCCTGTTGGCATTGTGGTCACCGAAAACCGGGTGCTGCGGGAATGCAACCAGCGCTTTTGCCAGATGTTTGGTTATGAACGCGCCGAGCTACTGGATCAGCTTTTTGCCTTCCTCTACCCTTCGGAGGAAGAGTTCCAGAACCTGCGTACCCGCGGCGACAAGAGCCTGAGCCAGGGCAATCCCTATTGGGATGAACGGGTGATGCGACGCAAAACCGGTGAGCTGTTCTGGGTCCGGGTGCGTGGCCATACCTTTACGCCCAATGCGCCCCTGGGTCGGGCGGTCTGGAGCTTTGCTGATCTTTCCGGCCTGCGCCCCTATCTGCCACTGACCCGGCGCGAACGCGAAGTCTATTCCTTGCTCGGAGAAGGGCAGACCAGCAAGGAGATCGCCCGCTCGCTGAATCTCAGCTACCGCACAGTCGAAGTGCACCGCGCCCGGTTGTTGAAAAAGATGGGGGTGAACAATACCGCCAGCCTGTTTTCCTCCCTCGGCGATATCGGCGGCGACCATGTGGTGCGCAGCAACAGCCCCTGATCCGCCCTTTGCCAAGCTCCCTTAGGGGGCCAAGGGGGGGGAACTCCCGCGCGCTTAGGCATTCCAAGAATACTACCCCTTTGGGCCTGGCGCCGCGCCTTCGGCGCGTCGCGGTGGCAGCTGCCGCCCCCTACCCCAAAGGGTAGAACATATCACTGGCAGCTGAGCGCAGCCTCTAAACTCGCGGTTCCGGTGAAAGGCGCAATGACACGGATCTCGATCTGACCCGCAACAAGCCGAGCAGCAACCAGGCTCTGCCATTGGGCGTCTACTAGGACCAGCTCTGGACCAGAGCCGCAGCTCCGCAGACCCGAGGTGATAAAATCATCGCCAATCCGGTGATTGGTCAGGCCTGACCAAGCGGCAACTTCGCGAAGCTCACCACTCTGAAAGCGCCAGATGCGCAGGGTGCGGGCCAGATGCGGGCGATCCACATAGGCGATCTCCACATGGCCATCGCCATCCAGGTCCGCCGCCCCAATGGGAGCCAGCCAGCGATTGCGACGGCCTATATGGGGCGTCTCTGCAATCTTGCCTCCGGCGCCATAGAGCGCCAGCGCTGCCCCCCCCGCCATGTCAGTCTCGACAACCATCACCGCATTGGCACGACCATCTAGATTCAGATCCACCAGCCTCGGCTTCAGATCCTCAAAGACGTGATCCGCCGGCAGCCTTATTTCCAGCGCTCTGGGCACTTGGTCCTTGCCCCTATAGCTATAGGTAAGCCAGGCCCATTCCACCGCATCCCCCAGAACACCATGCGCATAGGCTGTTGTAGGTCGGGCAAATTCCGCTGAGAAGATTTCATCCGTCCAACCGGGGTTGCTCTGGCCGGTGCCATCAGCCCCCGAACCCGCGGCCATCAGCGGAGCAGAGGCCACGCAAGTCACCAGCCACAGGCACAAAGCTTGCCCGGCGCGGCGCGCAGAACCGGGCCAGGGGCGAAACATCAGACGCCGCGCCATGGCCCCGGATGTTCTCATCAGATCTGTTTTTCGGGCATCTGCACGACCAGCCCATCCAGGGCGTCGCTGACCTTGACCTGGCAGGTCAGGCGCGAGCGGGCAGGATCCGGCTCAAAGGCGAAATCCAACATGTCTTCTTCCATGTCATCCTTGGCCGGGAGCTTTTCGACCCAGTCCGGGTGGATATACACATGGCAGGTGGAACAGGCACAGGCGCCGCCACAATCTGCTTCGATCCCCGGAACATTGTTGTCGCGGGCGCCTTCCATCACGGTCAGGCCATTGGCTACTTCCACAACATGCTCGGTGCCGTTGTGTTCGACATAGGTAATCTTTGCCATCGTCTGCTATTTCCCTTCTCGATCCTTGCAGAATATGTAGCCAAGCCCTGCCCCCGGCACCAGCCCCATTTGCCACCAGAAAGGTCGCGACTGGACGTCTTGCACAAATGTTCTATATTTGTTCCGGTTCATTATTTGAGATGCGCCAGTTGCGCATAAATCAGCCCGAATCCCTGCAATAAAGGCCCCTCCCCTCTTGGCACAGTTCTTGGCACAACCTCACTCCAGGGCGTCTCAGCCCGGCAGATCCTGGCCCCGCCCCCCTGGCTGCCTCACTGCAGCGCAACAACATATCCCGCCTGAAAACGCCCGCGTCCGCACCGCCGGCCTGGTGATCCTGCGGCAACGCCCCGGCACTGCCAAGGGCGTGATCTTTGTCACGCTTGAGGATGAAACCGGCACGGTGAACGTTATCGTCTGGCGCAAAACCTATGAACGCTTTCGCCGCGCGGTGATTTCCGGACGGCTGCTGCGCGTCACCGGCAGGCTGCAACGGGCCCATTCTGTCACCCATATCATTGCCGAGGAGGTCGAAGATATCTCCCCCATGCTCGATCTTTTGCTCACCGAACAGGGGCGCGAAGGCGATCCTGCCTTTGCGCCCTCACAAGATCTGGTCTAGTCTCGCGCCAAACGGCGAAGAAATCGCCCCGAGGGATCGAGCACCAGCAGGTATGACCAGACCACCGACCTTTTTTGTTGCGGCCCTGTCGCTGGCGGCTCTGCTCAGCCTCGGCGCCTGCGTTCCGACAGATCCCAATGCGCCCGCGTCCCAGGTCCCGCCCGAGGCGCCCCCCGGAGCCCCCCTCGGCACCTGCTGGCACCGCAACACCAGCCCTGCCGTGATTGAAACCGTCACCGATCAGGTGATGGTGAAACCGGCCGAGCGCGACGCCAGCGGCGCAGTCACCCGTCCAGCCGTGTTCCGCACCGTGACCCGGCAGGACATCGTGCAGCCCCGACGCGATACCTGGATCGAAACCCCCTGCCAGGCGCAGATCACCCCTGAATTCATCGCCTCGCTGCAACGTGCCCTGGAGGCCCGCGGCTATTATCGCGGCACGCCCACCGGGCGGATGGATCGCTCCACCAAATCGGCCCTGCGCCGCTACCAGAAAGAGGCCGGCCTCGACAGCAACACCCTGTCGCTGGACACCGCAAGGCGCCTTGGTCTGATCGCCATCGCCCAGTAACGCAATAGGATCTGCCAACTGCAGGCAAGGCAGTAGCACATAGGCTGAGGTTTCCCAAACCGGGCTGCTCTGCTAGAACCGCTCTAACAAAGGCTGCCCCTTGTCGGCCTTGCTGGCCTGCCAGCCCCTTCCAATGGCGCAAAGTGATGGAGACCCAAGACATCATGCGAAACGACCGCCTGCCAGAAACCGGCTTTTTGTCTGCCGCCTCAACGCCCCTGCGCGACATGCTGGAAAGCCAGGCAAGCGAAGTGCGCCTGTCAAACGGAGAGGTGTTGTTTGAGCAGGGAGATACCGGGGATGCCTTTTATGCCATCATCGAGGGCGCGCTTGAATTCTCCATCCTCTCGGCGGCCGGGCGCAAACTCTCGCTGG
>NZ_JBDWPJ010000010.1:0-46526 GCF_039971195.1 Pseudophaeobacter sp.
TGACATTGGGGCGCAATGCACTTTCAGGCAGTGAGTGGGATCATGTTTGGCCGGTTGAAAGACTGGCGGCGCGTGGCAACCCGCTATGACCGGTGCCCCAAGGTCTTCCTGTCTGCCATCGCTCTCGCCGCAACAGTCATAAGCTGGTTAGGAGAGATGAGCCTAGACCCAACCGCGCGCGCCGTGAGGCGCGCGCTGGGCCCAACAGGAGCGGGGCATCTGTGATGCACCTGGCTCTTGGCGGGAGCGCTTGGTGGTGTGTTCAGCCGCCAGGCTGCAGCCCCAGGTTTTGCAAAACAGCGCCCATCTCTGCCTGCCAGCGGGTTTTCAGCTCGGCATTGGGGCTGCGGCGCAGCCCAAGAGATTTGAGTCCATCAAAAGCCGCGGAGGCCTCGGCGCCAAAACTGGCCGCCACCCGTGGCCACCAATAGTTGATTGCGGCTTGCAGATCGCCTTTGCCTCTGTCCTGGATCAGCCGTTCCAGGCCTTCCTGCGCCAGTTCTGCGTGGCGGGCCTCAATGGGAGCAATGGCGCGAAAGGCCTCTGCTAAGGGCTGGTAAGATATCATCGAGAATTCCGCCAGTTGCACCACAACCGCGCGGCCCATCAGCAGGTTCATCACCACCGCATCGGCCCAGCCTTCCAGCGGATAGTTGAACACCGCCAGCCGCATGTCATGGTCCGAGCGTTGTTGGCCGATGTCAGCATCCCGATGAAGCCGGGCGGTCCAGGGGTGGTGATCGGCGTAGCGCTCGGTATCAGCCCCAAACTCGCCCATGATCTGCAGTACCCGGTCAGCGTTGTCGCTTTTCTCCAGCACGATTTTGGCGGCGGCAATGCGTGCCTTGATGCCGGGGCCTTCGTTGATGATATCGGCAAAGCCTGCCGCCCCGGCCAGCTCGCTGTCCACAAAGGTGGCCATCAGTTTCAGCAAGGCAGCGCGGTAGCGCGGAGGAACATTGGCAGGGTTGCTCAACATCCCGCCCTGGGCGAGGTAGCTCTCAATGCTCATGTCGTCGGCCATGATGTCTCTCTCCTTTGAAACGCGTTACTGATCGTAGTCGACCACAACCTTGTCGGTTACTGGGAAGGCCTGACAGGAGAGCACATAGCCCTTCTCGACCTCGTAGTCCTCTAGCGCATGGTTGGCGACCATATCGACTTCGCCTTCAATCACCTTGCAGCGGCAGGTCGAACAGACCCCGGCCTTGCAGGCATAGGGCGCGTCCATGGCGTTTTCCAAGGCGGCATCCAGAAGGGTCATGTCCTTATTCATCTGCACTGTCTGAGTGGCCCCATCCAGGGTGATGGCTGCGGTGGATTGGTTCGCCGCAGTGGTGGCGCCTTGGCTGCCTTCCTTGCGTTTGGCGCGGCCGGGCTGGGCGCTGGCAAAGAGTTCAAATTTGATCTGGCCATCCTCCAGTCCGGCGCTGCGCAGGGCGGCGGCGATGCCCAGCATCATCGGCTCCGGCCCGCAGATAAAGGCAGTGTCGACGGATTTGATGTCGATCCAGTGTTCAAACAGCTGAGCGCATTTCTCTTCGGTGACCAAGCCGGTGAAAAGATCGATTTCCTGGGCGTCTGATTCCAGTATATGGATTACGTTGAAGCGCCCCATATAGATGTTTTTCAGGTCTTCCAGCTCTTCGCGGAACATGATCGTGTTCACGCCCTTGTTGGCATAGACCAAGGTGAAGGTGGACTCTGGCTCGGCTTCCAGGGTGGTCTTCAGGATCGACAGCACCGGGGTGACACCGGAACCGCCGGCAAAACCGAGATAGTTCCTGGCCGAACCGGCATCCAATGGGGTGAAAAAGCTGCCCATCGGGGGCATTGCGTCCAGCATGTCGCCTGTCTGCAGTTCTGTATTGGCCCAGGTCGAGAAGGCGCCGCCATCGACCCGTTTGATGCCGACTTGCAGGATGCCGTCACCCTTGCCGGCACAGATCGAATAGCTGCGGCGAAGTTCTTCGCCGTCAAAATCGCGCCGGAAGGTCAGGTATTGGCCCTGGGTGAAATCAAATTCCGCGGCCGCGCCATTGGCGGGCTTCAGAGAAACCACAACCGCATCGCGGATGGTTTTGCGGACATCGGTAACTTCGAGTTGGTGGAAGCGCGCCATGGAGCTCTCCTCAGATGCACTTGAAATAATCAAAGGGTTCAAGGCAGTCCTGGCAGCGCCAGTGAGCCTTACAGGGGGTGGAGCCAAACTGGCTCACACGGGTGACATTCTTGCTTTGGCAGTTGGGGCAGCGCTCTGGTCCGCCAGCAGCCTGCGGCGGAGCGATGCCGTAGTCTTCCAGCTTGGCGCGGCCCTTTTCGGACATCCAGTCGGTGGTCCAGGGGGGCGAGATCTGGGTTTTGAGCTGGATTTTCTCCAGCCCGTGGTCGCGCAGCGCGGTCTCGATATCGAGGTTGATGATGGCCGTGGCCGGGCAGCCCGAATAGGTCGGAGTGACGGAGACGACGAGAGTGTCTTCCTGCCATTCGACACCGCGAATGATGCCCAGATCGACCAGGCTGATCACCGGGATTTCCGGATCGGGCACAGCATCGAGCCAATCCCAGATCTGGTCTACGCTTGGTTTTTCAACGACTTGCTTCATGCGTTCTGTCCTTGGCTACGCCCCGCCTGGCCGGAAGGCCAGGCAGCGCCCGTCCGCCCCCATGGGCGGGCGCGTCGCTTCCGCCCGCGGGCAGGAACTGCCCTAAGCGGTGTCGCGCAATTTACCAGCTGGCGCCGGGATAGGCGCGCTGCAGCCACTGCATCTGGGTCAGCAAATGGCCCAGATGTTCGGTATGCATGGCACCGGTGCGGCCGCCCTTATGGGCAAAGGCACTGTCCGGAATGGTCAGCGTGGCCTCCGCTAGAACCCGGTTGATCAACGCATCATAATCGGCGCGCAGCGTTGCCGGATCCGGCGCGATGCCCGCTGCCACCATGGAGGCGTCCACATCATCAGAGACAAACATCTCACCCACATAGGGCCAAAGGTAGTCAAGCGCCGCCTGCATGAAGCCGTGGCTTTCAGCAGTGCCATCGCCCAGACCCACAACCGTATCGGCCGAGCGTTCCAGGTGATACGCCACCTCTTTGCTGGTCTTGGCTGCGATGGCTGCGATGCGCTCATCCGAGGACTTCATCAGGTGTCCCAGCTGGATCGAATGCCAGGCATCAAACAGGAACTGGCGCATCAGGGTGCGGCCAAAGTCCTCGTTTGGAACCTCGACCAGCAGCACATTGCGGAAATCCCAGACGTCACGCAAAAAGGCCAGATCATCGGCAGTTTTGCCTTCGCCCTGAGTTTCAGCCGCGAGGCCCAGCCACATCTGGGTCTGACCAATCAGATCCAGCGCGGTATTGGCCAGGGCAATATCCTCTTCCAGCACCGGCGAATGGCCACACCATTCGCTGACCCGGTGACCAAGGATCAGGGTATTGTCGCCCATGCGCAGCAGGAACTGAAACAGGGCCTCATCTTGTGTGAGCTTGCCCGCCATTACATCGCTCCCACTTCGTCGGGAATGTCAAAGAAGGTCGGGTGACGGTAGACCTTGCTCTCGGAGGGTTCATAAAGCGGGCCCTTGTCGCTGGGTGAGGAGGCGGCGATATTATTGGCCTCGACCACCCAGATCGACACGCCCTCATTGCGGCGGGTATAGACGTCGCGGGCGTTTTTGATTGCCATTTCGGCGTCTGGCGCATGCAGCGAGCCGACGTGGCGGTGGCTCATGCCGTGCTGGCCGCGGATGAAGACTTCCCAGAGGGGCCATTCGTTTTTCATAGCTCAGTTCTCCTGGCTGGGGCGGCCCTGACAATCTGTCAGGGCGCCTAATCGGTTTGATTGCAGCTGCGGCTTATTCAGCCGCCACTTTGCGAGCGGCCTTTTTTTTGCGGGCATGGGCCAGCAGACCGTCGCGCACCCATTGGCCGTCTTTCCAGGCCTTGTTGCGCGCCGCCAGCCGGTCCACGTTGCAGGGGCCATTGCCCTGGATCACGTCAAAGAACTCGGCCCAGTCAGGGTCTGAATAGTCGTAGCTGCCGCGCTCTTCGTTCCATTTGATGCCATCGTCCGGCAGGTCGAGACCAAGGAATTCGATCTGCGGCACAGTTTGATCGACAAATTTCTGGCGCAGCTCGTCATTGGTGTTCATTTTGATTTTCCAGGCCATGGACTGCTCGGAATGGGTCGAGTCCTTGTCCGAGGGGCCAAACATCATCAGCGCCGGGAACCAGAGGCGGTTGACCGCATCCTGGGCCATCTTCTTTTGCGCGGGTGTCCCTTCGGCCATCTTGCGGATGGCGTCAAAGCCCTGACGTGCGTGGAAGCTCTCTTCTTTGCAAACCCGGATCATGGCGCGCGAATAAGGCCCGAACGAAGTTCGCTGCAGCGGCACTTGGTTCAAAATGGCAGCGCCATCCACCAGCCAGCCCACGGCGCCCATATCGGCCCAGTTCAATGTGGGGTAGTTGAAGATGGAGGAGTATTTCATCCGCCCGTCCAACAGTTTTTCTGTCAGCTCATCCCGCGAGACGCCCAGCGTTTCAGCCGCACAATAGAGGTAAAGCCCGTGGCCGGCCTCATCCTGCACCTTGGCCAGAAGGATCGCCTTGCGCTCCAGGGTCGGCGCGCGGGTGATCCAGTTGCCCTCGGGCAGCTGGCCGACAATTTCTGAATGGGCGTGCTGACCGATCTGGCGGATTAGGGTCTTGCGATAGCCCGCAGGCATCCAATCCTTGGGTTCGATCTTTTCGCCGGCATCAATGCGGGCCTGAAAGGCGGCCAGCTTTTCGGGATCATCCGTTGAGGCTTCGGATTTGACCATCTGTGCATACATGACTTGCTCCTCCCCTATAGGGTTGCTGGCTTAAACGCGTTCGAGGATCAGGGCCGTGCCCTGACCGACACCAACACACATGGTGCACAGCGCATAGCGCCCACCGGTGCGTTGCAATTGATAGGCGGCTGTCAGCACCAGACGGGCGCCGGACATGCCAAGCGGGTGACCAATGGCGATGGCGCCCCCGTTAGGATTCACATGGGGCGCGTCATCGGCAATGCCAAGCTCCCGAAGTGTCGCAAGCCCCTGCGAGGCAAAGGCCTCGTTCAGCTCAATCACATCCATCTGGTCGATGCTCAGCCCTGTGCGGGCCAGCACCTTGCGGGTGGCAGGCACCGGGCCAATGCCCATGACGCGGGGCTCGACCCCGGCGGCGGCCATGCCAACAATCCGCGCCATTGGCTTCAAGCCGTTTTTGGCTGCAGCGGCTTCATTTGCCATCAAGATAGCAGCAGCGCCATCGTTGACGCCAGAGGCATTGCCAGCAGTCACCGTGAGGTCGGGGCCATTGACACCTTTGAGCTTGGCCAGTTTGTCGGCGCCGGTGCCCGGACGGGGGTGTTCATCGGTATCCACCACCAAGGGGTCGCCCCTGCGCTGCGGCACGGAAACCGGGGTGATCTCGTCGCCAAAGACACCGGCCTCGTGGGCCGCAGCCCAACGGGCCTGGCTGCGGGCGGCAAAGGCATCCTGGTCGGCGCGGCTGATGCCGTAGTCAGTCGCCACGTTGTCGGCGGTTTGTGGCATTGAATCAGTGCCATACATCGCCTGCATCTTCTTGTTTACAAAGCGCCAGCCGATGGTGGTGTCATAGACCTGATTGGCGCGGGTAAAGGCCGATGTCGCCTTGGGCATTACAAAAGGCGCGCGGCTCATGCTTTCGACGCCGCCAGCAATGGCCATGTCATAGTCGCCGGCGCGGATCCCGCGTGAGGCCATGCCCACCGCATCCATGCCCGAAGCACAAAGGCGGTTGATGGTGGTGCCGGGGACATCTATCGGCAGTCCTGCCAGCAGCGCTGCCATGCGGGCAACATTTCGGTTGCTCTCACCGGCCTGATTGGCATCGCCAAGAATCACATCATCAATGCTGGCCCAGTCAACCTGCGGATTGCGCGCCGCCAGGGCGGCAATCGGCGCGGCGGCCAGATCGTCGGTGCGCACCTGGCTGAGGGCGCCGCCGTAGCGGCCAATCGGGGTTCGGGTGGCATCGCAGATGAATGCATCCATGGTGTTCGCGTCTCCTGTCTGGCGGCGAAATAAGCCGACCGTTGGGTCGGTATAATGCTGCTTTGCGATTCGTGGCAAGTAAAACGTAACAGGTTTTTCCTCCTTGGCTGAATTGTGTAACGTATCTTCTTTACTCTAGTGACTTCACGTCGTGCGATAGCCCTGTAGGTTTTTGGTTGCAGGTGGGGGCAGGCTTGGATCATGGTAAAACAGAACGTTCGGTCTGTGAATTGATCGCCGAAGGTCTACCGCTTGAGAATGTGCAGCGGGCAGGCGGTCCGGCTGGGTGGAAGGAGGGAAGAGGATGACGAAAGCTTTGCGCATCGGAGGCGCCAGCGGGTTTTGGGGTGATGCCAGCGTGGCAACGCCGCAATTGCTGGCGGCAGGCGGGCTGGATTTCATTGTCTATGACTACCTGGCCGAGATCACCATGGCGATCCTGGCGCGGGCGCGGGACAAGGATCCACAGGCCGGCTTTGCCACCGATTTTGTCACTGCAGCCATGGCGTCAAACCTGGCTGAGATCGCCCGGCAAGGCGTCAAAATCGTGTCTAACGCAGGGGGAATGAACCCAGTAGCCTGTGCTGTAGCGCTGCGGTCAGAGATCGAAGCGCAGGGCCTGCAGTTGAAGGTGGCGGTGGTCATGGGCGATGATCTGTTGCCACAGCGCGATGAAATAGCACAGTCTGCGCCGCGCGAAATGTTTCGCGACACTGCCCTGCCGCCGGTAGAGAAGATCGCCAGTATCAATGCCTACCTCGGCGCCTTTCCCATTGCGGCAGCCCTGGACCGCGGTGCCGATATTGTCATCACTGGGCGCTGTGTTGACAGCGCTGTCACTCTGGGCGCAGCGATCCACCATTTTGGCTGGGCAGCCAGTGATCTGGATGCTTTGGCCGGGGGTAGTCTGGCTGGACATATTCTGGAATGCGGCCCGCAGGCTACAGGTGGCAACTTTACCGATTGGCGCGAGGTGGCAGAGGGTCTGGCAGAGATCGGCTATCCTATTGCGGAGCTGTTTGCCGACGGCAGTTTTGACGTCAGCAAGCCCGAAGGATCTGGCGGCATGGTCTCGCGCGGCACGGTCGCCGAGCAGATGCTCTATGAAATTGGCGATCCGCAGGCCTATCTTTTGCCGGATGTGGCCTGTGATTTTTCGCAGGTGACAGTGCAGGAAACGGGCGAGGATCGGGTGCACGTCGCAGGTGCGCGTGGGCTTGGCGTGCCAGATAGCTACAAAACCTGTCTGACCTGGGCAGATGGCTATCGCTCCGGGCATGTCTTTACCTTCTATGGGCTGGAGGCCGAAGCGAAAGCGCAGCATTTTGCCGATACCGTATTGAAGCGCTGTCGGACTGCTTTGGCGCGAATGCAGGCACCGGACTACAGCGATGTCAGTGTTGAACTACTGGGGGCAGAAAGCCAGTTTGGTGGCCTGCGTAATGCGGCCCCGGCGCGCGAGGTGGCTGCCAAGATCGCTGTTCGCCATGCGGATGCCCGCGCCGTTGGTCTGTTTTTGAAAGAGGCCACGGGGCTTGGCCTGGCAACGCCTCCGGGGCTCAGTGGCTTTGCCGGGGCGCGGCCCAAACCCTCTCCGGTGATGGCGCTATTCTCCTATTTGACCCCCAAAGATCAGGTCCGGGTTCTGCTGCAGGATGAGGCAGGGGAGCTGGACTGCTCCACAATGTCACCTCAGCCGGTGATCCAAACCGCCCGTCTTGAAGCCCCTCAGGCTCCCCAAGCCAACCGCCTAGCCGAAGTGCCGTTGGTCGATCTGGCCTGGGCTCGCAGTGGTGACAAGGGCGACATTGCCAATATCGGCGTGATCGCGCGGGATCCGGCGCTGATGCCCTGGATCTGGGCCGCCATGACGCCCGCGCATCTGCGTCAGGTCTTTGGCCATTTTCTGCAAGATCCCGGCACCGCCCGGATCGAACGATTCTACCTGCCTGGCAGCAGCGCGCTGAACATCCTGCTGCACGGGGCGCTGGGCGGCGGCGGTACGTCATCGCTGCGCAATGATCCGCAGGCCAAGGGCTATGCCCAGCTGTTGCTGGCCGCGCCGATCCCAGTGGATGCGGATCTACTTGCAGGGCTGGCAGGGCAAAAATGATGTACCAAAAAAGAATGAGATCACTGGTTTATGAGCACGCAGTGAACGGCGGCAAACAAACTGGTTCAAGGATCAACCCGATGAGGATATGCCGATGAAGGCTTTTGAAAGCAGGATCAACAGCGCCAGCGACAGTTTTGCCCAAAACCAGGCCGATATGCTGGCGCAGGTGGAGCGTATGCGGGTGTTGGAAGCCCGCGCCGCAGCCAAATCAGAGCAGCGCCGACCGGTCTTTGACAAACGCGGCCAGCTATCGCCGCGCGAACGTCTGGCAGCGCTCCTAGATACGGGCATGCCTTTTCTCGAACTCTACAATATGGCCTCCTATTTGGTGGACGATCCAGATCCGGAAACCTCGATCCCGGGCGCCTCGATCATCCTGGGGATTGGCTATGTCTCGGGCGTGCGCGCTATGGTTTTTGTCGATGACGCGGGCATCAATGCCGGCGCGATGACCGGGAAATCGGTGGACAAGGCGCTAGGGGCGATAGATATCGCGCTGAAACAAAAACTGCCCTTCATTCATCTGGTGGAAAGTGCGGGCGCGGATCTGACCCGCTACACGGTGGAGCTTTGGGCGCATGGAGGCGGCATGTTCGCAGGTCTGGCACGGCTCTCGGCGGCGGGCAATCCGGTAATTACGGTACTGCATGGGGCCTCCACTGCAGGCGGGGCTTATCAGCCTGGATTGTCGGACTATGTGATCGGGGTCAAGGGCAACGGGATGGCGATGCTGGCGGGTGCGGCTTTGGTGCAGGCGGCAACGGGTGAGGTCGCCAAGGATGCCGATCTGGGCGGTGCTGAAATGCATGCCGATGTCACCGGACTGGTCGAATACCTCGCCGAAGATGACGCCCATGGGCTGGAGATCGCCCGCGATGTTGTGGCAGGGCTCGGCTGGCAGGGCTGCGCTTCGACACTTGCAGAATATGCGGCCCCAAAATATGCAGCCGAGGAACTGGCCGGGGCCATTCCTGCGGATTACCGCAAGCCCTACGATATGCGGGAATTGGCAGCGCGACTAGTAGATGGCTCGGTGCTGCGGGATTTTAAACCCGGATATGGTCCGGCCTTGGTGTGCCTTCAGGCCCATATCATGGGGCAGCCGGTGGGTATCCTCGGCAATAACGGCCCGATTGATCCAGATGGCGCCACCAAGGCGGTGCATTTCTTGCAGGCGATGGATCAGGCGGGCACGCCGGTGGTCTTTCTCGGCAATACCACGGGCTACATGGTTGGCACCGAATATGAGCGTGCCGGCATGATCAAACATGGCTCCAAGATGATCCAGGCGGTGACCAATCTGCGCGTGCCCAAGATCTCGCTTTACACCGGGGCCAGTTTTGGCGCTGGCAATTATGGAATGTGCGGTCATGCCTTTGGCGCTGATTTCCTGTTCACCTGGCCCAATGCCATGACCGGGGTGATGGGCGGCGAACAGGCGGCCCTGACCATGGAACAGGTGGCGCGGCGCACTGCTGCGCGCAAAGGCATCGAGGTGGACGAGGCACGTCTGGCCAAACAGAGCGCCGGAATTGCCGCCCATTTTGACAACCAGTCGGATGCGTTTTTCACCTCTGGGCGGATGCTCGATATGGGCATGATCGACCCGCGCGACAGCCGCAGGGTGATCGGCTTTTGCCTTGCCACCTGCATGGAAGCGCGGCGGCGTGATCTCAACCCCAATGCCTTTGGCGTGGGCCGGGCCTGATGGGAGAGGATCAGACAATGACGGATTTCAATTCGATTTTGGTGGCCAACCGCGGCGAGATCGCCCTGCGCATCATGCGCACGGCCCGCGCCATGGGGCTGAGCTGTATTGCGATCTATACCGAGGCCGACGCGGATAGCCCGCATGTGGGTTTTGCCGACCGGGCCATTTGCATTGGTGCCGGACCGGTGGGGGACAGCTATCTGGACATGGGCAAGGTTCTCGCCGCCGCTGCCGAAGTCGGCGCCGAAGCGGTGCATCCCGGCTATGGCTTCCTGTCGGAGAGTGTCGAATTTGCTCAGGCCTGTCAGGATGCGGGCCTCGTGTTTATTGGCCCCAGCCCCAATGCCATTGCCCTGATGGGCAACAAGGCTGCCGCCAAGCGCCGGATGATCGAGGCAGGCGTGCCCTGCGTGCCGGGCTATGAAGGTGCCGATCAGGCTGCAAGCCTGCTCAAGGCAGAGGCCGACCTGATCACCTATCCGGTGATGATCAAAGCCGCCGCTGGTGGCGGTGGACGTGGCATGCGTCTGGTGTCATCGGCAGAGGATTTCCTCTCGGCGCTGGAGCTCGCCAAAAGCGAGGCAAAGGCCGCCTTTGGCTCGGATGAGATGATCCTGGAAAAGGCCGTGATGCAGCCGCGCCATGTGGAGTTTCAGGTCTTTGCCGATGCCTCGGGCCATTGTGTCCACCTAGGGGAGCGGGACTGTTCGGTGCAGCGTCGCCATCAGAAGGTGGTCGAAGAATCTCCCTGTCCGGTGATGACGCCAGAGCTGCGCGCCAGAATGGGTGCAGCGGCGGTCGAGGCTGCGCGGGCGATCAACTATCTGGGCGCGGGCACCGTAGAGTTCCTGCTGGACGGTAGCGGCGCCTTCTATTTCCTGGAGATGAACACCCGTCTGCAGGTGGAACATCCGGTGACGGAGATGGTCACCGGGCTGGATCTGGTGGCCCTGCAAATTCGCGCCGCACGGGGGCAGGATCTGGGCTTTGCCCAGGAAGACCTGTCCTTGCAGGGGCATGCCATCGAGGTGCGGCTCTATGCTGAAGATCCAAGCCAGGACTTCCTGCCACAATCGGGGCTGATCCATCAGTGGCAGCCGCCAGAGGCAGCGGGGATCCGGGTCGATGCTGGTATTCGATCTGGCCAAGAGGTCTCAGCCTTTTATGACCCGATGCTGGCCAAGCTGATTGCTCATGGCTCTAATAGGGCGGAAGCCTTGCAACGGCTGATCGCGGCGCTGGGCGATACGGTGTTGTTTGGCCCGGCCTGCAATCGCGACTTCCTGATGGATGTGCTGCGCCACGAGGTCTTTGCCAGCGGGGAAGCCACAACCGGGTTTATCGCCGATCATTTCGACCCTTTGCCAGTGCCCGCGGTGACCTCTGGCGATCTGGCACTAGGGGCGGCGCTGATCTACCGGGCCGAACAGGAGGAGCTGGCCGCGGCCTCGCAGATCCCGGCAGAGCTATCTGGTTGGTCCAGTCAGGGGGCATTGCTGGCGCGGATGCAATTGCAGGCTGGATCTGAGGAGGCGGTGACGGTGCTGCTGCAACAGCTGGGCAGCGGCCTGACGCTGCAGGTGGGGGAGGCGTCCCATCATCTAACCCAGCAGGGCGATTGCCTACGCCTAGATGGGCTCCGGGTCGACCTGCGACAACAGTTGAGAGTTGGCGATGAACTGTTTCTGGCCACTGGCAGTCGGCTGTTGAAACTGACCCGTCTGCGGCCCGGTGCCAGCGGTACAGCCGCTGCGGGCGGTGGCGAAGTGCGGGCGCCGATGCATGGTAATCTGCTGGAGATCTGCGTCGAGACCGGTGATCAGGTGGCGGTTGGCACCCGATTGGCAGTGCTGGAAGCGATGAAGATGCAACATGAGATCCTGGCTGAAGTGGCGGGATCCGTGCGCGAGGTTGCGGCTGTGGCAGCAACCCAGGTGAAAGCAGGAGACCTGCTGGTGCAGATGGATCCACAACAGACCACAGAGGAGACCAAGGTATGAATTCAAACCTGTGCAAACGGCTCGGCATCGAGTTTCCGCTTTTTGCCTTTTCCCATTGCCGCGACGTGGTTGCAGCCGTCACCAATGCTGGTGGTATGGGGGTGTTTGGCGCCGCCATGATGTCGCCCGAGGAGCTGGAAGAAGAGCTGACTTGGATTGATGCCCATGTGAATGGCAAGCCCTACGGGGTGGATCTGATTGTGCCCAACAAGTTTGAAGCCAAGGGTGAAGATATCTCGGATGCCCAGATCCTCGCCATGGTGCCCGAAGATCACAAGGGCTTTGCCAATGAGGTGATGCAGTCCCATGGGGTTGAGCCCGGCGATCTGGAGCCGGTACGCGCTGAGCAACTGGTGTTTCGTGAAAACATCAGCGCTGCTGGCGCGCGGCGCAGCCTGGACGTGGCCTTTGCGCATCCAATTGCCCTGATCGCCAATGCACTGGGCCTGCCGCCGCAAGAGATGCTGGAGCGCGGCAAGGCGCAGGGCGTCGCTGTCGGGGCGCTGGTTGGCACGGCGGAGCACGCCCGCGCCCAGGAGGCGGCAGGCGTTGATGTGATCATTGCCGCTGGCGGTGAGGCCGGCGGTCATACCGGCGAGGTCTCTACCATGGTGCTGGTGCCAGAGGTGGTGCAGGCCATCGCCGGATCCGGCGTGCCGGTGCTGGCAGCGGGCGGTATTGCCACTGGTGCGCAGATGGCGGCAGCCATGGCCATGGGGGCGGCGGGCGCCTGGTGTGGCTCTGTCTGGCTGACCACAGCCGAGGCCGAGACCAACCCGGTGGTGAAGGAAAAGATGCTGGCCGCCAGCAGCGCCGATACTGTGCGTTCACGCTCGCGCACTGGCAAACCATCACGCCAGCTTGTCAGCAGCTGGACCGAGGCCTGGGAGGGCAAAGGCGCACCAAAACCCCTGCCGATGCCCCTGCAAACCTTGGTTTCAGAGCCAGCTCTGCAGCTGATCGATCAGATGTCGCAAAAGGGACACGCAGGGGCGCAGGATCTGGCCACCTATTGGGTTGGTCAGGGTGTTGGGTTGATGAACCAGACGATGTCGGCTGGGGGCGTGGTGCAGGCCTTCAAAGAGGATTTTCTCACAGCCTATGAACGGCTGCAATCTGCCCTCGAGGGATAGGTGCATGGTTGGGCCGCACTGATTACACCTGTCAGCGGTAGGCCCTGGCACCAGGCAGAAAATGCGGCGGTGCCAGGTTAGGCGAGACCGGGAAACACTGCCCTGGCGCCGGTCACAATCATTTCAATGGCAATGGCGAGCAGGATCATGCCCATCAGTCTGGCCATAATGACGCGCATTGTATTGCTGAGCGCTTTGCCAAAGGAAGAGGCAAAGAACAAAACAAGGAACAACAGGGCCAGAATTGCGGTGACAACCAGAAGGATGGATACGAAGCCCTCCAGCCCCTTTGCGTGTCCGGCATAGATGATCAGGGTGGCAATGGTTCCGGGTCCGACAATCATCGGGAAGGTGATTGGATAAAAGGCCAGCTCGGAGAGGTCTGCGATTTGCGCCTTCTCCCCATCGGTGCCGTGGTGTGATGTGATGTCCTGCCCGTTGAGCATCGACCAAGCGATATGGGCCAAAACCACACCGCCGGCAATTCTGAACTGATCAATGGAAACTCCAAAGAAGCCAATGATCTGTTGCCCGGCTACTAGAATAATGATGCACATGGCAGTGCAGAAAACGGTCACCTTGATCGCTAGTCTGCGCTGTTGGAGGATGGAGTACTCTGCGGTCAAGGCCAGGTAGATTGGCAGATTCACAAAGGGATTCATGACCGCAAAAAAGGCTCCAAAGGCCCGGGTGAGTTCCGCATAGTCCATAGCGTTTGGTCCAAGTTTCTAGCCAGAAGGACGCCTGAGCAGCGCAGCTATTGGCCATTTCTGCCCCAAAAGGCTAGCAGGGTAAATGGCGAAGGACGCGTTGCCGATATTGATGGACTTTTATGGTCCTTTCACTTTTTGCACCTGCTGTCTCGCCATTTTACTTTACCTGTTTAATAGTTGGAGCAAATTGCCTGGGAGGCCCGCGATGAATATTCTCTACATCATGTTTGATCAGCTCAGGTTCGACTATCTAAGCTGCGCTGGCCATCCGCATCTGCAGACACCGCATATCGACGGGCTGGCCGCAAAGGGGCTGCGCTTTACCCGGGCCTATGTGCAGTCGCCAACCTGTGGCTCCTCGCGCATGTCGAGCTATACCGGTCGCTACCCGTCTTCGCATGGGGTGCAGTTCAACAGCTACCCTTTGAAGGTGGGGGAATGGACCATGGGCGATCATCTGCGTGGCGCGGGCATGAGCTGCAGTCTTATCGGCAAGACCCATATGGTGGCGGATGCCGTGGGTTTGGAGCGGCTGGGGCTGGCGCCGGATAGCATCATTGGGGTGCGGCAAAGCGAATGTGGTTTTGACCCCTATGTGCGCGACGACGGGCTTTGGGCCGAGGGGCCAGCCGGGTTTTATGACCAAAAACGCAGCCCCTATAATGAATATCTGAAACAGCAGGGTTATCCTGGCGACAACCCCTGGAACGATTTTGCCAATGCCGGGGTCGAAGGTGGTGATATCGCCTCGGGCTGGTTCATGGTCAATGCGGACAAGCCTGCCAATATCAGGGAAGAAGACAGCGAGACGCCCTGGCTGACCTCCAAGGCGATAGAGTTCATGGAGGAACGGCGGCGACAGGATGACGGTCCCTGGTGCGCCCATCTGAGCTATATCAAGCCGCATTGGCCCTATATCGTGCCCGCGCCCTATCACGATATGTATGGGCCAAAGGACGTGCTGCCGGTGGTCCGGTCCGAGGCCGAGCGGGAAGATGCGCATCCGGTTTTTGACGGCATGATGAACAATCAGATCGGCAAGTGTTTCAGCCGCAATGAGGTGCGCGAGAAGGTGATCCCGGCCTATATGGGGCTGATAAAACAGGCGGATGATCAGATGGGACGGCTTCTTACCTATCTGGAGGAAACCGGGCGGATGCAGGACACCATGGTGGTGGTGACTTCGGACCACGGCGACTATCTGGGCGATCACTGGCTGGGTGAAAAAAACCTGTTCCACGAGCCCTCGATCAAAGTGCCTCTGATCATCTTTGACCCGCGACCGCAGGCGGATGCCACACGCGGTACAATCTGCGATGCCCTGGTAGAGGCCATCGATCTGGCACCGACCTTTTTGGATTTTGCTGGCGGCACACCCTTGGGGCATATTCTGGAGGGGCGCGACCTGACGCCTTTACTGCACGGGCAAGACCCGGAGTGGCGTGAATATGCGGTGGCGGAGTTTGATTACTCCACCATGCCGCTCTGCGCTAAGCTGGGGCTGGAGCCCAAGGACGCCCGGCTGTTCATGGTGACGGATGCCCGTTGGAAGTTCATGCATGCCGAAGGCGGCCTGCCGCCGATGCTGTTTGATCTGCAAGAAGATCCGGATGAGCTGGTCGATCTGGGTAGATCAGCAGGCCATGGCGCGGTGATTGACCTGATGTACGACCGGCTGCGCCACTGGGGGCTGCGCATGTCACAGCGTACCACTGTGTCGGATTCGCAGATCACAGCGGGGCGTGGAAAATCCGGGCAAAAGGGCATTTTGCTGGGGGTTTTTGAGCCCGAGGATGTGGCGCAGGATCTGACACAGAAAATCCGTGGACCGGTGCCCGGGGGAGGGTGAAGGGCGATTGTTGCCTTGCGGCGGGGCGCTGCCTATGGTGAGGCGAGATTTGGCAATTGCAAAACAGGGTGCATGAACAGTGGCAGGGCAGACCGAAGGGTTACTCAATGCGATCCTTGCGGATATTGACGCCGGCCAGCTGAACCCTGGAGATCTGTTGGATGAAGCCGGGCTGGCGGCGCGCCATCAGGTGTCGCGCACGCCTGTTCGGGAAGTCTTTATTCAATTGGAGGCAGCGGGACTGATCCGGCGCATGCCGCGCAAGGGGGCGGTGCTGTTCAAGCCAACGTTGGAAGAGTTCCTTGCTATTCTGGAGGTTCATGCCAACCTAGAGGGCCAGGCCGCAGGTCTGGCAGCGCGGCGGATGACGGGAGAGCAGGCGGCAGAACTGGAGCAGATCGTGCAGGCCTGCGAGGCCCATGCCGCTCAAAAAGGTGATGGCGATCCCAATGGCTATTACCAGCTGAACCTGCGCTTTCATGGGGCTGTGGCCATGGGCGCCGGAAACCCGTTTCTGGTCGAAATGATCAAGACCAATGCCCGCAAGCTGATGGCCTACTATCGCGCGCGCTATCAGTATCCAGGCTCGATTGCCTTATCTGCCAAGGAGCACCGTGAGATTGCCGAGCTGATCTTTGCGCATGACCGCGCAGCGGCAGAGGCACTGATGGTGCGTCATGTGCAGTTTGATCAGGTCACGGTGATGGATCTATTGGCGGCGCTGGGCTGAGAGGCGGGATGCCTCCGGCGGGAATATTTTTGGAAAGATGATGGGGGAAGGACCTCCTGAAATTTCCGTTACTGCGCCTGTTCGAAGAAGCGCGCCAGGCTTTCGGCAAAGGCGGATTGGTCTGCGGAGTGGCCTAGGCTTTCCTGCGCTTTGTCATAGAAGTCGGGGCCGAGCTCCGGGCGTATTTCCTCGGTCAGGGCACGGATGAAATCATGGCTCATTTCCGGATGATGCTGGCTGGTCCAGATGTGGGTGCCAATGCAAAACCCGGCGTTCAGACCAGTGCTGGTTGCGGTTTCTAGAGCACTGGCGGGCAGCTGGTCGACATATTCACTGTGCGAGCCATAGAGGTTGAGATCCTTAGGCAGGTCTTTGGCCCAGGGAGGTGCTAAACGCATCTGATTGGGGATTACCCCGTGGTTCCACCCTTTTGGGTTTGTGGCCACGGATCCCCCCAGAGCAAGGGCAATGGCCTGGTGGCCAAAACAGGCGCCAAACTGCGGAAACTTGGCCCTCTCCATATCCCTTATCAGATCCAGCAACGGAGCAATCCAGGGTCGGTCACTGCGGGTAGAAGCCGGGCTACCAGTGATCATTGCGCCGTCAAAAGGGGTGAGATCTGTAGGGAAATCTCCCTCATGGATCTGAAACACATCTGTTGTCCAACCGGGCCGCGCCAGCTGAATGAGCTGGGTGAATTTTTCACCATCCAGCGGGTGCTTGGCGGCAAAGGCGCTTTTGTCCGTATTGGTGACCAGAATTGCTAAGTGCATGGATTGGCTCGTGAGTTTTATGTTTACATATTTATGAGGTCTCATAATATACACAAAGCAAGTATTCGGGAAGCCCATTATGACCATCTGGACACCGCAGGACGACGGCTATGCCGATCTGAGCAGCCATGACACTTTTGCCAATGGGGCGCCGCACAATACCTTTGCGCGGTTGCGCCGGGAGGACCCGCTGCATTGGACAGAATATGCGGGCGGTGAAAACTACTGGTCTGTCACGCGCTATGCCGACATCACCCAGATGAACAAGAATACGGAGGTGTTTTCCTCGGCCCGCGGCATTCGCATGGAAGACCAGAGCTATGAGGAATACCTGGCGCGGCGTACCTTTCAGGAGACCGACCCGCCGGAGCACTCCAAGGTGCGGATGAAGCTGATGAAGGCCTTCTCCAAAACATCGATGGCACAGTATGAACAGGAGATCCGCGATATCTGTGTCGAGATCCTGGACCGGGTGCTGCAGCAGGGTACATTTGACGCCACCAAGGAAATCTCCCGGCAATTGCCGATGCGGATGCTGGGGCGCGTAGTAGGCCTGCCCGAGGCGGATCTGCCCTGGCTGGTGGAAAAGGGCGATGCGCTGATTGCCAATACTGACCCGGATTTCACCGCCCATGTGATGGATAAGTTGCAGACGGATGAATACCGGATGATGCCGTTTAACTCACCGGCCGGGGCGGAGCTCTATGTCTATGCCAAGGAATTGATGGCGGATAAGGCCAAGGCGGGCGATACCTCTGGCGTGCTCAATATGATCCTGGAACCGGCTAAGGATGGATCGACCATTACTGAGACCGAGTTTCGCAATTTCTTTTGCCTTTTGGTGGCGGCGGGCAATGACACCACCCGCTATTCGATTGCCGCGGGCATTCAGGCGCTTTGTCATCAGCCGGAGCTGTTGGCGCAGATGCAGGCGGGTGGCGCGATCTGGGAGACGGCGGCGGATGAGATCATCCGCTGGGCCACGCCGGCGATCTATTTTCGCCGCACGGCTACCCGCGATATCGAGATGCATAACAAGCTGATCCGCGAAGGCGACAAGCTGCTCTATTGGTTTGCTTCGGCCAATCGGGATGAGAGTTATTTTGACGACCCCTTCAGGGTCAATCTGATGCGCAGTCCCAACCGCCATCTGGCCTTTGGTCAGTTTGGTCCGCATGTTTGCCTTGGTATGTGGCTGGCGCGGCTGGAAGTCACGGTTCTGTTCCAGGAGCTCGCCAAGCGCATCAGCCATATAGAGGCTGCCGGTCCACAGAAGTTCCTGAGGTCGAATTTTGTCGGTGGCATCAAGGAATTGCCGGTACGTGTCACCTGTCGGTAGATTTTGAGAAAACGATGCCCCTGTGTGGCGCTGAATATGTTAAGTAAAAGCCAAGGCGCTAAGCTAGGGTGATCTTGGCCGGTGTGAACTGGGCCAGGCCAATTTTGAAAGGGACTTGAGATATGAAAACCCGCTTGCGCGCGATGTTCTGTGACCACCTCAGCATCATGCGGGGGAAATACCTGCCCAATTCCAAGATTGGCGATAGTGACACTCGGTTTTGCCGCTCGGTTTTTGGCACCCATTATGATCGGGATCTGCTGGATGCGCCGGGCTCCTTGGTGAAACAGGGGATGCCGGATATGGAGCTGCGCTGGCTGCATGATGACATCCGTGACAGCTGGCATGCCTCGACCAAGGTGGTGCTGGGGGATCTTTATGATGTGGAAGGGGTGCCGCTGGCGCTTTGCCCGCGAGGGACTTTAAAGCGGGCTGTGGCGGCCTGGCAGGCCAAGGGGTTAAGTCCAAAGGTGGGGATCGAGCTGGAGGCCTATGCGTTGCAGGCTGACGATCGTGGCCGGTTGATGCCCTATGATGCGCCAGGGGGCGTGGTCTATGGCACCGGCCCCTTTGCAGATCCTTTGCGGTTCAATGACCGGATCTGGGCGATGGCGGATGAGATGGGGTTCTCATTGGATATGATCACGGCTGAGTTTGACACGCCGCAGTTCGAATACACTCTGACCTTTGATGATGCGGTGAAGGCAGTGGATGACATTGTTTTGTTTCGCCTGATGGCGCGAGAGATCGCTCTGGAATATGGTATCGTGCTGAGCTTTATGCCTAAACCCATTGCCGAGGCAGGGGGCTCGGGCATGCATATCAACTTCTCCTTTGTAGATGAGGCAGGGGGCAATGCGCTGTCTTCAGGGCCACGGGGCGGGCCGGAGCATATGAATGATCTGGCGCGCGGCTGTCTGGCCGGGGTTTTGCGACATCACAAGGGGCTTGCAGGTCTGATTGCACCCACGGCCAATAGTTACATGCGGCTGCAGCCGGGATCGCTGTCGGGCTATTGGCAGAACTGGGGTGGCGATCACCGCAATGTGACCACGCGGATCAGCTCTGAAGGCGGTGCCAAGGCGCGGTTGGAGCACCGGATGGCGGATGCCTCCTCCAACCCCTATACTGCGGTCGCGGCCGTTCTGCAGGCCTCATTGCTCGGGGTGGAGCACGGCTATGAGCTGCCGCCGATGGAGACAGGGGATGGCTTTGATCGCACCGATGCGCGGGAAGGCACAGCGATTGACCTCAAAGGCGCTGTGGCGGATCTGGAGCGGGATACTGCCTTGTCTGAGGCCGTGGGAGCAGAATTGGTCGCTAACCATGTGTTCATGAAACGCAAGGAAGTCCGCAAAACCCGCGATCTGGAAGGCGAGGGAATGCGGGATTTCTACGTTCACTTTATCTAAGCGAGGTCTCGTTCTGGGGCTTTGGCGCTTGCCAGGCGGGGGGCCGTGGCGAAAGCTGCCCAGCTGGCCGTATCTGACTGCCGCGCCGCGACAGCGGCGCTACGAGAAGCAGCGGGCCCGAAGCACCTGCTTCGGGCCCGCCATGGTATCTGGTGGCAGCCGACCAAAGGTCGGCTGCGGTCGCGCCTGCTGCAAGCCTAGCTTGCCGCAGCGAAACCTGCGTCCAGAGCGGTGAGAATGCCTTGAACCTCCTCTGAGGTGAGAACCAGCGGCGGCGAGAGGATGATATTGGGGCCTGAAACCCGCACCATGGCGCCCTCTTGGTAGGTGACCTCCTGCAGGGTGGCCGTGGTCTTTTTGTCGGTTGATGTCTTGGTGTTGCGGTCGGCAACCAGTTCCATCGCGCACATCAACCCATGGCCGCCGCGCACATCGCCGATCAGTTCGTATTTTTCCTGCAAGACGAGCAGCCCCTGATGCAATTCCTGCCCGCGTGCGGCAGCATTTTCCGGTACGTTCAGGCGCTGGGTCTCTTCCATGCAGGCCAGGGCTGCGGCGGCGCCGACGGGATGGCCGGAATAGGTATAGCCATGGCCAATCGCAGCCCGCCCGGTCGCATCCTGCTCAAACACCTCTGCCACTGCCTCGGCAATCATCACCGCGCCAAAGGGGAAGTAACCATTGGTGATCGCCTTGGCGGTACACATGAAATCGGGCTGCACCCCCCAGTGCCGCGACCCGGACCAGGATCCAGTGCGGCCAAAGGCGGTGATCACCTCATCCGCGATCAGCAGGATGCCGTGTTTGGTGCAGATCTCGCGCACACCTGACATAAAGCTCTCATGCGGGGGGATCACCCCACCGGCACCCAAGATAGGCTCCATGATAAAGGCGGCAATGGTTCCAGCCCCTTGAAAGGCAATCTCATCCTCCAGGGCCTGCAGGCAGAGCTGCGCCAGTTTTTCAGGATCGCTCTCATTGAACGGATTGCGATAGGTATAGGGCGCGGGAATGTGGTGGCAGCCAGGCAGGAGCGGCTCGTATTGGGTGCGGAAATTGGCATTGCCGTTTACCGATGCGCCGCCCATATGGGTGCCATGATAGCCCTTTTTCAGGCTAAGGAATTTGGTGCGGCCGGCCTCGCCGCGGATCTTGTGACACTGCCGCGCCAGCCGCAGGGCGGTTTCCACCGAATCCGATCCGCCCGAAGTGAAGAAGGCTCGGGTCAGCCCATCGGGAGCAAAAAACTCGCGGAGGACTTCGGCCAGTTGGATCACCTGATCATTGGAGGTGCCGCGAAAGGTGGAGTAATAGGGCAGCACGTCCAACTGTGCGGCAATGGCATCCTTGATCGGCTGGCAAGAGAAGCCGAGGTTGACGTTCCACAGTCCTCCCACGGCATCAATCACCTCGTGGCCGTCGATATCCTTGATCCGCACGCCTGAGGCGCCGGTGATGATGGCGGGCGGATTGGCCTGGCTGTCGGCGGGATGGGCCATCGGATGCCAGAGCGATTTGGCGTTGTGTTCTTTGAGGAAATTGGAATCTTTCATCGAGGGAACTCCTGATCAGGTCCGGAGAGGACCGGGGTATCTTGAAGGGAAACAAACTGGATCATCGGGCAGTATCCTGCGGGTAATCCGCTGGCGGGCTGCCGCCAATGCGATGGGTCAGGGCGGCACCAGCGCGACGCAGGGCAGCCTGAATGGTTTTTTTCTGATCTGGGGACATGCGCGAGGCGGGTGCGGCAACGGCAAGGGCGCCAAGGGCTTTGTGGTCGGCGCCAAAGATCGGCACCGCATGTGAATGCACCTCCAGCTCAAAACTGCCCAGCGTATCAGACAGCCCAGTCTCGCGGATCTGCGCCAGCTTCGCACGAACTTCGTCCGGGTCCACCAGCGTCTTGCTGGTGTGCATTTTCAGGGGGTGCGATAACACCTGTTCGACAAACGCGGGATCGGCATAGGCGAGGATCGCCAGGCCGGAGCTGGTGGCGTGGTAGGTTACGGTCTGCGCATCATCCATGGTGACCTTGGTCGCGTGGCGCGGCGAATAGGCATGGCTGAGGGTTTGCACCCAGGTCTCATGCCCCAAAGAGACATGGGTGGTTTCCCCGGTTTCTTCGCTTAGCTCGCGCAGGATGCGGCGCGACACGGAGAGGATGGGCGTCGAGGCCTCGCGCAGGGCCGCCAGGTGCAAAACCTGCGGGCCAAGCCGATAGGCACGATCATTTTCACCCTGTTCGACAAAGCCTGATTCTTGCAGTTCGCCCATCAGGCGATAGACCGTTGCCTTGTTCATCCCCGACAGCCGGGTGAGGTCGCTCAGGCCTATTTCGGTCCGGTCGGGGGCAAAAAAGCTTAACAATGAAAGGGCTTTGCTTACAGTTCCCATGTGCCGGTGCGCGCTCCGTTTTGGCCAGATGAGGGGCGTGAGTTCGGAAAAACAAACACCCGAGATGATATTTTGTTGACAGATAAGCGGGCGGCCTGTCAATCTAAATTCAAACCAATGGTTCAAATAATGAACCAGCGCCGCTGAAACCTCAGCATCAACCGGGAGACTGAAATGAAACTGACCCATCTCGTAAAAGGCGCCGCAGCTGTGGCGGCTCTTGGCCTCAGCGCTGTTGCTGCGCAGGCTGAATATCCGGAAAAACCTGTGAGCTTTATCGTACCCTGGCCTCCCGGTGATCTGGAGGATGTGCTGACGCGGATGATTGCGGATGATTTCCAGGCCGAATATGGCGTTGCGGCGGCAGTTGTGAACAAGCCGGGCGGTGGCGGCGGGCCATTCCCCGGCGCAATCGAAGTCGCCAATGCCCCGGCGGATGGCTACACAATTGGCTCTTTTGTGATTGGCGTGCCGGTCATGGGTCACCAGATCGATATCCCGCCGCTGACACCTGAGAAGTTTGATCCGCTGGGGATCTTCCTCACCTATCCCTTTGTCATCGCCACTTCGGCAGATGCGCCCTATTCCAGCATGGAAGAGCTGGCGGCGCACGCCAAGGAAAACGACGTGGCCCTGGGCCATTTTGGCGATGTGCTGACCCCTACCCAAGTGACCAAGGCCTTTGCCAAGAATGCTGGTTTTGAATGGGGGTCTGATGCCGCCTTTGATGCGCTGGACTGCAACACCCTGGCCTCGGGCGATGCGGATGTGATCAACACCACCCTGCAATTGATCCTGCCCTGCCTCGATCAAGTCAAGGTTCTGGTCTCGATCACTGATGAGCGTATTCCGCTGGTCCCAGATGCCCCGGCCATCGGCGAGCTGGATGCGAGCCTGAATATCGCTCTGTGGAATGGTCTGTTTGTCAGCAAGGACACGCCCCAGGATGTGCGCGAGAAGATCATCGCCGTTGCGCAGAAAACCATGATGAGCGAACGTGCCCAGGCCGTGGCCGCTGAAACCGGTGCGCTGGTCTATTGGCAAAACGCGCCTGACAGTGCCGCCCGCGTGGCAACCGATATTGCCACCATGGCAAAAATCGGCTCGATCCTGGAGTAGCCCTCTCCTTCTCCCTTGCCGGGGCCAGCCTTGACCCCGGTTCCTGATTTGCGCGAAAAAGATCCCCTATGACCACCGAAAGAGAACGCCGCTTTGTAGGCCCCCGGCGCGGACAGCTGATTTTTGCCCTGGTCTTTCTGACCCTCTCGGTGCTGCTTTTGGCGCTGATTGGCGAACAGACCGCTTGGGTGAAAAAGACCAAGCTCTTTGCACAGCCGCGGTTTTGGCCTGCGGTCAGCCTTGGCGGTATGGTGCTGCTTGGCGGGCTTCATTTCTACAAACTGCCCTGGCGGCGCGCCTCGCGCTATGATCTTTGGGAAGCACGTCAATGGGGCCGTAGCGCGGAATATGCGCTTTGGTTCATGGGCTATGTGTTTCTGGTGCCGATCCTTGGCTATCTGCCCGTGACCCTGGTCTTTGTGCCGCTGCTGGCGCGGCGTATGGGCTATCGCAGCCGGCTCATGATGGGCATCTGCCTCTGTTTCGCCCTCACGGTTGTGGTGCTGTTCAAAGGTGTTCTGGCGGTGCGCATTCCCGGAGCCCTGCTCTATGAATATCTGCCGGGATCCCTGCGCAACTTCTTCATTCTCTACTTCTAGGCCTCGGGGTTTTTGATGGATCTTATCCTCTCTGCAGTTGAAATCCTGATGCGCTGGGATGTGGCTCTGGCGCTGCTTGCAGGCTCGGTTGGTGGCGTGCTGATCGGCGCTATCCCTGGCGTCGGCCCGGCAGTGGCAATCGCGATCCTTCTTCCTGCGACTTTCTCGATGGATCCCATCGTTGGGCTTACCGTTCTGTTGGGCATTTACGGATCTTCTATGTATGGCGGCGCCATTCCCGCGATCCTGATCAACACACCCGGCACAGCAGTCAACGCGCTGACCACCTATGATGGCTATCCAATGACCGCGCGCGGCGAGCCGCGGCGAGCCCTCAGCCTTGCCTATTCCGCCAGCTTTTTTGGCGGGGTGTTTTCCGTTGTCTGCCTGATCCTGTTTGCCCCGGTGCTGGCCAAGGTGGCGCCGATGTTTGGCAGCCGCGAGATCTTTTTGGCGGCGCTCCTGGGGCTGATCCTGGTGGTGGTGGCCCATCGTGGTCAGGCTTTGATTGCGGGGGCGCTGGCCTGTCTGGGGATTTTTCTCAACACCATCGGCATGGAGCCGGTGAAATACACCCAGCGCTACACTTTTGAACAGGATTTCCTTGGCGGTGGGGTCAACCTCATCGTGGTTGTCCTGGGGCTCTTTGCCCTTAGTCAGGCCTTTGTGCTGCTGATGGATGAGGATGAAAAGGTCCATGTAACCAAACTGCGTGGCGGCATGTTTCAGGGGCTGCGCGAACTGGCCCGTCATCCGCGTGTCACCGCCGTATCGGCCAGTTTTGGCGTTTTGATGGGGATGATCCCGGGCGTGGGGGAATTCACTGCTCAGTTCATGTCATATACCTATGCCCAGAAATCTTCCAAACGACCGCAGGATTTTGGCAAGGGCTCTTCCGAGGGGCTGATTGCTGCTGAGACCGCCAATAACGCGGTGCCTGCTGCTGCGATGGTGCCGCTTTTGGCGCTGGGCATTCCCGGAGAGGCGCTAACCGCGATGATGCTCAGCGTGTTTTATGTGCACAACGTTGTGCCGGGACCGGGGCTGTTTCAAAACGACATGGATTTTGTCGTTGCGCTCTATCTGGCGCTGCTGATCCTCAATGTATTGGTGCTGGGGTTCTTGCTTTTTGCCACCCGGGCGCTGGTGCAGGTGGTGAAGATCCCCAACCGCTTCCTCGGCGTCTGTATCCTGACGCTCAGCTTTGTTGGCGTCTATTCGCTGCGCAATTCCGCCACGGATTGCCTGATGGCGGCTGGCTTTGGGCTCTTTGGTTTTGTGCTCAAACGCCTGTCCCTGCCGGCGGTGCCGATCATCCTTGGCATGGTTCTGGGCGGCATCATGGAGGTCAAGCTGCGGTCTGGCATGGCACGTGTCAAAGAGCCGTTGGATTTCATCGACCGACCGATATCGTTCATTCTTTTCACTATCATCATCTTGGTTCTTGCGAGTCATATCCTGCGCGTCTGGCGCGATCGCAAAGAGCTGAAGGAGGCCGAATGGCAGAACAAGACCGCATCAACCAGCTTCGGAAAGCTGATGTCGCGCCGCAAAAACTCTTTCTTGAAGGATCGTGGCAAAGAGGTTCGGGGACGCCACTCGAAGTTACTTCGCCGATTGAGGGGGCTGTTCTGACCACGCTTGAAGGGGCCTCAGCAACAGATGTCGAAGGCGCTGTCGCTTCGGCGCGGCGGGCCTTTGACGATCGCCGCTGGGCGGGGCAGTCCCCCGCCGCACGTAAAAAGGTGCTCTACCGCATTGCCGAGCGTATCGAAGCCGAGGCGGTAGAGCTGGCGGTTATGGGCGTGCGCGACAATGGGACTGAGTTCAACATGGCGTTGAAGGCAGAGCCAGGCTCAGCCGCCGGAACTTTCCGCTATTACGCCGAAGCCTTGGACAAGGTCGCAGGTGAAGTGGCGCCAACTCAGGGGGATGTCCTGGGATTGGTGCACCGGGCACCGGTTGGCGTTGTCGGCGCCATCGTGCCGTGGAATTTCCCCCTGATGATCGGAGCCTGGAAACTGGCGCCAGCGCTGGCCATGGGCAATTCCGTGGTGCTCAAACCTGCGGAAACCGCCTCGCTGACACTTCTGCGGCTGGCCGAGATCTGCGTCGAATGCGGTTTGCCGGACGGGGTGTTCAATGTGGTGACGGGATCGGGCGCCGAAGCCGGTGCGGCGCTGGCCAATTCCATGGGGGTGGATGTGCTCACCTTTACGGGATCCGGTGCAACCGGCCGCAAACTCCTTGAGGCCTCGGCGCGCTCCAATCTGAAGCGCTGCTATCTGGAACTGGGGGGGAAATCTCCCAATATCGTTTTTGCCGACGCACCAGATTTGGCCAAGGCAGCCAAGGTCTCGGCCATGGGGATTTTCCGCAACTCCGGTCAAGTCTGTGTCGCGGGCTCGCGGCTATTGGTCGAAGCCTCGGTGCATGATGAATTTGTGGCCTTGCTGAAGGCCGAGGCCGAGGCGCTGCGGGTGGGGGATCCCTTGGATCTGAACAGCCAGATTGGCGCGGTGAACTCCGAGGATCAGCTGCGGCGCAATCTGTCGTTCATGGATATGGCCCGCGCCGAGGGTGGCCAGGTCGTGACCGGTGGGGCGCGAATTCTGGAAGAGACTGGCGGCAGCTACATGGCGCCGACGATTGTGACCCATGTGGCGCGGGATCACGCCCTGTTCCAGCGCGAGGTCTTTGGGCCGGTCCTGTCTGTGACCAAGTTTGATACGGAGGCTGAGGCCTTGAGCCTGGCGAATGCCACTGATTTTGGCCTGGCGGCCGGGGTTTGGACTGCGGATCTGTCGCGGGCGCATCGCATGGTGGCGGGCATTCGTGCTGGGGTGGTGCATGTGAACACCTATGGCGGGGCGGACAATACGGTTCCCTTGGGCGGGGTTGGGCAATCCGGCAATGGCCATGACAAATCCCTGCATGCCTTGGACAAATATGTGGATCTCAAAACCGCCTGGATTCAGTTGTGAAACAGGTTTTGCAGGGCAAAACCTGTGGCCTCCGGCGGGAATATTTTGGGAAAGATGATGGCGGGAGTGCAATAGGCCACCGCTGGGGGAGAAGGCTATGACTGTGGCAAAGGCAATATTGGTCGCGGGGACCTATGATACCAAGGACGACGAGCTACACTATCTGGCAGAAGTTATCCACGGACAGGGTGGCCGGGTTTTGTCGATGGATGTGAGCGTGTTGGGAGAGCCAAGCCGACCGACGGATGTGAGCAAACATCAGGTGGCCGAGGCCGGTGGATCTTCGATCGAGGCGGCGATTGCCTCTGGCGATGAAAACACTGCGATGCAGATCATGGGGGCCGGGGCCGCTGCCCAGGCGCTAGAGCTGTACCGCGCGGGGCGTATTGATGGGGTGATTGTGCTGGGTGGCTCCATGGGCACCGATCTGGCGCTGGATCTGTGCGCGGCGCTGCCGGTTGGGGTGCCAAAATATGTGGTCTCCACCGTGGCCTTTTCACCGCTGATGCCGCCGGAACGCATCCCGGCGGATGTGCAGATGATCCTTTGGGCCGGTGGGCTTTATGGTTTAAACTCGATCTGCAAGGCCTCGCTCAGCCAGGCTGCCGGGGCGGTTTTGGGCGCGGCCCGCGCTGTTGAGGCACCTCGCCGGGAGCGGCCTTTGATTGGCATGACCTCTTTTGGCAAAACGGTCCTGCGTTATATGGTGACGCTGAAACCGGCCTTGGAGGAGCGCGGTTTTGAGGTCGCGGTGTTTCATGCCACCGGCATGGGCGGGCGCGCCTTTGAGAGCCTGGCGGGAGAGGGCGCCTTTGCGGCGGTGCTGGATTTTGCTCCTCAGGAAGTGTCGAACCATTTGTTTGGTGGGTTGTCCGCTGGTGCGGACCGGATGACCAATGCCGGGCGCAGCAAGACGCCGCAGCTGGTGGCGCCGGGTTGTTATGATTTGGTGGATTTTGTCGGCTGGCAGGGGGTGCCAAAGCAGCTGGAGGGCCGTCCAACCCATGCCCACAACCGATTGCTGTCCTCCGCCGTTCTGGAGCCAGAGGAACGCCGCGTGGTGGCGCGTGGCCTGTGCAGTAAACTGGCCGAGGCGCAGGCGCCAGTTGCGTTCCTGTTGCCAGGGCAGGGATGCAATGAATGGGACCGTCCTGGTGGTGATTTGCATGATGCCGAGGGGCTGGCGGCCTTTTGCGATGAGATACGCAGCGCCTCTCCGTCAAATGTCGCCTTGAGCGAGCTGGACTGCCATATCAATGACGCGGATTTCTGCACCAAGGTGCTGGAGATCTTTGATGGCTGGGTGGCCGGTGGCGTGATCCGCAAGACGCTCTAATTCTGAGAGAGAGGAGCTTCGGCTTGAGGGCATTTGCACCTGCAGATGCCCTTTTGTGTTTTGGCGCCCGGTCTCTCTGCAATGCAGCAATGACTCAGGGTCGTGCGCGTTTATTGCTTGATCACCGGGGGGCTCTTGCCTAGGGTGCCCCCAATTCAGTGGAACCACGTTCCGCATGATGGAATTTTTGGTCTGACATGTGCCGCTGCCAAGTGGTTCTGATCCAGGCCGGAGCTGTGACGCGAGGTTTTGGCGCTGCGCAGTCGGCAGGGGCTTGGCGCTGCAGCGGGGCCTATGCTGAAATTGACATGGGAGAATGGCAGCGCCGGGTGCAGACTCGGGGGTGGGCCAGACGGGAAAGAGGGAATTCAAATGACAGATGCCATCGCTTATGAACGTGTTGGAGATATCGCCGTTCTGAAGGCGCAGAACCCGCCAGTGAATGCGCTGGGTTTTGATATTCGCGAAGGTCTTTTGGCCGGGGTCGAGCGCGCCGAAAAAGAGGGTGCCAAGGCGGTGCTGATCTACGGTGATGGCCGCACCTATTTTGCTGGGGCCGACATCAAGGAATTCGGCCAGGCGCCAAAGGGCATCTTTTTGCCCGATCTGTGTAACCGCATTGAGGCCTCGCCGCTGATTGTTGTCTCGGCCCTGCACGGTACGGCCCTGGGCGGTGGTTTGGAGGTGGCGCTGTCGTCGCATTACCGCATCGCGGTTCCAAGCGCCAAGATCGGCCTTCCCGAAGTGCACCTCGGTATATTGCCTGGGGCTGGCGGCACCCAGCGCCTGCCGCGTGTGGCAGGGACCGAAAAGGCACTGGAGATGATCACCTCTGGGCGCCAGGTTGGGGCCAAAGAGGCGCTGGAAGCGGGTATCATTGATAAGGTCGCTGAGGGTGAACCGCGCGAGATTGGCCTCGCCTATGCGCAGGAACTTTTGGATCAAGGCGCGTCTCGTCGTGCCGTGGGGGAAATGCCCGCGCCTCAAGCCATTGATTTCGATGCGGTCTATGCCGCGACTTTGAAAAAGGGACGCGGACAGCTGTCCGCGGCGACCTGTGTGCGTGCAGTTCAAGCGGCAGCTGAAGCCCCGAGCCTGGAAGAGGGTCTGAAGCGCGAGCGCGAACTCTTCATGGAGTTGATGAACTCGGATCAGCGAAAAGGGCTGATCCATGCCTTTTTCTCGGAGCGGGCTGTAAGCAAGCTGCCTGAACTCAAAGGTGTAGCTCCGCGTGCGCTGGCGTCGATTGGCGTGATCGGTGGTGGCACCATGGGGGCGGGCATTGCCACGGCGGCGCTGCTGTCTGGCCTGCCGGTGGTGATGCTGGAAATGAGCGATGAGGCCGCCGAAGCTGCAAAGGGCCGGATTGCAGGCAATCTGCAAGGCGCTTTGAAGCGGGGCAAAATCACCGAGGCGCAGTTCACCCAGCTCACCGAAGAGATCCTGACCCTCTCCACGGATTACGCGGCGCTCAGCGATGTGGATCTGGTGATCGAGGCTGTCTTTGAGGAGATGAGTGTCAAGAAAGTGGTCTTTGGCAAGCTGGACGAGGTCTGCAAGAAGGGCGCTATTCTGGCCTCCAATACCTCCTATCTGGATGTGAATGAGATTGCTGCCTGCACCTCGCGGCCCGAGGATGTCATTGGCCTACATTTCTTCTCACCCGCCCATGTGATGAAACTGCTGGAAATTGTCGTCGCCGACAAGACCGCGCTGGATGTGGTGGCGACCGGCTTTGCCCTGGGACAGCGGTTGAAAAAAACTTCGGTCCGGGCTGGCGTTTGTGATGGCTTTATTGGCAACCGCATTCTGTCGACCTATCGCAAGGCGGCGGATCATATGATCCTCGATGGGGCTTCGCCCTATCAGATCGACAAGGCATTGACCGATTTTGGCTTTGCCATGGGGCCCTTTGCGGTTGCCGATCTGGCGGGGTTGGATATTGGCTGGGCCATGCGCAAACGCAAAAGGGCCGAGGGCATGGATCCGCGCGAACGCGACAGTTCTTATGTCGACAAGATGTGCGAGGCAGGGAACTTTGGCCAGAAAACAGGCAAGGGCTACTATGTCTATGAGGCGGGCAAACGCGGCGGCACGCCAAATCCGGAAGTCACTGATCTGATCGCGGCTGAACGGGCTGAAAAGGGCATCATCCCGCGTGACTTCACCGATGAGGAAATTATCACCCGCTATATGGCGGCGATGGTGAATGAGGCCGCCAAGGTGGTGGGCGAAGGCATTGCCCGCCGTCCCTTGGATGTCGATATGACGCTGCTCTTTGGCTATGGCTTCCCGCGCTATCGCGGCGGGCCGCTGAAATGGGCGGATATCGAAGGTTTGGACAAGGTTTTGGCCACCATCAAATCCGGTGCAGAGGAAGACGACTACTTCTGGCAGCCCGCACCACTGCTCGAGAAACTGGCGGCCGAGGGCCGCACATTTGATGATCTCAACAAGGAAAACAGCTGATGAAACAGGCCGTTATTGTCTCTGCCGCCCGCACCGGGCTGGCCAAATCCTTCCGGGGTTCTTTCAACATGACCCATGGCGCCTCGATGGGGGGGCATGCGGTCGAAGCCGCAGTGGCCCGCGCTGGCCTCACCGGCGATGAGATCGAAGATTGCATCATCGGTTGCGGTCTGCCCGAGGGTGAAACCGGTGGCAACATCGGACGTCAGATCGCCATTCGCGCCGGTTTGCCGGTCACAGCATCCGGCATGACCGTAAACCGCTTTTGTTCGTCGGGGCTGCAGAGCATCGCCCTGGCAGCGCAGTCGATCACCGAAGGTGGCTCTGGCCCCATGGTGGCCGGCGGTGTTGAGAGCATCTCGATGGTGCAATCCAAGATGCGCCCGGCGGCGGATCCTTGGATTCTGGCAAACAAGCCGGCGATTTATATGACCATGATCGAAACCGCTGATATTGTCGCGGATCGCTATGGTATCAGCCGCGAGGATCAGGATGCCTATGGGCTGCGGAGCCAGCAGCGCATTGCCGCGGCCCAGGCCAATGGCATCTTTGACGACGAAATCGTGCCGATGACCACCACCATGGCGGTGAAAGACAAGGAAACCGGCGAGATCAGCAAGGTTGAGGCTGTGGTGGACCGCGATGAATGCAACCGCCCGACGACCACAATCGAAGGTCTGTCCGGTCTGGCGCCGGTGCGCGGTGACGGCAATTTCATCACTGCGGGCAATGCCAGCCAGCTCTCGGACGGGGCCGCGGCGGTGGTGCTGATGGACAGCAAAGAGGCCGAACAGCGCGGCATCGAGGCCATGGGCGCCTTCAAAGGCTTCTGCGTTGCGGGCTGTGAGCCGGATGAGATGGGCATTGGTCCGGTCTTTGCGGTGCCTCGCCTGTTGCAACGCCATGGCCTGACCGTGGATGACATCGACATCTGGGAGTTGAACGAAGCCTTTGCCAGCCAGGCGCTTTATAGCCGGGATCGGCTCGGCATTGATGATGAGAAGTGCAACGTCAACGGCGGCTCCATTGCCATTGGTCACCCCTTTGGCATGACCGGCGCCCGGATGACCGGCCATATCCTGCGCGAAGGCAAACGCCGTGGCGCCAAGCTCGGCGTTGTCACCATGTGTATCGGTGGCGGCATGGGGGCCGCAGGCCTGTTCGAGATCTACTAAGCTGAGATTATTATAAAACGAGGGAGCGCCCAAACGACCCATCGAGGGTCGCATGGGCGCGCCCCGGCCTGTGAGGCCGGGGGGCGGCTTTCGGGGAGGAAGCACCAAAATGGATCTGAATTACTCTGTTGAAGAACAGGCCTTTCGTGCCGAAGTGCGCGAATTCCTGGCGCAGAAACTGCCCAAGGAAATGTCCGATGCCATTCGTGTCGGGCGCGAGCTGGGCAAGGAGGGGCATGACCAGTGGCATGCCATCCTGAACGAACAGGGCTGGCTGGCACCAAACTGGCCCAAGGAGTTTGGCGGCTGCGAATGGAATGCAGTGCAGCGCCATATCTTTGAAGAAGAATGCTGCCGCGCCAATGCTCCGCGCATTGTGCCCTTTGGCCTGTCGATGCTGGCACCTGTGCTGCAGAAATTCGGCTCTAAGCAACAGCAGGACCACTATCTGCCCCGCATTCTGTCCGGCGAAGACTGGTGGTGCCAGGGCTATTCCGAGCCCGGTGCCGGGTCGGATCTGGCGAGCCTAAAGACCCGCGCCGTGCGGGAGGGGGATCACTATGTGGTCAATGGTCAAAAGACCTGGACCACCCTTGGGCAATACGCCAACTGGATCTTTTGCCTGGTGCGCACCGACCCGGAGGCCAAACAGCAATCCGGTATTTCCTTTCTGCTGATCGACATGGACACGCCAGGCATCGAAGTGCGCCCGATCATTCTGTTAGATGGCACCCATGAGGTGAACGAAGTCTGGTTCACCGATGTAAAAGTGCCGGTGGAAAACCTGGTGGGCGAGGAAAACAAAGGCTGGACCTACGCCAAATACCTGCTCACCCACGAGCGGACCAATATCGCCGGGGTTGGCTTTAGCCAGGCGGGCCTGGAAGCGGTGAAACGCATGGCCCGCAGCCAGATGCACCGGGGCCGTCCCTTGATCGAGAACAGCCATTTTGCCGCCCGCGTGGCGCGGGCTGAAATCGACCTGATGGCCATGTCCACCACCAACCTGCGCATCATCTCGCGTGCGGCCTCTGGTCAGGCGCCGGGAGTCGAGAGCTCGATGCTGAAGGTGAAGGGCACAGAAATTCGCCAGGAGATCAACGATCTGGCCCGCCGTGCTGCGGGAGCCTATGCCATGCCCTTTGTCTCGGAGGCGCTGGAAGGCGGCAATGAGCCTGATATGGGCCCCGAAGGCGCAGCGGCCGCGGCGCCGCAGTATTTCAACTATCGCAAGCTGTCGATCTTTGGCGGCTCCAACGAGATCCAGAAGAACATCATTGCCAAAGTCAAACTGGGAGGTGGGGCATGAATTTTGAGCTGACCGAAGAACGCCAAATGCTGCAGGATTCCCTGCGCCGGTTCCTGCGCGACAACCAGGACGCGCTGCGGGCCAGCACCCGGCTAGGAAATGCGGACAACACCTTAGGCTTTGACGCAGAGATCTGGGGCAAGCTGGCAGAACTGGGCGTGATCGGCGCGCTGTTTAGCGAAGAGGACGGCGGCTTTGCCGGGGAAGGTTTTGACCTCACTACCGTTTTTGAAGAGCTGGGTCGTGCTGGTGCAGTAGAGCCGCTACTAGACACAGCCATTCTGGGCGGTGGGCTGATTGCTGCTCTGGGCTCCGATGCGCAAAAGGCGCTGGTAGAGCAGGTGATCGGTGGCGAACTGCACCTGGCCCTGGCGCATGGTGAACCCAATAGCCGCTATGACCTGACGCAGGTGGAAACCACCGCCACGGTTGAGGGCGATAGCATCCTTTTGTCGGGTCGCAAGGCCGTGGCCGTCAATGCGGAAGCCGCGGATTTTCTGATCATCTCGGCGCGCGAAAGCGGCGCGGCGGGCGATGAAGATGGCATTTCGCTGTTCCTGGTGCCGCGCGACAGCGCAGGTGTGACCCTGCGTGGCTATGGTCTGCTGGCCGGTGGTCGAGCGGCTGAGGTTGACCTCGAAACACTGCGCCTGACGCAAGCTGATCGCCTAGGGGCAGCGGGGGCTGCCTATCCGGCGCTGAAACGCGCCATCACTCGGGCCGAGGTTGCCCTGGCGGCTGAAACCCTGGGGGCCATGGAGGCGGCAACGGAACTGACGCGGGAATACCTGCTGACGCGGCAACAGTTTGGGCGACCCATTGGCAGCTTCCAAGCGTTGCAGCATCGGATGGCAACCCTGTTGATCGAGCTGGAGCAGGCACGCTCGGCGGTGATCAATGCTGCAGGTCATCTGGACGCGTCACCAACGGAGCAGGCTTTGCATATCTCTGCCGCGCGTAACCTGATTGGTCGCGCGGGCCGACTGGTGGCAGAAGAAAGCATCCAGCTGCATGGCGGCATCGCCATGACCGAGGAATATGAGCTGGCCCATATCGCCAAACGGATCGTGATGGCGGATCACCGTTTTGGCGATACCGATACCCAGCTGGAGCGTTTCCTTGACCAAAGTGCCGCCTGAAGGCGGATCGCCTGAGGTTGAAACCTTTGCGGCGGGCTCTTCGCAGCCCGCCCAGACCTTTCAGATCGAAGATCCGGGTGTTCAGCAGCTGGTGGGTTACAAAACCACCATCGACCGGCGGGATGGGTCTTGCCGGGTGACCTTGGATCTTGAACCGCCACATTTGAACCGTCACGGCATTCTGCACGGCGGCATGGTGGCGACGGTTCTGGATGTGGTCTGCGGCAATACGGCCTCGCAGTTTTTTGACCCGGAAAACCATGCTGCATTGGTCACCGTGTCGCTGACGCTCTCCTATGTGGCAGCGGCGCGGGGCGGGCGGATAACGGGCACTGCGCGTGTCACCGGTGGTGGGGCCTCCATTGCCCATGTCTTTGGCGAGCTGCACGACGATGATGGGCGGCTTTTGGCCACGGCCACGGGCGTTTTCAAAAGGATCAAAAAATGACAGCTCTTGCGCGTTTGGAAGATCAGGGCGACCGCGCCGTTGTAGTGAACATGAACGGCACGCGCCGGGGGGCTTTGTCGCCGGATCTGTACGTAGCAATCAATGACGCCGTGGCACTGGCACAGGAACCCCGCATTCGCGCTATTTTGCTGACCTCTGAGGGCGGGTTTTTCTGCGCGGGTGGTGATCTCAACGTTCTGATCGAACGGCGCGAGCTGAGCGAAGAACAGCGACGCGGCAAAGTCGACGAGCTGCATGGGGTGATCCGGGGGCTTCGCGCTGCCCCGGTGCCGGTGATTGCTGCCGTCGAGGGTGGCGCCGCAGGTGCGGGCCTGTCGCTGGCCTTGGCGGCAGATCTCATTGTTGCAGAGACAGGTGCCAAATTCACCGCTGCCTATGTCAAAGCCGGGCTGGTGCCGGATGGCGGGCTGACCTCATCACTGGCCCGCATCTTGCCGCGCCCTTTGGCGATGGAAATGTGCCTGTTGGCACGGCCTGTCACCGCTGAACGGATGGAAGCGCAGGGGGCGGTGAACCTGGTGGTGCCGGGGGAAAAAGTGCTGACTGCGGCGCAGGCGCTGGCAGATCGTCTTGCCAAGGGCCCGCCCGAAGCCCAACGTGTCATCCGCCAAATGATGGCCGAGGCCTATGAGACGCGAGAGGTAGACCAGCTCGATCGGGAGCGTAACGCCATGGCGCAGGCGGCTGGTGGGGCAGAGGCGGGCGAGGGCATCGCCGCTTTTTTGGAAAAAAGAGCCCCCTCTTTTGAGAGCGATTAACACGACGCCATGACGACGCTGGGGAAGACGACAGGCAGGTCAAGGAGATGCAGAGATGAAGCAATGGCATGATCTATTGGCGGCGCAGCTGGCTGCGCGTCCCGAGGCCTCGGCCTTCTCTGACAGTTTGGGCACCAGTTGGACCTATTGCGATCTGGCTGCTGCCTCAGTGGAACTGGCCCAACTGATCGCGCAGGCGGGGGTGGTGCCGGGGGACAGGGTGATGGTGCTGGCTGAAAACTGCTGCGCCGTTGTGGCGGCCCTGATGGCCACTTCGCAATGCGGCGCGGTTGCCGTACCGGTGAATGCCCGGATGAGCGCCAGCGAAGTCGACAGAATTCTGGAGCACGCCCGCCCCGCTGTGGTGCTGATTTCCACTCAACTTGCAGGGGGTGCACAGGCCCATGCCACCCGTCTCGCTGCCATCCCCATCACAGGTTCGTTTGGGGCGATGCATATGGCCCGGCCCTCCCCAAGCTCGGGCGATGCACCAAAAGAAGTGGCAGTGTTGCTCTATACCACCGGCACCACCGGCGCGCCCAAGGGGGTGATGCTGACTCATGGCAACCTTTTGTTTGGCGGTCGGGCTTCGGCGGAACTGCGCGATATGGAGCCGGGCGATGTGATTTACGGTGTGCTGCCAATGACCCATGTCTTTGGGCTGGCCTCGGTGATGACGGCAGCGCTGCATGCCGGGGCCGAAGTCTGGCTGGAGGCGCGCTTCTCAGCTGCCAAGCTATACGCGGCCCTCAGACGTGGGGTGACCCGGCTGGCGGCAGTGCCGCAGATGCATGCCCTGGTGATGCAATTTGCCAAGGAACAGGGGCTGGAACGGCTCAACAGCCCGGTGTTGCAATATGTGTCGTCCGGGGCGGCGCCACTGGACCCAGATTGGAAACGCCGGGCCGAGGAGTTTTACGGCGTGGCCCTGCAAAACGGCTATGGCATGACCGAAGCCACCGCAGGCGTCTGCGCCACCAAGAACAGTCGTCTCGGGGATCCTGATATTTCGGCCGGCCCACCGCTGCCCGGTGTCGAGGTGCGCATCGATGAGCGCGTGACCGGTGGCGGCAATGGCATCGGCGAAGTGCAGATCCGCGGGGCCAATGTGATGCTGGGCTATTACCGCAACCCAGAAGAAACCGTGCGGGTGCTGGACGCCGAAGGCTGGCTCAGCAGTGGTGATCTGGGACGGCTGGACACGCAGGGATTTCTGCATATCGAAGGCCGCTCAAAAGAACTGATCATCCACGGCGGTTTCAACGTCTTCCCGCCCGAGGTGGAGGCGGCGCTCAATGCCCATCCACAGGTGGTTCAATCGGCCGTGGTAGGGCGGCGTACCAACAGCGACGAGGAGGTGCTGGCCTTTGTGCAGGTGGCAGAAGTTGACAGGCCCGAGGTGGCAGAGCTGATGAGTTTTGTGCGGGATCAACTGGCCGGATATAAATGTCCGTCGCAGATTATCCTCACCGAGGGCTTGCCCGCTGCCCCCACAGGCAAAATCCTCAAGCACAAATTATTGAAGCAGTTTGCCGCGCAGTTGAATTAGGGCTGCCCTGGGAAAAGGGCAGCCGCCTCAAGCTGGTGATCGGGAGAGAGTACTGAGGCTGGGTTTGGGTCAGTTCAGGGTTGGGAAGTGCGGGGCTCAAAAGTCCTGCCATTTGCTTTCACCATCCGCCGCGATGGGGTTGAGCTGCTCTGGCAGATCTTCGTCATCCCACTCCAGATAATCCTGGGTTGGCACGGTTTCTGGGGCGGGGCTATTGGCCTGAACAGATCCTACCTTGGTGCTGCCGCCCTGGATCTGAAAGCCAGAAACCACTTCGGTGAGCTTGACCGCATCGGCCTTGAGCAGATGGCCTGCGGCGGTAGATTCTTCGACCATTGCGGCGTTTTGCTGAGTCACCTGATCCAGCTGTGTGACACCGATGTTGATCTCTGCGAGGCCAGTGGATTGTTCAACCGCGCCTTCGGTGATGTCAGACACCAGTTCAGAGATTTCGTTCACCCGACCAACAATCGAATTCAGCGCCTGGCCTGCTTTGCCCACCAGATCGACTCCACGGCCGACCTGTTCCGCGCTGGTGCCAATCAGCGCTTTGATCTCCATCGCCGCCTCGGAGGAACGCCCTGCAAGGGCGCGAACCTCAGAAGCGACCACGGCAAAGCCACGTCCGGCTTCCCCGGCACGGGCGGCCTCGACCCCGGCGTTCAGCGCCAACAGGTTGGTTTGGAAGGCAATATCGTCGATCACGGTGATGATCTGGCCGATGTGGCTGGAAGATTCCGAAATCGCGGTCATCGCAGAGACCGCATTGGCGACGACTTCACCACTGCTGCGGGCCTCTTCCTTTGCCTCATCCATGGTGTGTTCGACGCTGCGAGCGCCATCGGCGGCAGCCTTCACGGAGGCGGTGAGCTGGTCCAGAGCCGCGGCGGTCTGTTCTAGTGTGGCGGCCTGGCTTTCGGTCCGATGCGACAGATCATCCGAGGCTTGACTGATTTCGGCGGCGCCATTGCCGATGGAATCCGAGGCTTCGATCACCTGTGAAACGGTGCCAGAGAGGGTGTCGATGGTCTGGTTGAAGTTCTGTCGCAGCTTTTCATGGGAGCCAGAAAACTCAGCCTCGATGGGTTGCGAGAAATCCCCCTTTGACAGCCGCACCAGGCCAGAGCTCAGGTGTTGGACCACGTCGTGCTGCTCTTGCTGTAGAGCGGCGCGGCGTTCTTCTCCCTCGCGGGCCTGGCGCAGGTCTTTTTGCAACCCAACCAGGGCTTTGCCGATTTTGCCGATCTCATCCTTGCGGCCGGCGGCCTGAACTTCGGTGTCGAGATCGCCGCCGGAAACCGCTGCAATATCGTTGCAGATACGGTCAATTGGCCGGGTGACCGAGCGGGCAACCGACACACAAAGGGTGAGCAAGAAGGCAGCGGCGACACCAAGGGCCAGCAGGATATTGCGCGACAGGGCCTGGGTATCGGTGAGGATGCCATCAATATTGCGGCGTACTTCGATCACACCGCGCAGATCGCCCAATTGCCAATCGGTCTTGGGTGATCCCGCGTGGGAG
This sequence comes from Pseudophaeobacter sp., assembly GCF_039971195.1. Classification (GTDB taxonomy): domain Bacteria; phylum Pseudomonadota; class Alphaproteobacteria; order Rhodobacterales; family Rhodobacteraceae; genus Pseudophaeobacter. The sequence continues at coordinate 38,671 of NZ_JBDWPJ010000010.1, forward strand.
TTGTGACAGGCAACGCAAACCTCTGAGCTCATCTGGTCCCCCACCGCAACGCGCAGGAAGGTGATGCCACCGATGACTTCGGTGCGTTCAAAACGGGCCTCGGGATCCTTTGACAGGGCCTCCCAGGCCTCTTGCATGAATGGGTCCAGTGTACGCTCAGCCCGGTTTTCAAACGGATAGGCGCTGTAGAGCGACAGTGCGACGTCTTCCTCTGAGAGCATATCGCTGATCTCATGCACTAGGGTAGCGGGCAGGGGGATAACGCTGGGATCTGTCTGGTGGTCGATGCCTGGGGAAAGATCGGAGGAGGCTTTGACGTCGCCAATGACATATTTGGTGTAGTAGCTTCGGATGGCCTTGACGCGCCCGGCGGTCAGGCTGGCGCCTTCTGAAGCGGCAGAGATGGCATTGTCGCGCATCGAACTGGGCAGGGTCAGCCCGGCAACCAATAGGCCCAGGCAGAGGAACAGCGGGATTGGCAGCGCCAATTTGACCAGGAGAGAGTTTCTATTCACCAAACGAACTTTCTATTCACTTGACGATACCATCAGGCAACGTACCAACCGCAAAACCGATCTGGGTGGATCGAATCCTGCAAAACCAAAAACACAGGATAAAACTGAATTGATTCGGTTAAAGAACCTGAAAATTTGAGCGGGTTTCATCCAAATAGCGGATGCGTCTTGTTTTCGTGTTGCGCCAAGGCCAGACCCGCGACCGGAAGCTGTGGGCTCCAACAGCGCTGGCAAAGAAGACGCGGTCCAAAGAAAAAAGCGGACCCAAAGGCCCGCTCTGATCGTTTGAGATGGAGACACTCTTGAGAGGCTGGAACCTCCCTAAAGAGCGGATGCGCTGACAGGAGGGCCCAGGTTAAACCCAGCGGCCCTCGGCTGCGGCGCGAATACCACGGATGTTTTCGCCATAGACCTCGGGGTTGGACACGGATCCACCTTTGAAGACTGCAGAGCCTGCCACCAGCACATCCGCACCAGCTTCGACCACCAGCGGTGCTGTCTTTGGGTCAACGCCGCCGTCGATCTCAATATGAATGGGGCGGTCGCCAATCATCTGCCGCAGTCGACGGACCTTACCGGTCATATCGATGAATTTCTGCCCGCCAAAACCGGGGTTTACCGTCATCACGCAGATCAGATCCGTAAGATCCAGAAGATGGGCCACGGCCTCGGCTGGGGTGCCGGGATTGAGGGCAACACCGGCCTTCATGCCTGCTGCACGGATGGCCTGAAGGGTGCGGTGGATATGGGGGCCTGCCTCGATATGAGCGGTGAGCACATCGGCGCCGGCATCGGCGTAGGCGTCGATATAGGCATCCACCGGCGAGATCATCAGATGCACATCCATCACGGTTTTTACATGCGGGCGGAAGGCTTTTACAGCCTGCGGGCCAAAGGTCAGGTTGGGCACAAAATGGCCATCCATCACATCCACATGCACCCAGTCGGCGCCCTGGGCTTCGATGGCCTGAATCTCCTGGCCAAAATTTGCAAAATCGGCGGAGAGGATAGAAGGGGCAATCTTGATCTTGCGGTCAAAGGACATCGGAAGGGTTCCTGTTTGGAAGAGCAGAGGAGAAGTGTTCAGCCGCCATATACTCCCTTGCTGCGCGCCTGCACAGGGGCAGTTTGCTTCGCAAAAGCGGAGGAGCTTTACAAAAGCTTCATTCGCTTGACACAAATCGTTTGATTGCCAGCCTTAGTCAGTCCCCGAAACGAAGGGGACGAACTGTGCTGCGTATCGAGAAACTGACTAAACGCTTTGGTGACAAGACTGCGGTGGATGCCGCGACATTGGACATCGACAAACCCTGTATGATCGGGGTGATCGGACGGTCAGGTGCCGGCAAATCGACCCTGCTGCGGATGGTCAACCGTCTGAGCGATGCCAGCGAAGGCCGCATTATGTTTGAAGGCCGTGAAATCACCGGCCTGCGCGGCAGTGACAAACGCGCCTGGCAGTCCGAATGCGCGATGATCTTTCAGCAGTTCAATCTGGTGCCGCGCATGGATGTGGTCTCCAACGTGCTGCATGGCACACTCAACCGTCGCTCCACCTTTGCCACCATGTTCAACCTGTTCCCGATGGAGGACATCCACACAGCGATCGACATTCTGGATCGCCTGGGCATTGCTGAACATGCCGCCAAACGGGCAGAGGCCCTGTCAGGTGGTCAGCAACAGCGGGTCGCCATTGCCCGCGCCCTGATGCAGGACCCAAAGATCATTTTGGCGGACGAACCCATTGCCTCGTTGGATCCGATGAATGCCCAGACCGTAATGGAAGCGCTGCGTCGCATTCACGAAGAAGATGGCCGCACGGTTATTGCCAACCTGCACACCCTGGATACCGCGCGTCGCTACTGCGACCGGGTTGTTGGCATGCGCGATGGCCGCATCGTCTTTGACGGGCTGCCCGAACAGCTGACCACCGGCGTTGCCCGCGAAATCTACGGTGCCGATGCCAGCTTCTCGGAAGCGGCGACCTCGACCGAGATCGAAACACTGGAACAGACCATTCGCGCCGAGATGGCCGAGGCCTGATCCACCCGAACAACCCACTTTCATCACCCGCACCCGATGGGGGGACGGGAAACACTTAACCGGAGAAAAAAGATGAAAAAACTGCTGCTGGCCGCTCTGGCCTCGACTGCCCTGACAACACCCGTCATGGCCGAAGAAATCACTCAGTTCCGCATCGGCCTGTTGGGCGGCGAAAACGCTCAGGACCGTCTGAACAACAACGAATGCCTGCGGGCCAAAACCGAAGAGCTGCTGGGTGTTGAAACCAAGCTGTTCGCCCCTGCCGATTACAACGGCGTTATCCAGGGGCTGCTGGGCGGCACCCTCGACATGGCATGGCTGGGTGCTTCCGGCTACGCAAAAACCTACCTGTCCGACCCAGAAGCGGTTGAGCCTATCCTGGTCAAAGTCAACGTTGACGGTGGCTACGGCTACTACTCAGTTGGCTTTGCTCGCGCCGACAGCGGCATCACTTCGCTCGAAGACATGCAGGGCAAGGTCTTTGGCTTTGGCGACCCTAACTCGACATCCGGCTTCCTGATCCCCTCAATCGAGATCCCCGAAATCACTGGCTCCACCATGACCTCCGGCGACTACTTCGGCGAAGTTAAATTCTCCGGCGGTCACGAGCAGACCATCGTTGGCGTCAACAACGGCGACTTTGACGGCGGCGTGACCTGGGCTGACGGTCTGGGCAACTGGGAAGACGGCTACAACTCTGGCGCCCTGCGTCGCGCTGTGGATGCCGGCCTGGTTGACATGAACGAGCTGGTTCAGATCTGGCAGTCCAAGCCAATCCCCGAAGGCCCAATCGTTCTGCGCAAAGACCTGCCAGAAGACGTCAAAGTTAAGTTCACCGCCCTGATGGCTTCGCTGCCTGCGATGGACCCAGAGTGCGCCTATGGTGTTCTTTCCGGTGAGGCCAAAGGCGTTATGCCAATCGGCCATGACGCCTACCAGGCGATCATCGAAGCCCGCCAGCTGAAGTCCAACTAAGACTTCCACGCGGATCTTACTCGGGGTTCGGGCAGCATAGCCCGGACCCCGTTTTCCAGTGATCGACAGGCCCGCGGGGCCGCGATGACGCAGACGAATAATCAGGACGGCAATGATGGCAGAACTGACCGCAGCGCCCCTCACGACCGCGGAAATTCGCGCTCAGTATGGCGAGATGACCCGACGCAAGCGTCTTTATGGTGGCATAATCTTGGTGGTGTTTGTCGCCCTGATGATGGCGGGATTTCGCACCGCTGATGCCCGCAACGCAGGCTCGTTTTTCGATGGCATCACCCATGTCTTTGACTACCCAGCCGAGGTGTTGGCCGAGGCCAGCGAAAAACTCTCTGAACTGCCTGGCCATTTGATCAGTTTCTTCCCGGCCTTGATCGAGACCTTGAACATTGCTGCGGCATCTACCCTGGTGGGACTGGTCTTTGGCACGCTGTTGTCGCTCTTGTCCACCCGCGGCATGGCGCCCTGGCCGCGGCTTATCCCGCTGTTTCGCCGCATCATGGATATTTGCCGGGCCATCCCTGAAATCGTTATCGCCCTGGTGCTGATCTTCCTGCTCGGCGGCGGGCCGGTGCCGGCGATGATTGCCATTGCCATTCATACCGCCGGGGCTCTGGGCAAGCTGTTCTCTGAGGTTAATGAAAACGCTTCCTTGAAGCCGGTTGAAGGGCTGGAATCCGTCGGGGCGAGCTGGGGACAGCGCATGTGGCTCGGGGTGATCCCGCAGGTGGGACCAAACTATGTGAGCTATGCGCTCTTGCGGTTTGAAATCAATATTCGTGCCTCGGCCATCCTTGGCTTTGTTGGTGCCGGCGGCATTGGCTACGAGTTGAAGAACGCCATGTCCTGGGGCCAGGGGCGCTACGACGAAGCCGCCGCCATCTTCCTTTTGCTGTTTCTCACCATCACCCTGGTCGATCAGATCTCCAGCGGCATGCGTGATCGCCTGATCAATGGAGCCAAGGCATGACTATTCTTGAGGCCGACCTGAGCCCCGCAATTCTGAAACAGGACATGGATCGTCTGTTCTGGAAAAAGAAGCTGTTCAACTTTGCCCTGCCGGCGCTGGTGCTGGCCTATATGGCCTATGTCTTTGTGGCCTTTGACATGGCCGGGCTGTGGGAGCGCGCCAGTCTGAAGAACGCCCAGACTCTGGTGAGCGATACCTATAGCTACAAAACCCATGTGACGCGCAACAATCGCGACGGCTCGGTTTCGGTTGCAATCGAGGGGGAACGCAAAGGGGCCTATCCAGACGGGCAAAGCCCGGAATGGGTCACCCTGGCTGAGACCGCCCAAGCTGATACCGTGATTGACCTCGACGATGGACATCAGGTGCGCTTTGGCCCTGAAAGCATCGAATATGATATTCCGGGTTATGGTCTGGTCCGGGCCACGCCAAGCCGCAGCAAAGGGGTTCAGGCCGAACTGCCCGCCGGAGATGTGCCAGAGTGGATCAGCGTCTCAAAGAACCGTCTGGCGATCAAAACCGAGGCCGGGCGGCTCACCGTTACCCGCAATCGCGCCGAGGTGTTTCGCTACTTTGCCGGGTGGGAGCTGTTCTTCTTCACCCTCGACAGCCCCTATCATGGGCTTGGCCTTGGCGAACTGTTGAGCCGGGCAGCCACGGGCGAGGTCGGCGCCATCCTGAATGACTTCTGGACCAACAAGATGTGGCGCCATCAGGATGTGGCCTGGGCCATTGCCGAAACCCTGCTGATGGCCTTCCTCGGCACCATCGGGGCTGGCATCATTGCCCTGCCGCTGGCCTTTCTTGCAGCGCGTAACTTTACCCCGCTGGCGCCAATTCGTTTTGCCATGCGCCGGGTGTTTGATTTTGTGCGCGGCGTCGACAGTCTGATCTGGACGGTTGTGCTGGCGCGGGCCTTTGGCCCTGGTCCCCTGACCGGTGCCCTGGCCATTCTGGTGACAGATACCGGCACCTTTGGCAAAATATTCTCGGAAGCGCTGGAAAACGTCGATGAGAAACAGATCGAAGGCGTGGCTTCGACTGGGGCCAAACCGGCGCAGCGCTACCGGTTTGGCGTGATCCCGCAGATCACCCCGGTGTTGTTGAGCCAGCTGCTGTATTTCCTTGAATCCAACACCCGCTCGGCCACCATCATTGGGGCCATTACCGGCGGCGGCATTGGTCTGTTGTTGACCCAGGCGATCATCACCCAGAAAGACTGGGAAGAGGTGGCCTACTACATCGTCTTGATCATCCTGATGGTGATGATGATGGATTGGCTCTCGGGCTGGCTGCGCCGCCGATTGATCAAAGGAGAGGGCGGTAAGACAAAGCGCAGAGCCCGCGCCGATGGCAAGGCCTTTTTGCTGCCTTGAGGCCTTTTTGAAGCTAAAGACGCAAGCCCTCAGTCGCTCTTAAGGGAACGGCTGAGGCAGACTATGGAGTGTGACCCGCGTGGCGCGACTATCCCCAAACACCCCGTTCTTTCACCCTGATTGCCAAATCAGCGACAGTAGTTTTGGCTCCTACGTGGAGATTGGCGCAGGCAGCCGCGTCGCCAATAGCCATTTTGGCGATTACTCTTATTGCGACCGAAACAGCGATATTGCCAATGCGCAGATTGGAAAATTTTCCAACATTGCCAGTGCCACTCGTATTGGGGCGACGGATCACCCGATGGAGAAAGCCTCGCTGCATCATTTTCACTATCGTTCGGCGCTATACTGGGACGATGTGGGTGATGATGCCGATTGGTTTGCCCATCGAGCCAGCCGTCGGGCGCATATTGGCCATGACACCTGGATTGGGCATGGGGCGCTGATCAAGCCGGAAGTGACCATTGGCCATGGGGCGGTTGTTGCCTCGGGCACAGTGGTGACAAAGGATGTCGCGCCCTACACGATTGTAGGCGGCAATACGGCGCATCTGATCCGGCGGCGTCATACAGCCCTGGTGGCAGAGCAGATGATGGAGCTGGCCTGGTGGGATTGGGACCATGACCGTTTGCGGGCCTGCCTGCCGGATTTTCGCGCCCTGACGGCGGAGGCGTTTTTGGAAAAACACGCCTGAGGAGAGCAAACCGACTTCTTTGCGTTTCGCCCCAGTTTCGCTCAATTGTTTTCAAGACAGGCAGCGCTCCCGCCCGCGCAGGACAAACTGGCTGCGCCAGTTGGCCCTTGGCGGCGTTGGTCGCGGCGCCGCCGCGCGGCGTAAAGGACGAGATTGCTGAGAAGCCCTTGATGGGCAGGTTTGCCCAGCAAGGGCCGACTCGATTTTACAAGGTTGAGGCCCCTCAAGGGTAAACCCTGCCTGGCGGCAGGGCCGCTGAGGCGGCCCTTGACCGGCCGCTGCCGGATAAATACAGCGCCGCGGTAGCGGCGCTGGGCCCAACGGGAGGAGATCCCGACAGGGATCTGCCGACGGGCGGGAGCCCCCCTTCGCCTCAGGATGCTAGCTTTCTGGAGTGACGTGCAGAGCAAACTGGTCCAGTTCTGCTTCCTGTGGGGCAATGCTGCGATAGCTTTCGCGCACCCCTGCTTCGCTCAGCTCGCGCGCAACTGTCAGCAGGGTATTGGGGGCGTGTTCGGCGCAGATTTCCTGCATCTGGCGCAGCTCTTCGATCGCAACGGGGCGGGCGGATGCCAGATCCGGGGCGCCATAGTAGCTGACAAAATGCTGGGCCAACAGCTCCGTCAGCCTGTCCAGCTCCCCCTCTTCGATCTGGGTCACAGCAACAAATGTCACCCGGCCACCGGTTTCAAGCCCGAGCCAGCCATTGGCAAAGGCCTGGCGTTGCTTACCGGTCAAATCCGCCTCTACCCAGTTGGAAAACTCAAAACCACCCGAAATGCACCACTCACTGGTCCGGGCCGGGTTGGCAAAGATGTTTTGATCGCTTTCGTCAAAATGGATGGCGCGGGCAAGATTAGTCATGAGATCTCCAGTCTGGTGCTCAGGGGGATGAGCCGGGTGCCTTCTGCATCGCGCAGCAGCATGCCAAAGTCTTCGTCGACCCCAAGGAACGTGCCCTTGCCGCCGGGCCATTGACCGTCTTCGCCCATACCATGGGCCAGACCGCGCCATTCCGCATGCAGCGGTTCCAACCCGTCGTCTTCCCAGCGGGCAATCCAATGCAGCGCGTGGCGGGTCCAGCTCTCCAGCAGGGCTGGGGCGGCAACATCGGCGCAGCCCTCGGCATAGAGAGCGGTTTCATCAGGGGTTTCGCCGCCGTCCCCATTGGCGGGCCATAGCGGCAGTTCCAGGCCAAGAACCAACCAGTCGGGCATGGCTTCGGGGTTCTGAGTGCTGGCTGCGATGCGCAGGGTCCCGCAGCGGGC
>NZ_JBDWPJ010000011.1:0-2389 GCF_039971195.1 Pseudophaeobacter sp.
CAGGCAATTGCCCTGGGCCAGAGCGCAGGCAATGGCGGTGGCGAGGCTACAGCCGGTACCGCGTTTCTCCACCGGCAGTCGCGGGGCGGCAAAGCTGGAATGCCCCGCAGATGCGTAAAGATGATCGGTGCTGTCAGTGCCCCTGCCGTGACCACCTTTGATCAGCACCGCCTGCACCCCTGTGGCCCGCAGTTGATCGGCCTGCCAGTGCAGGGTCTCGGGGTCCTGTGTGGGCTCAGCGGTCGAGGGCTGCGTCAGGGCAGCATTCATATCGGGCGGCGCAAAGGCGGCGCTGAGCCGGGCGCTTTCCTGTAGATTTGGCGTCAGCAAAGTGACCCGCTCCAGAAGGAGGCGAAGCGTTTCTGCCGTCATCAACTCTCCGCCAGAGGAGCTCTTGAGCACTGGGTCCAGAACAATGGGTATGCCCTGTGGTAGCGCCTGCACCAGCTGGCGGGCGGCCTCTGGGGTGCCGATCATGCCGATCTTCACGGCCCGGGGGCTCTCCCCGCCAGGGGCAAAGGCGGCGCGAACCTGGGCGCCGATGATCTCTGGCGGCACGGGGTGGCTGGCAATCAGGGCGGCATTGGTTTGCACCGTGACCGCCGTCACCACCGGGGAGACGGAACAGCCCATACTGGCAGCCATGGCGATATCGCGGCTAAGGCCCGCACCGCCGCTGCTATCGGTGCCCGCAATGACCAGAATGCGGCTCATGCGCTGTCTCCCCGGGTCCCCAGCGCGAGGATTTCAATGCGGTCAAAGTCCTGCGCCTGCAGGTCGCGCGCCACCCGCCAGGCCCGCACCCCAGAGCGGCAACACAGAACCACCGGGTGATCCGGGCTCAACCTGGCAGAGGTGACATCTTCGGGTAGGATACGTCGCGCATTGGCCGTTGCGGGTTTGGGCGCCTCCTCAACAGGGCGTAGATCGATCACCTGATCCTGCGGGCCTATCAGCGCAGGCGCGGTAAAGCGCAGAGGTTGGCCCGGTTCCGGTGCGCCTTCAAAGCAAAAGCTGCTCAGGGTCAGATCCGCCATCTCTATCTGCATCAGCCGTCCCAGCGGCGAGGGGCTGTGTTGTAACAGGGTTTTGAGCGCCAGTTGTGCCTGCAGGGATCCGATGACCCCGACAACCGGTCCCATGACCCCGGCGGAGGCGCAGCTGGCAGCGCTGTCTGGCAGCTCGGGAAACAGGGCGCGCAGGGAAGGCGCACCGCCGCAAAAGCCGCCCACATAACCGCGCTGGCCCAATACCGAAGCCGAGATCAGCGGCAGGCCAAGGTCCAGACAGGCATCCGATAGGATGTAGGAGGTGGCAAAACTATCCGCCGCATCCACCACCAGATCCACCGGCTCAAGCAGCTGCGCCACATTTTCAGCCGTGAGCGCCAGGCGGTGCAGATGCAGCATCAGTTCCGGGTTGGCGGCAAGCAATTGCTCGCCCGCAACGGTGACTTTGGCGCGGCCTAGATCGGCCATGGAGAACAGCGGCTGCCGGTGCAGGTTGCTTTCCTCGATCACATCCGGGTCCAGCAGGGTGATTGTCCCAACCCCTGCACCAGCGAGGTATTGCAGCACTGGCGCCCCCAGCCCGCCTGCGCCAATGACAAGCACATGCGATTGCCCCAACCGGTCCTGGCCTGCGGGGCCGACCTCGGGCAGTGCCATCTGGCGGGCATAGCGCGACATCAGCTGCAGGCCTCTGCCCAAAGTCGGCAGCGGGCCTCCGGGTTCTCTGCTTGCTGGATATCCGTCACCACCGCGGCGCTATCGGCCCCGGCGGCAAAGACACCGGGCAGCCGTTCCGGGGTGAGCCCGCCAATAGCCACCAAAGGCGTCTTGCCTGCGATCTCTTTCCAGCGGCTGACCCGGTCGAGCCCTTGCGGTTCCCATTTCATTTTCTTCAGCAGGGTCGGATAGACCGGCCCCAGCGCCACATAGGCCGGATCATGGCCCAGGGCGCGTTCCAGTTCTGCCTCATCATGGGTCGACAGCCCATAGCGGATCCCGGCGCGGCGCAGGGCGGCAAAATCGGCACTTTCCATGTCTTCCTGGCCAAGGTGGACAAAATTGCAGTTCAGCTCCAGCGCCAGTTGCCAGTGATCATTGACCACCAGCTGCGCCCCATGCACGGCACAGAAATCACGGGCGCGGGCGATCTGACGGCGCAGCTCCGCCTCGGGCGCATCCTTGATCCTGAGCTGCACCAGTCTGGCCCCCTGGGGCACAAGTAGCTCTACCCGGCCCACATGGCCGACAATCAGATAAAACCGTTCCATCAGGTCCTGCTCCTTCATATCAGTTCCGCCAGTCCCAGAACCGGGGTCGAGGGCACCGCCATGTCGCGGCGCTGCATCGGGTCGGCCCTGTATCCGGCCTGACCGGCCTCG
>NZ_JBDWPJ010000012.1:0-64949 GCF_039971195.1 Pseudophaeobacter sp.
CCGCAGGGCGGCAACGCGCGCATCTTCACCCCGGTCAATCCCGCCTTGCGGCATCTGCCAGGCGTCCTGATAGCGGTCTTTACGTTGCGCCACAAAGACATGATTCTCGGCATTGACCATCATCACGCCCACATTGGGCCGATAGGGCAGTTTTGCGATCTCTTCAGGCGTCATCTGGATCTCCTTTGGGGCTGATAAATTAGGTGTCGGACCTCAGCGCTAACTCTGGCTTGCCCCTTAGACCTCGTGTCGTCGGGGCAGGCAAGGGGGTGACGCCGCGTTTCACGGTGACAAGGCCCCGCCAGACAGGCCATTGTGACGTTAACGTCAAGGGAGAGTATCATGACTGCGTACCCAAATCTGCTGGCCCCGCTGGATCTTGGATTTACCACACTGAAGAACCGCGTGCTGATGGGCTCGATGCACACCGGCCTGGAGGAAACCAAAGACTGGAACCGGGTGGCAGAATTCTATGCAGGGCGCGCCCGCGGCGATGTTGGCCTCATGGTTACCGGCGGCATTGGCCCCAACCTCGAAGGCTCGGTCCTGCCCGGGGCCTCGATGATGACCAATGACGAAGAGGTCGCCAGCCACCGCATCGTCACCGACCGGGTGCATGAGGCCGGTGGCAAGATCGCCATGCAGATCCTGCATGCTGGGCGCTATTCCTATGGGCCCAAATGTGTCGCCCCCAGCCCGGTAAAATCGCCGATCTCTCCCTTCCCTCCGAATGAGCTGGACGAAGCGGGCATCGAGAAACAGATCGCCGATATCGTCAATGCCGCGGCGCTGGCGCAAAAGGCAGGCTATGACGGGGTAGAGATCATGGGCTCCGAGGGATATTTCCTCAATCAATTCCTGGTCACCCATACCAACAAACGCGAGGATCGCTGGGGCGGCTCTTATGAAAACCGCATGCGTCTGCCGATTGAGGTGGTACGCCGCACCCGCGAGGCCGTTGGCACCGATTTCATCATCATCTACCGCCTGTCGATGATCGACCTGGTGCCCAATGGCTCCACCCATGATGAGGTGGTGCAGCTGGCGCAAGAGATTGAGAAAGCCGGGGCCACCATCATCAACACCGGGATTGGCTGGCACGAGGCCCGTATCCCAACAATCGCCACTTCTGTTCCCCGCGCCGCCTTTGCCTGGGTCACCAAGAAACTGATGGGCAAGGTCTCGATCCCGGTGATCACCTCAAACCGGATCAACACGCCCGAAGTGGGCGAAGAGGTGCTGGCCACCGGCTGCGCCGATATGGTCTCGATGGCCCGGCCAATGCTGGCGGATGCGCATTTTGTGGCCAAGGCAAAGGCGGGCAAGGGCGCCCAGATCGCACCTTGTATTGGCTGCAACCAGGCCTGCCTGGACCATACCTTTAGCGGCAAGCTGACCTCCTGCCTGGTCAACCCCATGGCCTGCCACGAGACCGAGCTGGTTCTTGGCAAGGCCGATTTAGCGAAATCCGTGGCAGTGGTCGGCGCAGGCCCTGCCGGGTTGTCGACCGCACTGGCGGCAGCAGAGCGCGGCCACAGGGTCACTGTTTTTGACAAGGCCGATGAGATCGGCGGCCAGCTAAATATGGCCAAACAGGTTCCCGGCAAGGAAGAGTTCTGGGGCTTTGTCGATTGGTATCGCACCATGGTCGCAGAAGCGGGGATCACCCTGGAGCTGGGTCGCGAAGTCTCCGCCGAGGATCTCACAGGCTACGATGAGGTGATCATCGCCACCGGCGTGGTGCCGCGTGACCCCGGCATCCCCGGTCAGGACCGGGAGGAGGTGCTCAGCTATATCGACGTATTGCGCCACAAAAAGCCAGTCGGCAAATCCGTGGCGGTGATTGGCGCCGGCGGCATTGGCTTTGACGTTAGCGAATACCTGTTGCACGAAGGCAAAAGCCCCACTGAGAACCTGCCGCTCTGGATGAAGGAATGGGGTGTCACCGACCCGGCAGAACATCGCGCTGGCCTCGCTCCCGAAGGACCACAGCCCGAGGCTCCCGCCCGCGAAGTGACGCTGTTGCAGCGTAAGAAGCAGGCCCATGGCAAGGGGCTGGGCAAGACCACCGGCTGGATCCATCGGGCAACGCTCAAGATGAAGGGTGTGAATTTTGTTGGTGGCGTGAACTACGAACGCATCGACGACGACGGCCTGCATGTGAGCTTTGGCGAGGCGCGGGAAAACCCCACGGTGATTGCGGCAGATACATTTGTCCTCTGTGCGGGCCAGGTGTCAGATCGTAGCCTTGCGGATGCACTGGAGGCCAAAGGCGTCTCGTGCCATGTGATCGGTGGCGCCGATGTCGCCGCAGAACTGGACGCCAAACGCGCCATCAACCAGGGCACCCGTCTGGCAGCGGGGCTCTAGGCTACCCCAAAAGCCAAAAGCAAGCTCTCCCGCGCTCGCAGCTCTCCTGGCTCCGCCAGGCCAGCTTCCGTGCGACCTTGGGGGTAGCGCCGCGCATCAGCGCGGCGCTACCCCCAACGGGAGACGGCTTTGTCAAAAGCCAACGACGGGCGGGAGCCCCCCCCTTTCATTCAATTGCGATCAGTGATCGATCGACTATCCGCTGGGGCCTCTGCACGGTCCTGCATGCCATAGTCACGCAAAACCCCCGCCACTTTGAGACGGTAGTTGGCAAAGATACCCGCCCGTCCCTTGCCCTGCGCCGCACGGTGTTCCGTCAGCTGACGCCAGCGTTGGACCGCCTGTTCATCACGGAAAAAGGACAGGGAGAGCAGCTTGTTCGGAGAGCTAAGGCTTTGGAACCGCTCCACCGAGATAAACCCTTCCACCTCTTGCAACAGCGGCTTCAGTTCAGCTGCGACATCAAGATAGGCCTGTTTTTGCCCCTCAGCGATTTCAACTTCAAAAATAACGGCAATCACCCTGCACTCTCCTATTTCGACCCATGTTCCAGCCCCTGTACCGCGCTCTGCGATCCCGAAGCCAGTTTCAAAAAACTACGCTCTTCTCGCAGAATAAACTTCTCCTGCTGGGCAAAGGCGTAGTTCTCCCGCCCCAATGGGTCTTCGGCCAGTCTGGTGCGATAGCTCTCATAGGCAGCAAGGCTGGGGATATTGTAGATCCCGTAGGCCTGGGTCGCGGATCCTTCATGCGGCGCATAATAGCCGATCAGATCAGCACCATTGCGCGGAATGGCCTCTCCCCAGGTGCGGGCATATTGCCAAAAGGCATCTGTTTTGGTCGGATCGATCTGATAACGAATAATACAGGTGAGCATCTTTGGGTCCTTCTGTTTTGGTCCCTGCTCATAGCGCCTTCTGCTGGCCAAACACTTCGGTGCGGGTCGAAGCCTCCCACCCCCTGGGTGTTGATTTGTGATCAGATGCTCCGCACCAAGGCCCCTGAAGCGCCCAAAATGCGGAGCAGTCGCAGGGGTTATTCCGTAACCGTAATGGTGATCACCTCAGACACAATCGGCGTACTATGCGGCACATGCCCCATATCCCCCATCACCAACTGCAGCGTATGAGTGACAGGGCTCAGCTCCACCGTGGCTTCAGTCTGGCCACCACCAAAATGCATGTGATGCTCATCCGCCGGGATGCCATAGGACAATTCATCCGCACCGTCTTCGCCCTGTCCAAGCGGAGGGCGGTCAATAAGCAGATGATGATGGCCGGTGTTTTCTTTTTCGGTTCCCGCTGGCGCTACGCCCATGCCCGAGAGGCCAAAGACCACCTTGACCGGCGATGTCACCTCAGCGCCATCCGTTAGATTGACGATATAGACCCTGGCCTCCGGATTAGAGGTCGTCTCTCCGCCCGCCCAAAGCGGCGTCGCAAGGCAAGTAGCAGCGCAGATAACAGCGCCAAGGGTTTTCAAACGATTCATAGTTATTCCTCCCAATATACAAAATTCACCAGGGCAGCTTAGCCGATTGGCTCCAAAAACAAAGCCGAGACAGTCGAGCACGGTCCATGCTGCGAAAAGCACGTCATCTTTGGGATGAAGGCCTGGCGAATTGCGCAATCTGCTTGCCCAGCTACGAGCCAGGCATCAGGGTGCAAAAGTAAGAGACATTCTGAGGCCGACATGATCTTTGCGACAATCCTTTTGGGGCTCACCCCAAGTTTTCTCATGGTCGCTATCGGCGGGCTGGTCCGCAATCGGCTCACCCCCGAGGCCTGGCAGGGACTGGACAGGCTGAACTTTGAAGTGCTGTTTCCGGCGCTGCTGTTCTTTGCCGCCTGTGGCCGCCCGATTGCACCCATCGAGATCCTGCGCATTGGCCCAGCAGTCTGGGGCATCATGGGGTTGGCGCTAGGGCTGGGGTATTTGGGCCGCCGCCTGGGCCCGGATCGTTTTCTGGACTTTGCCGGCGCCTGGCAGACCAGCTGGCGGTTCAACACCGCCATTGCCTTTGTGGCGATCCCAGCTCTGGACCCTGGTCTGGTGGGATCCATGGCGATTGCTGTGGGCATGGCGGTTCCCGTGGCCAATATTCTGGCGGTCACTGCCCTGTCACGTGGCGGCAGCCTGTCACTCTGGGCCACGGTCAAAAAAGTCCTGACCAATCCGTTTCTGATCGCTTCGGTTGCTGGCGTAATGGTTGGGCTGTCAGGATACAAGATCCCCGCCCCTCTGCTGGCCCCGGCAGAGATGCTGGCCAAGGCGGCCATTCCCATCGCGCTCTTATCCATCGGGGCCACAATGAACTGGCGCGCCCTCGCTCGGATGGATCGCTTCAACGGCTATCTTTGCCTGGTGCGTCTGATCCTGGTGCCCGCAGCGGTCTTTGGCCTTTGCCTGCTGCTGCAGCAAAGCGCCCCTCTGGCCGCTGTCTATGTGTTGTTTGCGGCGCTGCCGACTGCTTCGGCGGCGCATGTCCTAGCCTCGGGGTTTGGTGCTGATCGCCAGCTGGTGGCAACCCTGATCGCCCAGTCTACTTTGCTCGCAGCGCTGACTTTGCCGCTGTGGATCCTGACTACAAAGCTGGTTTTCCTCAACTAAAGGCCAAAAACACCGCCATTGTAGCACCGTTTCCACCACAGGAACGATTCACGCAAAACCCCGTAATTATCCCACCAGCGCCCCGTTCTTGCCCGATTTCAACGCCAAACCAAGGTCAACGAGACGCAAACCGAGGACCTGTTGATGGATCGACTGACCGAAATGGAGGCCTTTGCCAATGTCGTGGACCAAGGCGGGTTCACAGATGCGGCAAAGAAGATGGGGATTTCAAAGTCCGCTGTATCAAAACATGTTTCCAGCCTGGAAACCCGACTGGGCGCGCGGCTGTTGAACCGCACCACCCGGCGGGTATCGCCAACGGAAATTGGTCTGGCCTATTATGACCGCGCCCGCCGCGTTCTGAATGATGCAGGCGAGGCCGACGCTCTGGTCTCTTCGATGCAATCGGCTCCCTCTGGTCTGCTCCGGATCTCGGTGGCGACAGATTTTGGCGTCAATCACCTATCGCCAGTGCTGTCTGACTTCCTGCGTGATTTCCCGGATATCACCGTCAATATGGTGCTGAATAACCGCTATGTTGAGCTGATCTCTGAAGGGTTTGACATGGCCCTGCGCATTGGGGAGTTGGAGGACAGCTCGCTCAAGGCACGCAAGCTTACCGAGACCACCAAGCGGATGATCGCCTCACCCAGCTATCTGGAGCAGTTTGGTCGTCCGCAAAAAATCGATGATCTGAACACTCACAAGCTGCTGCATTATTCCAACCAGTCCAGCGGCAATGTCTGGAAGATCACGGCACCCTCGGGTGAAAAGCGCCAGGTGCGGACCACCGGCTGGCTGTCGGTGAATGACGGGCAGTCCCTGCTCAACGCTGCGATTTCCGGCCTCGGCATCGCCTACCTGCCCAGCTATCTCTATTCTGAAGCCATGGAAGAAGGCCTGGTCGAAGACGTCATGCCGAACCTGCCGATGGAGACCCAGGGCATCTATGCGGTCTATCCTCCGGGCAAATTCACCCAGCCCAAGGTGCGCGCCTTTATCGATTTCCTAGCGCATTCCTTTGCCGGCAAAGATTCCATGGACTGGCGACAATCAGCCTAGGCTGCGATTGAAAGTTATGGGAACCACCCCTCAAAACGGGGGGTGGTTTTTTGCATCTTTAGCACAACCCTTTAACAAGGGGCCGCAAAGCACCCTCAGGGCTCTTTCGAAATCAGAACCACCTCGACCCGGCGGTTTTTATCTCGACCCTCGGCGGTTAGATTGCTGGCGATTGGCGCGATAAATCCAGCCCCAGCGACCTCGACGCGGGCCGCGTCGATCGCAAAACCCTCAACCAGCCTCTGCTTAACCACCGTTGCCCGCTCCAGAGACAGAGCCTGATTTTTGACAAGACTGCCGACGCTGTCGGTGTGGCCCACGATCAAGATCTTCGCGGTTGGCTCTGCCGCCAAGAATGAAGCCAGCTGCTCCAAGCCCGGGGTCGCACCTTCACCCAACGTGGCAGCGCCAGTGTTGAACATCACGCCATCCAACACCGCATGACCTTGGCCCAGCACTAACTCGGCAAAATCGCCATGATCCGGCGTTTCAGGCGCAACTGCGACCGGCTCGGGTTCTTTGGATTCCGCTTCGATAATCGCAAGCGGCGAGGTCTGGGGCGGCGAAACCTCGATCACTTGGATGTAATTGGTCGTGCCACTGCGCGACACCAACACTGAGACCTGCGGGCGCTCCGCATCTGCGTCAGTCCCGGGTATGGCCGCGACAGGCCCGGCAGCGGCTAGGAAGTGATAATCTGACAGGCTCACCACCATATCGGGCGCCGGGACCACCTCGATGCCAAAGCGGAAATCAAAGCCGCCACATTGGCGCGATTCACATTGGAACAGGATCTCATAGCCCTGTTCCAGCAACTGGGCGCGCAGCACATTCACCACCTGCAAAACAGTGGCATCCCCCTGGAGCTGCCAGGTGCGGCGTAAAATATGCCCCTCTTGCAGCTGTTGGGGTATCCCCGCCTTGCTATAAGGGCCCACCGGCAGAGCATAGGTGCCCAACGCGGTTTCACGCCTGGAGCGCAGCGTTGTTCCCGCAGGCATCTGCAAACCTGCGTTGCCCTGTGCTGTCGCAACCTCGGACTGGGCCAAAGCAGGAGACAGCGGCAGGCTGAGACAGAAGCCCAGCCCCAGGGTGGCGAGCCGATGCATCATCTGGACTGCGCGTGATAGTCGTCGTTTGGCACCATGCCGGTGGCCGAGGCAACGCGGTTGGACATATTGTAAAACCCAGTGACATTGGCGATGTCCCATATGTCACGATCGCTGAACCCAACTTTACGCAGCACTTCACGATCCGCTTCTTCCACTTCGGCGCTGGCCTTGGTGATCTTGACGGCAAAATCCAACATTGCGCGTTGGCGGGCATCCAGCGGTGCCACCCGGTAGTTCATCACCAGCATCTCACCCAGTTTTGGATCGCCAGACAGGGCACGCACCGCAGCGCCGTGGGCCGCGAGGCAATAAAAGCAGCTGTTCACCGCCGAGACCACAACCGCGATCATTTCACGCTCCAGCTTACTCAGGGCGCTCTCGCCCAGCATCAGCTCATTATAGAGCGCGCTAAAAGTGTTGAGCTTGTTCTCATCAAAAGAATGTGCGCGCAGCACATTGGGCACCATGCCCAGCTTGTCCTGGCAAACATCGAAATACTTCTGCATGCCTGCAGGCAGCGGGTCCAGCGGCGGCAGGTCGAGCGCGGTTGGGGGTGTTTGATCGGTCATGTGATTTAATCTCCTGAAGGCAAATGCCGGTAATGATATTCGCCGCTGCAACGCATGCCCAAGGCAGCATAAAGCCCGTTTGCACCGGCGTTTTCCTTGGTGCAGAGCACCGCCATCTCGCGGGCGCCATTCTCAGCCGCCCAAAAGGCAGCCTGGCGCATCATCCAGGCGCCCATGCCATGGCGGCGTTGATGCGGCAGGATTTCCAAAGCATGTACCATGGCTGTGCCGTCATGCACCGCAACAAAACCCGCCCCGGCGGGTTTGTCATCATAGCGCCCCAGCAGGGCCGCCTTGGGGACTGAGACCCGTTCCATTACCGCCTGGCGTTCGGTTCCGATGCCGCCTGCGATCCAGATCTCACGTTGAATTTCCAGCGGTGACCACAGGGCAAAGGTGGTGACGCGAGGGATCTCCACATCCATCAAGGTTTCAATCGGGCAGAGCCACAGGTTGACCGGATCTTTCACTTGATAGCCGCGCGCGGCAAGCTGGTTGTCCAGCGCATCTTGCCCGTCATAGATCATGAACAGGCAGTCCTGCCCCATGGCGCGCATTGCGGCTTCGGCCGCCTCGATCTCAGCCTCGGTGGCGGCACCTGTGACGCTGGCGGCCGATACCCGACTGCCGGCGCCCTGCCCTTCGCGCAGGGAGACCGGGCCAAGGTTGCGTTTTGCCACCGCTGGCCAGGTCGCCTCCACCACCTCATAATACTTGGGATCGGTATACTTGGAATTCGCCTGGGTGGTTTTTGTATTCACAGCCCCATCTCCTGTGCCAGCTCGCGCATCGCTGCATCCACCCCGGCCCCATCATGACCCCGGATCACCACATTGGCCCCATAGGCGCCATTGTGCTGGAAGGGGTAGCAGCCAATCGACAGATCCTCATACCGGGCCGCAAGATCCGACAGGAAGGCAGCAATATCGCCCTCGCCGCGCATCAGACGCAGGCTTTGCGACAACAGGGGCTCGCCACCGGTCAGCCCGGGCAAAACACTGGCCACCATGGCCTGAAACACCGTTGGCACCCCGGCCATCACATGCACGTTGCCCAGGGTGAAGCCCGGCGCCGAAGAGACCGGATTGTCGATCAGCGCCGCTCCGTCAGGAATGCGGGCCATGCGCAGGCGGGCCTCGTTCAACTCCTGACCCGAGCTTTCGTAATGGGCGGCCAGAATCGCACGGGCATCGTCACGCACATCCAGATGCGCTTCAAAGGCCTTGGCAATGCAATCAGCGGTGATGTCATCATGGGTCGGACCAATACCGCCGCTGGTAAAGACATGGTCATACCCGGCGCTAAGCGCCTGCACGGCAGCGACAATGCCTGCTTCATCATCGTTCACCACCCGCACTTCCTTGAGGTCGATACCCTGTTTGGTCAGCTCTCCGGCGATGAAATGCGTATTGGTATCACGGGTGCGCCCGGACAGGATCTCATCACCGATGACCAACATCGCGGCACTTGGGTTGGGCATCTTTTCTCTCCTGTTTGCGGCTCAAAGCGCGAGCTTGGCTGCAAGATAGCTGCTCCTGCATTAAGGGCAAGCGGGCATCCCGTCTCAGGTATCCCGACAGGCAAATTTTCTGACGGGCAGCCTCCTCCAATAACTTTGCGCTTTTCTGGTCCGTGAGATTGACTTCACCACTGGCTGCGCTACCCAAAGGTCATGGAATTTCCAACGCCCCTGATCCGCGCCACCCTGATCCGACGCTACAAACGCTTTCTCGCCGATTGCCGCCTCGAAGATGGCCGCGAGATCACCGCCCATTGTGCCAATCCCGGTTCGATGATGGGGCTGGCAGAGGCCGGCATGACGGTCTGGCTGGAGCCCAATGATGATCCCAAGAAAAAGCTGAAATTCGGCTGGCGGCTGGTGGACCATGAAAACGGCCATTTCACCGGGGTGGATACCTCAGTGCCAAACCGCGCCCTCAAGGCTGCCTTGATAGAGGGTGAAATCCCTGAACTTGCCGCCTACCAAACCGTGCAGCCAGAGGTGAAATACGGCGAGAAAAGCCGGATTGATTTTCTGCTCACCCAGGAGGGGCTGCCCAATTGCTATGTCGAGGTCAAAAGCGTGACGCTTTCACGTCAGCCCGGATTGGCAGAATTTCCCGACAGCGTCACCGCGCGTGGCACCAAACACCTGAACGAGCTGGCAAATATGATCGCCGAGGGCCATAGGGCCGTGATGCTCTATCTGGTGCAGCGCACGGATTGTGCGCGTTTCTCGCTCGCTGCGGATATCGACCCGGTCTATGCGGCTGCATTTGAACTGGCCCAAAAAGCAGGTGTGGAGCGGCTGATCTACGACACCCGCATCTCACCGCAGGAAATCACTATCGGTCGGGCTCTTCCCGCAGCCTGATCACGGCTGCTACCCCGCGCGTCCTCGCGCCCCTTTGCTTTTGCACAGGCCTCCAGCAAGCTGACCGACAGGAGCGGCACTGCCAATGGTTTTACGGCACTGCCTCTGGTTCTTTTAACCAAATCCGCTTACATAGCCTTGCAAGTGACAAGCCTACGGAGCCCAGCTTGATGAGATCGAAAGACGGCCGCACCACCAAAGACGGCATTCGCATTTACCAGGACGGTGATTTTGCCGGCATGCATGTGGCGGGGAAACTGGCCGCGCAGATCCTTGACGACATCGCGCCGCATGTCTTTCCCGGACAGACCACCGGTGAAATCGATCGCCTGATCACCAATATGGTTGATGAGGCCGGGGCCAAATCGGCCACCATCGGCTACAAGGGCTATCAGCACGCCAGCTGCATCTCGGTGAACAATGTCGTCTGTCACGGGATTCCTGGTGCACCTATTCCTCTACACGGCGGGGAAACCATTTCGAAGAATTTGGAGAAACGACGCTCAGATGATTCCCTCAAAAACGGCGATATCCTCAACATCGATGTGACGGTAATCGTGGACGGCTGGTTCGGTGATACCTCGCGGATGTTTGTCGCAGGCAAGCTGTCACGCAAGGCTGAGCGCCTGATCCAGGTCACCCACGACAGCCTTATGAAGGGCATCGAAACGGTAAAGCCCGGCAATACCTTTGGTGACATTGGCCATGCCATCCAATCCTACGCCGAAAGCCAACGCATGAGCGTGGTACGTGACTTCTGCGGTCACGGGCTGGGGCTGGTGTTTCACGCGCCGCCCAATGTGCTGCACTATGGCAAGCCTGGCACGGGTCCCAAGCTCGAAGAGGGCATGTTTTTCACCATTGAACCGATGATCAACCTGGGCCGTCCCGAATCCGAAATTCTGAAGGACGAGTGGACAGCGGTTACTCGCGACAAATCCCTGACCGCTCAGTTCGAACACTCCATCGGCGTCACCTCAGACGGTAGTGATATTTTCACCCTATCGCCCGCTGGGGTGTTTTTCCCAACCTTAGGTTAGTCAGCCAGTTTGGCACCCGTAAAAGCAAAAGCACCGGCTGCAAAGCTGGGGCTTTGTTTTAGCAGCATCCGCCTTGATTACAGCCCGATCAGCGCAGGCACCTGCGGCATCTGTGCAAAAACCTCTGCGCCCTCCGCCACCAGTTTCTGGCCATCGCCTTCGGGCGCAAAACCCAGGCAACGCATACCAGCCCGCGCCGCTGCCGTGGCACCTGTGGCACTGTCTTCGATCACCAGACAGTCACGGGCCTGGATGCCAAAATGGCTGGCGGCGGCCAGAAATAACCCGGGCTCTGGCTTGGACACCCCCAGGGAATGAGCCGAAAACATCGCACTGGGGTGAAACCGCTCCCAGAGCCCGTTTTGCCCCAGGGTGATGCGCATCTTGCCTTCGCTGCCATTGGAAGCAACGCAGGTGGGAATTTGTTCGGCGTCCAGTAGCACCAGCAGATCCGCCACGCCGGGCATCAGATCAACACCCGCCTCCAGCGCCGCATAGCTCTCGGCATAGATTTCATCGACCCAGCCATCATGCAGATCCGCGCCCAGGGTAACTGCCTTTTGCATCACCCCAGTCATGGTGCCGCCGACAAACAGTTCCATTGACCGCTCCAGGGTCAGCTCCAGCCCATGGCGCGCCAGATTGTCGACCAGCGCCAGATTGGACACCCGCTCGCTATCGACCAGGACTCCGTCGCAATCAAAGATAATCAGCTCTGGCGTTGGAAAGGTTGTCGGCATTTCGCAAAGTCCTGTGGCAAATCCTGTTCACTCTGACCCGGTTACCGAAGTGATGCAAACCCGCGCCAGCACAAAACCGCCCGGCTCGCACCGGACCTGTTTCACTCTGAAGCCATACGCAACAACAGGGTGATATGGCTGTCACCATATTTGCGGGCATCGCGCAGCGCGTAGCCTGCGGGCGCAGACATCGGCGCGTTTTCTTCCCAGATGATCAAGGCATCCTCGGCAATCCAGCCACCCGCTTGTGCCATTGCCAAAGCCTTTTCCCCCAAGGATTTGCCATAGGGAGGATCCATGAACACCACATCAAACGGCGCATCCGGGTTTTCGCCGAGCTTGAGCGCATTGCGCCGCAACAGGGTCGCGGCATCGCTCGCGTGACAGATCTCGATGTTCTTGGCAATCAGCCCCTGCGACACCCGCCCATCATCCACAAAGGTGACGCTTTCAGCGCCGCGCGACAGCGCCTCGAGCCCCAGTGCACCGGTGCCGGCAAAGAGATCCAGCACCCGCATGCCGTCAAAATCAACCTGATGCGCCAGCACATTGAACAGACTTTCGCGCACCCGGTCGGTGGTGGGGCGCAGATGGGCGCCCGCATCCCCCTTGCCCAGGGCCGCCAAGGCACGGCCACGGAAATCTCCGGCGATGATCCTCACGCTTTGAGCAGCGGCTTCAGGTCTGCCGCTGGATCCGCAACAACCGATTTATCAGCGGTTTTCCCCATGTCGATCAACCGCTTGCCAACCATATAGGCGCGCGGATCGTTCATCGCGTCGACTGCCACCAGCTGATCGCCCTTGTAATACCAGAACGAAGTGCTGCGCCCTTCACCGGCGCGGGTGACCACATTGTCAAAACCACTGTTGAGCCCAGCAATCTGCAGCTTTACGTCATACTGATCTGACCAGAACCAGGGCGTGGCCACATAATCTTTACCCGCGCCCATCATGTTCTGCGCCACCACCTCGGCCTGATCGATGGCATTGGGCACGCTTTCCAACCGGATGCGCCCGCCTTTGTAGGGGAAGGACGCACAATCCCCTGCTGACCAGATCGTGGGATCAGAGGTGCGCCCCTGGGCATCGGTCTTGATGCCATTCTCCAGCTCCAGCCCGGCCAGTTCGGCCAGCTGCGTGCCGGGGGTGATGCCAACCCCCACCACGACAAAATCCACCTCAAGAGTTGATCCATCGCCTAGAACCGCGCGGGTCACCTGGCCTGCCGCGCCTTCCAACCGGTCCAGCCCGGTGCCTTCCAGAATGGTCACACCATGATCGCCATGCAGGGCACGGAAATAATCCGAGGTCTCGGTTGCCGCGACCCGTTGCAGGATGCGGTCGCCCATTTCCACCAGGGTCACGTCAACGCCGCGCTTGGCGCAGACCGCTGCCGCCTCCAGCCCGATATAGCCACCGCCAACAATCAGTGCGCGTTTGCCCTCACTCACATGCGGTGCCATGGCGTCGACATCCCCCAGGCTGCGAACTACAAAAACGCCAGCCAGATCCCCACCAATGGCGGCAGGCAGATGACGCGGATCAGAGCCCGTGGTAAGCGCCAACTGATCATAGGCGATCACCTCATCGCCGATGCTCACGGCCTTGGCAGTTGGATCAATCGCCGTCACCCGCGCACCAAGACGCAGGGTAATGTTGTTGTCAGCGTAAAAACTCTCAGGGCGCAGGAACAGGCGCTCCAGCTCCATATCGCCCAACAGATAGGCCTTGGAGAGCGGCGGACGTTGGTAAGGCAGGGATTTTTCAGCTCCAATCAGGGTGATCTCCCCGTCAAAGCCATCCTTGCGCAGTTTCGCCACCAATGACGCTCCCGCCTGCCCTGCTCCGATCACGACGATGTGACTCATTTCGCCCCTTGCCTCCCGCGCATGTTCTGGTCTCCTGTTGCGGTGACCCTATAGGGGCCAAGAACCAAAACGCAATCACCACAACAGAGGAAACGCGCAATGATTTCTGCTGGAGAGAAACTGCCTGACGCCACGCTCACCCAAATGGGCGCCGAAGGCCCCGAACCGGTGCAGATGGCCGCGAAGGTAAAGGGGCGCAAGGTCGCCATTTTTGCCGTGCCAGGCGCCTTTACCCCCACCTGCCATTCCGCCCATGTGCCCAGCTTTATCCGCACCAAGGATCAGTTTGCCGCCAAAGGCGTCGATGAGATCATCTGCATCTCAGCCAATGATCCTTTTGTGATGCAGGCCTGGGGCGAAGCCACCGGCGCCACAGCTGCCGGAATTTCCATGCTCGCCGATGCCGAGAGCGCCTTTACCGATGCCATCGGAATGCGCTTTGACGCGCCACCCGCTGGGCTGATCGGCCGGTCGCTGCGCTATGCAATGCTGGTTGAGGACGGTGTCGTTACCCAGCTCAACATGGAAGAGAACCCCGGCCAGTGCGAACTCTCTGCCGGCGAAGGCCTGCTCGCCTCGATGAGCTAGAACAGACGGGGTTGCATGGTTTTTGCCGTGCAGTCCTGACCTTTAGGCCAGGCTGTCCATTTTGCGCGCCAATTTGGCGTCCTGCGCCGACAGTCCCTCCACATCATGGGTGGTCAGCACCACGGTCACCCGGTTGTAGGTATTGCTCCACTCCGGGTGGTGGGTCCACTTCTCCGCCCAGATCGCGGCGCGGGTCATCCAGCCAAAAGCCTCGACAAAACTGTCAAAAGCAAAGGTCTTGGTGAGCGCGTCTCGCCCCTCGACCATCTGCCAGCCGCTTTGAAAAAGGGGATCCAGCAGCGGGCCGCGGGTCGCTTCTGAAAGTTTCTCGGTCATTCCTGTTCCTCCACTTCTGCTTTGCGAAAGGGGCCATAGCTGGTTAGCACTTCGACCTCCTCGGCCACGGCTGCGCGCTCTGCCTCCAGATAGCGGCCAACCGCATCGGCAAACCCCGGATCACCAATCCAGTGCAGACTATGAGTCTCCACCGGCAGATAGCCACGCGCCAGCTTATGTTCGCCCTGGGCACCGGCCTCGACTCGCGCCAGCTGATGGGCAATGGCAAAATCAATCGCCTGATAGTAGCACATTTCAAAATGCAGGCAGGGATGGTGTTCCAGACAGCCCCAATAACGGCCAAAAAGCGTATTCCGCCCGATGAAGTTCAAGGCCCCCGCAACCGGGTAGCCGTCACGCTCTGCCAGGATCAGATGCACATCCTGGGCCATGGTCTCGTGCAGGATCGAGAAAAACTCTCGCGTCAGATAGGGCGTGCCCCATTTGCGCGATCCGGTGTCCTGATAAAAGGCCCAAAAAGCATCCCAATGCTCGGGCCGGATCTGATCGCCGGTGTAGCTGCGGATCTCGCCGCCGAACCCCTGCGCCTGGGTGCGTTCCTTGCGGATATTCTTGCGTTTGCGCGAGGAGAGCGCTGCCAGGAAGTCATCAAACTGAGCATAGCCCGCGTTGAGCCAATGGAATTGCTGACTAACGCGGGGCATCAGCCCCATCTCAGTGCCGATCTCTGCTTCCTCTGGGGTGCAAAAAGTCAGGTGAAGCGAAGAAACCTGATTGTCCGAGGCCAGCTGCACCGCCCCCTGCACCAGCGCCGACTGACCTATCCGCTCATAGCCCGGTCTGACCAGCAGGCGTCGCCCGGTGGCAGGAGTAAAGGGTACCGCCACCTGAAATTTGGGATAGTAGCGCCCGCCTGCCTGCTCATAGGCATGGGCCCAATTGTGATCAAAGATGTATTCGCCCTGACTGTGCGATTTGGCATAGAGCGGCGCGCAGGCAATCAGGGTGCCGTCCAGATAGGCCGTCAGATACTGCGGTTGCCAACCGGTGCCTGGCCCCACAGATCCGCTTTGTTCTAGCGCGCTGAGAAAGCGATAAGTGGTAAAAGGATCAATCGGGCGCTGCCCAGATGGCAGGACTGTCCGTTGCACTGTCGCGTTTTCGGGACAGGCACAGGCGTCCCAGTCCTGGGCATCAATCTGCGACAGGCTGCCAAGCACACGAATTTCAACCGGTTTCTGATCCATCTGCACTCCCTGCCCTGACACTATTTGAGCAGCATGGCGTCATGATCAACCCGCCAGCGGTGAAAGATATTGTTCAAAGGTCACATTATCGACCCATTGGCGCGCCTCTTGCTCCATCTCAGCGGATGTCACCGTCCAGCACAGGATGGGAACCCCGGCGCTGCGCAGGTCCTGCACCCGTTTACGGGACAGATCACCGACCTCGTGACTGATAAAGCTGGACTGGCTGGCGTCAAAATCAGGGATATCACGCAGCCGCTCGCAGGTGGCTTTGGGAACCGGGATCCAATCGGTGGGGTCATAGGCGCTTGTCACCAGACCCCGTGCAATATCAGGCGCGTATTGCGCCAGGGCTGCCGTGGCATGGGGATTGAACGACATCAGAGCCACCGGCCCGGCATAGCTCTGCAAGGCCTTTGCCGTGGCTTCCTCCAATGGCCCCACATTGGGGCCGAGATTGCCGTCCTGGTCCTTGATCTCGATCAGCAGCGGCACCTGGCCTGCAACAAGATCCAGCACCTCGCAGAGGGTTGGGATGCCCTCGCCATCGCCACCAATCAGCGGAGTTTTAGCCAGTTCTGCCTGACTGCGTGCCATGATCCCACCGCGCGCCTCGGCGAGGCGGTCCAGCATGTAATCGTGAAACACCATTGGACAGCCATCGCTTGAGCGTTGCAGATCAATTTCGATCGCATAGCCCGCCTGGATCGCCGCGCGGATGGCCGCGCGACTGTTTTCAGGCCGTCCGTCCGTCACATCATGGAGCGCCCGGTGGGCCACCGGCAAGGACAGGAATTCAGCAGGGAGTTTTGGGATCATTTGATCTGGAATACCGCGTCGATCTCAACCGCAACCCCCAGCGGCAGCGAAGGCGCGCTCACCGCCGAGCGCGCGTGACGCCCCGCATCCCCAAGTGCGGCGACAAGGAAATCCGAAGCCCCGTTCACCACCTGCGGCTGCTGGGTAAACTCAGCAGTGGAATTGACAAAGGCCCCCAGTTTGACCACCCGGACCAGGCGTTCAAGATCCCCCTCACAGGCAGCTTTGAGCTGCGCCAGCAGCGCAATTGCGCAACGTTTGGCGGCGGTCTGCCCAGCCTCGACATCCAAGTCAGCGCCCAGGGTGCCGGTGATCAGACCGTTTTCATCGGATGAAATCTGTCCCGAGACATAGACCATGTCCCCGGCCACAACAAAAGGCACATAGTTCGCCGCAGGCGCAGGCGCCTCTGGCAGGGTGACGCCCAGGTCTTTCAGCTTTGCTTCGATGCTCATTGTCACGCTCCTTCAACGCCGATGTTTCGCCGCGACGCTAGCGCCGATGGGGGGCGGCGAAAAGAGCAAAAGCGCAGCGCAGCCTTTGGCGCCCCGGATCAATCCTCGCGGAAGGC
Source organism: Pseudophaeobacter sp. (assembly GCF_039971195.1). Taxonomy (GTDB): domain Bacteria; phylum Pseudomonadota; class Alphaproteobacteria; order Rhodobacterales; family Rhodobacteraceae; genus Pseudophaeobacter. Next base: position 17,270 of record NZ_JBDWPJ010000012.1, read on the forward strand.
TTTGACAAAATAGTCCGCCAAGGGTTTGATCAGGTAGGCCATGGGGGATCGATCCTGCGTGCGGATATAGCTTTCCACTGGCATACCGGGGATCAGCACCGTGCCTTCGGGCAGGCGCAGGGCTTCGTCCGGGTTCAGCTCGATCTCGGCCCGGTAGTGCGATAGTCCGGTTTGCTGGTCCTCAAAGGCATCCGCCGAGACCAGAACGACCTTGCCATAGAGATCCGGCGTATTGCGCTGATCCAGGGCGGAAAACCGCAGGGTGACATCCTGCCCGACGTAGATCTGATCAATATCAGTGGGCGCGACCTGGGCTGCAATCACCAGGGGCCGATCCTGCGGCACCAGATAGAGCACCGGATCCGCGGCGCGAATGACCGAACGTGGCGTATGCACCTGCATGTCATAGACAATGCCAGAGACTGGCGCGGTGATGTCCAATCGCTCCAGTCGTTCCATCAGGGTGCGCCGGTTCTCGACCAGCTCCAGCTCCTGGTAGCGCAGATCACGCAGTTGAGAAATTGCCTCTTCGCGCCGGGTAGAACCCAGTTTCAGGATCTCGATCTCGGTCTCGGTGATCCGCCCCAGCGCCTGGGCCTCGGTAGAGATCAGCTCGCCAAGGCGACCGCTCAGATCGGCTTCGGTACGGCGCAGATTGAGGACGGTTCCTGCCTGGGCCAGCCCGCGCTCCAGCAGGGTGGTCTGGTTTTTCAGCTCCTGGGCAATCAACTCCAGCTGCAACTCCATCGAGGCCTGTTGCGCCTTTACGCCGGTGATCTGATCCTGGATCTGGGCGCTACGCTTGTCCAGCTGCTCAATCTCGCGGGCAATGGATTCTTCCCGGGCGGCAAACAGGCGGCGCTGGCCTTCAACCAGATCCGCCACGGCAGGACGGGCAGCGGCCAGAGCCAGCAGCTCGTCACCAAACTGGATCTCAGCGGCGCTGTCGCGCTCCGCCTCAAGCCGTCCACGCCGCGCCATCATTTCAAACAACTGACCTTCGGTAATGGCCAATTGCGAGCGCAGTTCCTTGGCGTCCAGACGCAACAGCACCGCGCCACTGGCAACGCTGTCGCCTTCCTCCACCAGAATTTCGGCAACGATACCGCCATCCAGATGCTGCACCACCTGCCGGTTGCGATCCACTTCGATCCGGCCAGATGCCACGATGGCCCCAGCAATCGAGGACATCACCGCCCAGGTGCCAAAGCCCCCCAACAGGATCAGTAGGCTGATAGCGCCAATCCACAGGGGGCGGCGGGCGGACCATTCTGTGTCCGGGCTCATTTGACGCCTCCCTGTCCACTGGCCTGACTGCTGGCCTGTCGAATGGTCTGATGGTTCGCCACCATTTCCTGCAGGATCTTATCCTTGGGACCAAAAGCGGTTTGTATGCCCTTATCAATGACAAGCAACATCTCACACTCCTGAATGGCGGCCGGGCGATGCGCCATGATCAGCACCGATTGCCCCTCTGCCTTGAGGGTCTTGATCGCCTGATTCAAAGCCACGGACCCCTCGTTGTCGAGGTTGGAATTGGGTTCATCCAGGATCACAATCACCGGATTGTCATAAAGCGCCCGTGCCAGGGCCACGCGCTGCATCTGCCCGCCGGACAGCCGTCCTCCCCCGGCGGAGATCCGCGTATCATAGCCATTCGGCAAGCCGACGATCATCTCATGCGCGGCGGCCTTTTTGGCAGCAGCAACCACTTTCTCTGCATCCGGCTCTTCCGCCAGACGGGCGATATTCTGAGCAATAGTGCCCTCAAACAACTGTACCCGCTGGGGTAGATAGCCAAAATGGCGCCCCAAGACATTCGGGTCATATTGATCCAGGGCCGCACCATCCAGCCGGATGGTGCCCGAAGCCGGACGCCAAGCACCGGTCAGCGCCTTCGCGAGTGTGGATTTGCCAGAACCAGAGGCACCAATCACCCCAACCGCCTGGCCGGGTTCCACCCGGAAATTGACATTGCGCAACTGGGCCCGGCTTTCTCCGGGCGGCACCACCGCCAGGGCCTGCACTTCGACACGGGCTTTGGGCTGCGGCAAGGCAGTGCGCTCGGCCTCTGGCTGAACCTTGGTCAGCAATTCAGCCAGGGAATGCCAGCCTTTGATGGCGCGCTGCACCATGGCCCATTGTCCCAATCCCAGCTCGATCGGCGCAAGTGCCCGGCCCATCAGCACCGACCCAGCAATCATTGCCCCCGGAGAGACTTCTCCGTTCACCGCCAGATAGGCACCAAGTCCCAGCATCGCCGATTGCAAAAACAGGCGGAGCGTCTTGGTCAGGGTGGTGAACCCTCCCCCGGTGTCATTTGCGACCAAGCTGTCCTTTAGCGCCGCCTTGCGGATCTTCTGCCAGCGCTGAAAGGCGGCACCGCGCATGCCCATAGACTGGATCATCTCCGCTTCGCCGCGGATTTCCTCGGAGGAGAGATTGGCACGATGAGAGGAGGCCGCAGCCTGTTGCAAGGGCGCACGGCTGAAAGCCTGATTGAGCAGGGCAATCACCACCAGGAGGGCGCCACCACCAAGGGCAAGCAGCCCCAGCCAGGGATGGAACAGAGCAATTCCTGCGAGAAAGAATGGCGTCCAGGGCAGATCAAAGGCTGCGCCCAAAACAGGGGAAGACAGCAATCGCTGGATTGCCTCGAGATCCCCCGTGGCCGTCTGCGCCACCGGATCCTGCGCCACCGCAGAGCGGCGCACGGCAGCATCAAACACCCGCTTGTCCAACCGCGCCTGAAACCGTGCGCCGATTCGCGCCAACACCCGACCCCGGACATAGTCCAAAAGCCCCATCATCCCATAAAGAAACAGAACCAACAGCGACAGCGCCACAAGGGTTGCCTCGGACCCGGAGCCAAGCACCCGGTCGTAGACCTGCATCATATAAAGCGGGCCTGTGAGCATCAACAGGTTCACAAAAACGCTAAAAATGCCAACCGCCCAATAGAGCCCGCGACTTTCGCGGCGGCAGGCGATCAACTCATTGTAACCTGGTTTGAACGTTTTATTTGTCATCTTGCCTATGCTCTACCTGTTCAATCGGCCTTTGACCCATTAGACCCTTCGCCAACACCCTGCCTTAGAAAGACTGTTCCGAATCTGCCACAATCGGGCAAACAAATTGCCGTAGAATTGGGAAGCCAACGGTTTTTCCCTAAATAGAATGCTCGTGTTTCTCGAAAAGCGACTTTAACTGGACCACAACCCGAATGCGAATTTGCACCAGACCTCGTTTTCTCTTTGCTGCATTGGCCTTAGCCTTGTCAACGGCGGGCTGCGCCACGCAAAGCCCCGAAGCCCGGGCCGCAGGCGAAGTCTTTGATCCCTACGAGAACGCCAACCGCGGCATCCACAAGCTGAACCTGGCGGTTGACCGCTTTGCTTTCCGGCCGGTTTCAAAGGGCTATGTCGCAGTCATTCCCGACCCCATGGTCAACAGTTTTTCCTACTTTGCTGAAAACCTGTCGATGCCTGGTCAGGCCGTCAATGCGCTGCTGCAAGGCAGGCCCAAGGTCGCCGGACAGGCGCTGGGTCGGTTTCTCATGAACAGCACCATTGGCTTCCTTGGTCTTGCCAACCCGGCCTCTGACCTTGGCCTGCCCGAAGTCGATACCGATTTTGGCGAAACCCTGGCGGTTTGGGGCGTAGGCGAAGGCGCCTATGTTGAGCTGCCCTTCTATGGTCCGTCGACAGCCCGCGATGCCACTGGCATTCTGGTGGACTTTTTCACCAATCCGGTGGGCTACGCTCGGAATAATCCTGCCGATAATATCAGTGTCTACGCAGAAGTGGTGCGCCGCATGGGCGACCGTGGCAGATATTCAGATACTGTGGATTCGATTCTCTATGAAAGTGCTGACAGCTATGCCCAGGCGCGGCTACTCTATCTGCAAAACCGCCGCTTTGAACTGGGTGAGACTGCCGAAATCAGTGAAATCGATCCCTTTGAACTTGATACCGAAGGATTTTAGATGATGCATCGCCGTAGCTTTTTGGCTGGTCTGTCTGCCAGCGCCGCTCTTGTTCCTGCTGCCCCCCTTTGGGCCCTGAACGAAGCTGGCGCCAGCAAACTGATCAACGCCCTGGTCTCCGACATCAACAAGGTCATCGCCTCGGGCAAGGGCGAAAACGCCATGTTCCGCGAGTTTGAACGGATCTTCAAAAACTACAGCGATACCTCGTATATCGCCGCCTATGCGCTGGGTGTTGATGCCCGCCGCGCCACCAAGGCGCAAAAACGAAACTTCTCCAAGGCCTTCCAGGGCTATATCTCTCGTAAATATGGCAAGCGCTTCCGTGAGTTCATCGGCGGAACGCTCGAGGTCAAAAGCGTCAAGCGGGTGAAGAAATGGTACGAAGTCAGCACCATTGCCAAACTACAGGGCCAGGCTCCGTTTGAAGTGACCTTCCTTGTCTCTGACCGCTCCGGCAAGGATCTGTTCTTCAATATGTTTATCGAAGGGGTGAACCTGCTGCTGACCGAGCGCACCGAGATTGGTGCCATCCTGGACAGCAACAGAGGCGATATTGACGCGATGATCGCCGATCTGAAGCGCCAAAGCTAAAGCCCGGGCACGACGCCCTCGTCGATCGCAAAACTCAAAAGGCTCCCGCTTGGGAGCCTTTTTGCTTTAGATCTCCTACCTGCGGCGAAACTAGTTGCGGGGGCCAAAGATGTCGCGCAGCAGCCCATCCACTGCCCGACCCAGCTCGCGGCCCGGCTGGATCCGGTCGCGACGGCGCTGCGGCGCTGGCTGCACCGGAGGCGGCGCAATCGGAGCTGGCGCCAGCATCGGCAGGGGCTTGGGGGCAAGACCTTCGTGCACCCGCACCATGGCCTCGTGCCAGATCTCGGCGGGCAAACCACCGCCGGTCACCCCGCTCAGCGGCGTGTTGTCATCATAGCCCATCCAGACACCTGCCACGTAATCAGCGGTAAAACCGATGAACCAGGCATCGCGGGCGGCCTGGGTGGTGCCGGATTTGCCGGCAGCCTGCCAGCCGGGGATTTGAGCGCGTCGCCCCGTGCCCTCGGCAATGACCTTTTCCATCATCCAGACCAATTGCTGCGCGGCCTCTGGTCTGATCACCCGCTCTCCCATGCCGCCACTGCGCCCCATCAGGGCCTCATCGTCCGTCACCAGACGCAGCTCGCTGACCCCATAGGGTGTCACGGATGACCCGCCGTTCAGGATCCCGGCATAGGCCCCCGCCATTTCCAACAGAGTGCTTTCAGAGGCTCCCAGCGCCAGCGCTGGGCCTTCGGCCATGGCATTATCAATGCCGAAATCACTGGCAACGCGGCGCACCAGATCGCGACCCACGGCCTCCGAGAGTTTCACCGCAGGCACATTCAGAGAGTCCCGCAGGGCTCGGGCCAGCGTTACCTCGCCGTAGTATTTTCGGGTATAGTTTTTTGGGCACCATTCACCAGAACCCGGCAGGTCCAGGCAGTACTCAGTGTCCAAGAGGATATCCAGCGGCGAATAGCCGAGCTCCAGCGCGGTGGCATAGACAAAGGGTTTGAAGGCCGAACCGGTTTGCCGCTTGGCCTGAGTGGCCCGGTTGAACACCCCGGACACCCGGGTCTGACGACCACCCACCATGGCACGCACCGCGCCATCGGCGCTCATCACCACAATGGCGGCCTGCGCCTTGGAGCCGGGCCGCACCTTATTGTCGAAAACAAAACTTATCGCCTCTTCGGTGGCTTTTTGCAGCCGCTGGTCCATGGTGGTGCGGATCACCACGTCTTCGGTGGTCTGTGTCCCTAGGAAACTGGGCACCCCGTCCATGATCCAATCGGCAAAATAACCACCAGCCCGTGCCTCTGCCGCCGGGCTGAGCCGCGCCGGATTGTCCTGGCCGGATTTGGTCTCAGCCGCGCTCAGATAGCCTTGCTCATGCATCAGGCGCAGCACCGTGGCAGCGCGATCCTGCGACCGTTTCAGGTTATTGGTCGGCGCCAGCGAGGAGGGCGCGGTCAACAGCCCGGCCAGCATGGCGCCCTCGGCGGCGCTCAATTGGTTGGCAGATTTGCCAAAGTAACGCTGTGCTGCAGCCTCGGCCCCATGAGCGCCACCGCCCATATAGGCCCGGTTCATATAGATCGAGAGGATCTCGTCCTTGGTGAATTTGACCTCCAGCGCCAAGGCATAGATCGCCTCGGTGCCCTTGCGCCACAAAGATCCCTGTCGGCAATCCTTTTCATAGGCCGCCTCATTCTCCCAATCGTTTGGGTCATAGACCCGCCCCAGACAGAGCAATTTTGCCGTCTGTTGGGTAATGGTAGAGCCACCGTGACCAGACAGCGGCCCGCGGCCCTCGCTGAGATTGATGCGCACCGCAGAGGCGACACCGCGCGGCGAGATACCAAAGTGACGGTAGAACCTCTTGTCTTCAGTGGCGACGATTGCGTTTTTCAAATGGGGAGAGACCGTCTGAGCTGTGACAACGCCGCCAAACTGGTCGCCGCGCCAGGCAAAGACCGTGCCCTCGCGATCCAGCAGAGTAACAGATCCATGCGCCCGGCCATCCAGCAAAGTGGTCACCTCTGGCAGGTTGAGGGTCTGATAGCCGACGGCCATGGCCACCAACGAGGCGACAATCATTCCGACCCGCCAGGAAAAGCCCCAGATGAGCCGTAACAGCCAGCGAAACGGCGCCAGTAGTGTGCCTATCACACCGCGCGGCCTGCGCGGTCCGGTGGGTTTGCGCCGCTTAGGGGCCCTGCGTTGGGGGTTAGATTGCGGTTTAGGCTTTGCCCTGGGCTTGCCGGTAAACCAGCCAAAGAAGCCGCCTGAGGATTTGCTGGACCGTTTGGAAGCTGGTTTCGCACCACGACGTTGGGCAGGCCCTTTGGCCCCGCCCTTTGCATAGCGTTTGTCTGCCACCAGTGGCCTACGCCCTGATCCCTGCGCCATCTCGAAAATCCTGCTCGGTTTGCCCGTTTTTCCTACTCTAACCTCTTCGTCCTGCTTTGTAGAGAGGCGGTTTAAGGGGAATTTGCCTTCTTTGGCCGCCTATTCTTTGGGCAGGTTAACGAATTTTCGCTCCTTTTTTAGCCTTCATCCCGCGTGCTGCACCCGCAAAGCCCGCCGCCTGTTTCCCCGACTCGGTGCCTTGGTTTTTCTGCAGGAGCAAATACGCGGGTGCTTTGCCAGACCCCTGGTGACAGGTGCCCCCCAGACGAGGATGTCGAAATGAAAATGATCATCGCAGCCATCAAACCCTTCAAACTGGAGGACGTCCGCGAAGCACTGACAGGCATCGGCGTCTCCGGCTTGATGGTGTCCGAAGTCAAAGGTTTTGGAGCCCAGGCTGGCCATACCGAGATCTACCGCGGTGCAGAATACGAAGTGAATTTCGTTCCCAAGCTGAAGCTGGAAATCGTGGTTTCCGCCAGCCTGGCCGACCAGGTGGTTGAAACCATCGCCAATACCGCCCGCACCGGCAAGATCGGTGACGGCAAGATCTTTGTACTCGACGTTGAGCAAGCCCTTCGGGTGCGCACCGGCGAAACCAATCAGGACGCGCTGTAAGCGCCGCATTTGGAGGAAAACTGATGCGCAAACTTTCCCTTTCCCTGTCAGCCCTGGCGCTGACCACCCTGCCGGGCCTGGCCCTGGCAGAGGAGGCGGCGGCCGCAGCCCCCGCTGATGTCACCCCTTACATCTTTACCACCCTGCTGTTCCTGGTTGGCGGCTTTATGGTGTTCTGGATGGCCGCTGGCTTTGCCATGCTCGAGGCCGGTCTGGTGCGTTCCAAGAACGTGACCATGCAGCTGACCAAGAACATCGCGCTCTTCTCCATCGCTGCCATCATGTATTGGCTGGTGGGTTTCAACCTGATGTACCCTGGCGACGCCTGGTCCATTGCCGGCCTGCTGGGCAGCTTCTCCCCCGCGTCGCTTGAGCCCGTTGGCCTTGCCGCGGCGGACGCCTCGCTGGACTATGCCTCTGTTGGCTCTGACTTCTTCTTTCAGCTGATGTTCTGCGCCACCACCGCGTCGATCGTCTCGGGCACCCTGGCTGAGCGTATCAAGCTCTGGCCCTTCCTGATCTTTGTCGCCATCCTGACCGGCGTCATCTACCCAATCGAGGCCTCTTGGCAGTGGGGCGGCGGTTTCCTCTCGGAAATGGGCTTCTCTGACTTTGCCGGCTCGACCCTGGTACATGCCGCAGGTGGCTTTGCAGCCCTGGCTGGCGCTCTGATCCTGGGCCCACGTATCGGCAAGTACAAAGGCGACAAGACCGTACCAATGCCTGGTTCCAACCTGGCTCTGGCGACCCTGGGCACCTTTATCCTGTGGCTCGGTTGGTTCGGCTTCAACGGTGGTTCGCAGCTGGCGATGGGCACCGTAGGCGACATCACTGACATCTCCCGCATCTTTGCCAACACCAATATGGCCGCTGCTGCCGGTGCCGTCACCGCGCTGATCCTGACACAAGTCATGTTCAAAAAGCCTGACCTCACCATGACCCTGAACGGCGCCCTGGCCGGTCTGGTCTCCATCACAGCCGGTCCGCTTGACCCAACACTGTTTGGCGCCCTGTGGATTGGTGCAGTTGGCGGTGTGATCGTGGTCTTTGTTGTACCGCTGCTGGACAAGCTGAAAATCGATGACGTTGTTGGCGCCATTCCGGTTCACCTGGTTGCAGGTCTCTGGGGTACCCTGGCGGTTCCCTTCTACACAGAAGGAACATCCTTCATCACTCAGATCACTGGCTTTGTTGCCATTGGCGCTTTCACCTTCATCGTCTCCGGTGTGGTCTGGCTGATCCTGAAAGCAACCATGGGCGGCATCCGCGTCAGCGAAGAAGACGAGATCAACGGTCTCGACATGGCAGAGCTGGGCATGGAAGCCTATCCCGAGTTCAAAGCAGGCTAAACGCCGCAAGAACATTGAGCAGAAAACGGAAACGCGGCCCCAAGGGGTCGCGTTTTGCTTTTGTAGAGAGCGGCCCGCCCCCAGGCTGCCCAAAAGAAAACGCGCCCCGCGGGGCGCGCTTTGGTCACTTCTGAGTGTGGTTTTGGTCTGTGCGTCAGACGCCAGCGTCGATGATCGCCTTGGCCAGCACCGGAATGGTCGCCGAGTTCAACCCAGCAATGTTCATCCGGCTGTCGCCCACCATATAGATACCGTTATCGACCCGCATTTTCTCTACCAGATCCGGCGTGGTTCCCAGCAGGGAGAACATGCCCCGGTGCTGTGCCAGGAAGGCAAAGCGATCAGAGCCAGACAGGCGTTGCAGCTCATTGGCCAGATCGGTACGCAGGCCCAACATGCCCAGACGAACCTCTTCCAGCTCTGCCGCCCAATCGGCGCGCAGGGCGTCATCGTTGAGGATCATGGTCACCAGACGGGCGCCATGGTCTGGCGGGAAGGAATAGTTCTGCCGGTTCAAAAACGCCAAGGTGCCCTGGTTCAGAACCTGCGCTGAAGCATCCTGCGAAATGGCCATCAACAGGCCTGTGCGCTCGCGGTAGATGCCAAAATTCTTGGAGCAGCTGGCCGCGATCAACACCTCGGGGCAGCTGGAGGCCACCAGACGCACGCCGTTGGCGTCTTCTTCCAGACCATCGCCAAAGCCCTGATAGGCAATGTCGATCATCGGGATCAGCCCGCGCTCGTTCATCAGCGCGATGACCTCTTGCCACTGAACCTCGTTGAGGTTGGCCCCGGTGGGGTTGTGGCAGCAACCGTGCAGCAGGATCACATCGCCCTTGGCGGCCTGCTTCAGGTCTTCGATCATACCGTCAAAGTTCACGCCACGAGTCTCGCGGTCGAAATAGCGATAAGTGACGGTTTCAATGCCGACGTATTTCAGGATCGACACATGGTTCGGCCAGGTCGGATCCGAGACATGCACCTTGGCCGATGGATTGGCCATCTTGATCATCTCAAAGGCCTGACGTACCGCACCAGTGCCACCGGGGGTGGCCGCGGCTGCGATGTTTTCGCGGGCTACGGCAGCACCGAGGATCAGCTTGATCATCGCATCGCCATAGGCCGGATCGCCAGCCAGGCCGACGTAGGACTTGCTGGTCTGCTCTTCCCAGAGTTTGTGCTCGGCGGCCTTTATGGCGCGCATCACCGGCGTCAGACCTTCGGCGTTTTTGTACACACCGACGCCCAGGTCGATCTTGTTGTCGCGCGGATCTTCGCGGAACATTTGCATCAGGGCCAGGATCTTATCTGCTGGCTGCGGCTTCAGGGTTTCGAACATCAGTTCTCTCCGGTTGCAACGGGAAGTGTCGGGAAGGCGCCCCATTCCGACCATGAGCCATCATAAAGCGCATGATCGGTCTTGCCGATACGCTCCAAGCCGAGACTTAGGACGGCGGCGGTGACGCCAGACCCGCAGGTGGTAATAGCAGGTTTGTTCAGATCAACGCCCGCGGCGGTGAAAATCGCCCGCAGCTCCTCTGGCGCCTTCATGGTGCCATCTGCGCCGAGCAAATCTGTGTAGGGTGTGTTCTTGGAGCCAGGAATATGACCGGCCCGCAGGCCTTCGCGCGGTTCAGGCACTTCGCCACGAAAGCGGGCGGCAGCGCGGGCATCGATGATTTCGTGATCGCCCAGCTTGGCAGCGGAAGACACCTGCGTCACGTCGCGCACCATGTGGTTTTGCACCCGCACGGTCATATGGCGGTCACGGATCACCGGCGGCAGATCCTCGGTCTCGCGGCCTTCGGCGACCCATTTTGGCAAGCCGCCATCCAGCACCGCTATATTGGTCTGCCCCATCAGACGGAACAGCCACCAGACACGGGCGGCAGATTTCAGACCAGCACCATCATAGACCACAACCTGATGACCATCGCCCACCCCCATGGCCCGCAGCCGGGACATGAATTTCTCTACCGGGGGGACCATATGCGGAAGTTCAGAGCGATGATCCGAGATATCATCAATATCAAAGAACCGCGCGTTGGGGATATGACCGGCGTCATATTCCGCCTTGGCGTCCCGCTCTTCCTGCGGCAGATACCAAGAGCCATCCAGAATCCGCAGGTCCGGATCTTTCAGGTGAGCAGCCAGCCACTCAGTGGATACAAGGGTTTTTGGATCGTCGCGCATCAAAGCCTCCCCGCACATGCCAGTGGCCCCTGCGTACTACCCAGCGGGAGGAGTCGCAAGGGAAGCCGGGCCCGCCCGCAACAATCAGTCGCAACAAATCTCCTAATTTCACCGAACCGCTGCGGCAATTCCGCAGCGACTGGCACAGCAACCTAATAGGACTAGCGCACCAATCGTAGAGTAGGACGACCAGGGGTGGTTTTGGGACGCATTTCCCCGGCAGGGAAGCGATCCGCAAAAGAGAGGCCGGCGCGAATGACATCCGGATCCATGGTGCAGCCTGTCACATTGGCAACAGCCTCCCTGGCCTTTGCTGTCTCGTCCCGGCGCATATGATGCAGCATCTGCAAAAAGGCCTGTTCGTCACGGGTCACAAAGGCGCGCTCTTCGATCTGCAAAGGGTCGAGGGCTTCAAACTCGATGCGCCGCGCCTTGGTGGTAAACTGGACCAGTTTGAACAGGGCATTGGCAACCGGTAGGCCCAGGCTCTCGCCCCAGCGTTCCGCCGCAATCTTATATGCAAATTGCCAGGCCTGCCGTTCTGGCCGCGTGAGGCTCATCATAAAATGACGCAAGACCGGCAAAAGCCCTGCCTCAAACGCATCAAAATCACAAAAATCCAGCGGAATTCTATCTGGCCTTGGCGACTCCTGCTGTTGCGCGGCTAGCGAGTCTCGGGCTTGGGTAGTGTTTTTGATAGAGGGCGTCATGGGGGTGTCCTTAGACCGGGCGACAGGCGCGGTGAGAAACAAAGAGGCGCCGGGCGGGATCACGCAGGATCAATCTGACTAGGCTGTTCAACTGATTTTGCATTACCTGACAAAATTTATCAGATTAATCAAGTGCGAATTCCAAGACCCTCTTGTTCGCTCCCAGCCAAGGTCCACCAGCGCGGGCTGCACAAAAAAAGCCTCTCCCTGTTCGAAGGAGAGGCCATTCAATAGCCGATAGGTCGAAGCAGTCTGCGCCTGCGTTCAGCTGTGATCTTTCATCAACCGGCTCTTTTGGCGCGACCAATCCCGCTTTGCCTGAGCCTCGCGCTTGTCATGTGCCTTCTTCCCCTTGGCGATGCCGATCTTCAATTTGGCGCGGCCCTTATGGTTGAAATACATCACGATGGGGACCAGGGTCATGCCCTTACGCTGGGTGGCGTTCCACATATCCGACAGCTGCTTGCGTGAGACCAGCAGCTTGCGGCGGCGGCGCTCCGCATGTTTGAACATCTTGGCCTGCGAATAGGGCGGAACATAGGAGTTCACCAGCCACAGCTCGCCATCTTCCACCGCAGCATAGCTTTCCGCGATATTGGTGCCGCCCTCGCGCAGCGCCTTAACCTCCGACCCTTCCAGCATGATGCCGCATTCCACGTCCTCTTCGATGGCGTAGTCAAACCGCGCCCGGCGGTTTTCGGCAATCACTTTGTAGTTCGGGTCTGATTTTGTCTGGGCCATGGCAGGCAGATGTAAGCGCCCAGGCTGCCGGGTGCAAGATGACTCTAGACCTTGGTGCTGCGGATCAGAGTAAAGATCCCGCTGGCGACAATCACCGCGCTTCCAATCAGGGTCCAGACATCGGGGCGTTCCCCAAAGACCACAATGCCCAGCCCCATGGCGATGACCAGCCGGGTGTAACGAAACGGCGCCACAACCGAGATCTCGCCAAGGCGCATCGCCCCGGTCAGGGCATTGTAGGCAAGCACACCAATGCCGGTGATCAGCGCCAGATGCAGCCATGCGGTGCCACTGGGCCAGCGGGCACCGCCAGTCCAGCTCAGCGCAAGCACCCCAGCCACCGCCAACATGGCAAAACCAAACAGCCCCAGATGCAGGTTGCTCATCGAGGCAGGTGCGGCGCGGGTGGCCAGATCTCGGCCAGCAAAGCCCAGGGTCCCCACCACCGCAAAGAGCGATAGCAGGTCAAAACCGCTGGCCCCGGGTCGCAGAATCATCAGCACGCCCAGAAAACCCAACACGATGGCCAGCCAGCGTCTCCAGCCAACCCTTTCGCCAAAAAACACAACCGCGCCACCGGCCACCACCAGGGGTGTCGCCTGCAAAATGGCCGAGGCCGAAGACATCGGCGTCAGGGCGATGGCCAGGGTGAAGCAGAGCCGACCTGTGACCTCCGCCAGAGACCGCAACATCAGCGGGCGCGTGCAGAATCCAGGGTGCCACAGGCTCTGCCCCTGCGCACGCGCCAGGCCTGCAAAGACCAGCATACCGCCTAGCCCAAACAGAATCAGGATCTGCCCCACCGGCATTTCCTGCGCCACGCGTTTGATGAACATATCCTCCAGCGCAAAGCCCACCATGGCCAAGACCATCAGCACACTGCCGCGCAGCGTCTCCATCTGTCGCGCGCCCTGGTCTTGCGGGATGCCTTTTGCTTTGCCTGGTGTCATTTTGCCAATGTCATATTACTGTCGGCACCCCGACGTGACGCGGGTAATGGTGCATATTGAGGAAGACCGCCCCCATCTCCCCGCCCCGATAGCCATGTGGCTGATCGGCGCGAAATCTAAGGCCCTCTCCTGCCTTCAACGCCACCCACTCCTCTTCGCGCAGAACCTCCATCTCGCCCTCCAGCACAAAGACCTCTTCGGTCACGCCCAACTCATGCGGCTGCGAGATATGGCTCTGGCCCGGCGTCAGTGCGATCTGAAAAGTCTCGCCGCCCATTTCCGGATCAAAAGGGAAGACAATCTTCACCGAGATGCTGCCGGGGAACTGCACTGTTTTGTACCCTTCCTTGCTGTCCGGGCGCACTGCCAGCGCCGCTCCTATCAGGGCGGAAAGTGGCAGGTGAAACCCTTTGGCGATCTTCCATAAGGTCGCAATGGTCGGGCTGGATTCGCCGCGCTCGATCTGACCCAGCATGGCCTTACTCACACTGGTCAGTTCCGCCGCCTTTGACAGGCTCAGGCCCGCCGCCTTGCGGATCTTTCGCAGATTTGAGGCAATGGCATCCTCGGTCATGTCGCAGGCTCCTGGGTCTTCGTTTTCAACGTCAAAAAAATGGGGCTTGTGCGCTATAGCGCACAAAGGCAATATGTGCGCTATAGCGCACGCCACCCTAGCGCAGGCGCATGGTAAGGAAAACCCAAATGCTGTCTCAGCTGAAACTCTCCCATCTGGCCGCCGGAGCCATTGCGGTTCTGGTGGGCTACACCAGCTCGGTCGCCATCATCTTTCAGGCAATCGAGGCAGTCGGGGCCAGCCAGGCCCAGGCCAACAGCTGGTTGATGGCACTCGGGCTTGGCATGGGGCTGACCAGCCTTGCCCTGTCGCTGTGGTTTCGCATGCCGGTGCTCACCGCCTGGTCTACACCGGGGGCCGCGCTGCTCGCTGTTGGCCTCAAGGATGTTCCAATTGAGCAGGCCGTGGGAGCGTTTTTGTTCTGCGGCGCGTTGCTGACGCTGACGGGTCTCACCGGCTGGTTCGAACGTCTGGCTCGGCTGATCCCCGAAAACCTGGCCAATGCGCTTTTGGCCGGTATCCTGTTCAACTTTGGCCTCGCGGCCTTTACCGCCCTTACAGATGATACCGCCTTGATCGCCGTGATGGGGCTCAGCTTTCTGGCCGGGCGGCTCTGGTTTGCCCGCTATACCATCCTCGGAGTACTTCTAGCCGGGGCGCTCTGGGCTGGTTTCGCGGGCAGTTTTGGCGATATGGCCCAGCTCGACACCAGCCTGCAGCTGCCCGAAGCGGTTCTGCCCGCCTTTTCCCTGCCGGTTTTGATCGGCGTTGGGCTGCCGCTTTATATCGTCACCATGTGTTCGCAAAACATGCCGGGCGTGGTGACCCTGCGGGCGGCGGGTTACCGCCCTCCGGTCTCGGCAAGTCTGACCACCACTGGCATTGCCACGCTAGTGTTTGCGCCTTTTGGTGGCTTTGCCTTCAATCTGGCTGCCATTACAGCCGCCATCTGCGCCGACCCCGAGGCCGACGATGACCCCCAAACCCGCTATCTGGCCAGCGCCGCCGCTGGGGTGTTCTATTGCCTGGTGGGACTGGGCGGCGCCACAGTGATCAGCCTGTTCCTGATCGCGCCTCCTGAACTCATCGCTGGTGTCGCCGGTCTGGCGCTGCTCTCGACCATCGGAAATAGCCTGTCACAGGCTCTGCAAAATCAGTCCGGCCGCGAAGCCGCGCTCATCACCTTTATGACTGCGGTCTCTAGCATCAGCTTCTTTGGCATCGGCGCCGCCTTCTGGGCGCTGGTTATTGGCCTCGTGGTGAATCACCTATTCAATCGCTCCATAGACCTCAGCCAACCGGCAAAAAACACCCAGACCGAGGCCGATAAAAACCATCCATAGACCTCAAATCCTCTTCCGCGCCCCGGCGCGTAGACGGAAAAGAACCAAAACACGCCTCCGGATATTGCCTTTATTGCGCAAATGATGTGTCTGAGGGCAAAGACAAGGGAAACAGCTCACATGCCAATGTACCGATCCAGAACCTCCACCCATGGCCGCAATATGGCGGGCGCCCGCGGACTATGGCGCGCCACCGGCATGCAGGACGATGATTTCGGCAAACCGATCATCGCCATCGTCAACTCTTTCACCCAGTTCGTGCCGGGCCACGTGCACCTCAAGGATCTCGGCCAGATGGTCGCCCGCGAGGTCGAGGCCGCTGGCGGTGTGGCGAAAGAGTTCAACACCATCGCGGTGGATGATGGCATCGCCATGGGCCACGACGGCATGCTCTACTCGCTGCCCTCGCGCGAAGTGATCGCCGACAGCGTCGAGTATATGGTCAATGCACACTGCGCGGATGCCATGGTCTGTATCTCCAACTGTGACAAGATCACGCCCGGCATGATGATGGCCGCCATGCGCCTGAACATTCCGGTGATCTTTGTTTCCGGCGGCCCGATGGAGGCCGGCAAGGTGGACCTTGAAGGGCTGGACATCAAAAAGGTCGATCTGGTCGATGCCATGGTTGCTGCCGCAAGCGAAACCATGACCGACGAGCAGGTCCAGCACATCGAAGAGAACGCCTGCCCTACCTGCGGGTCGTGCTCCGGCATGTTCACCGCCAATTCGATGAACTGCCTGGCCGAGGCCCTGGGCCTCGCGCTGCCCGGCAATGGCTCCACTCTCGCCACCCACGCAGACCGCAAGCACTTGTTCCTCGAGGCTGGCCGCAAGATCGTCGAGATCACCAAACGCCACTACGAGGGCAATGAGGCCGGTCTGCTGCCGCGCGAAATCGCCCGGTTTGAGGCCTTTGAAAACGCCATGAGCCTGGATATTGCCATGGGCGGCTCGACCAATACGGTATTGCACCTGCTTGCCATCGCGCATGAGGGCGAAGTCAGCTTTACCATGGATGACATCGACCGGCTGAGCCGCAAGGTGCCCTGCCTGTGCAAGGTCGCACCCAATATCGAGAACGTTCATATGGAAGACGTGCATCGTGCCGGTGGCATCTTCTCCATTCTGGGAGAGCTGTCGCGCGCAGGCCTGCTGCATGATGACTGCAGCACAGTGCATTCGGTCACCATGGGCGAAGCCATTGGTAAATGGGACATCAAGGTCGCCAATAACCCCGCGGCCGAGCAGTTGTTCAAAGCCGCTCCCGGCGGCGTGCGCACCACGCAGGCGTTTTCCACTGAGAACCGGTTCAAAGAGGTGGATGTTGACCGCGAAGGCGGCGTGATCCGCTCCAAGGAACACGCCTTTAGCCAGGACGGTGGCCTTGCGGTTCTGTTTGGCAATATCGCGCTGGACGGCTGTATCGTAAAAACCGCCGGCGTGGATGCCTCAATCCTGAAGTTCACCGGCTCTGCTTATGTCTGTGAAAGCCAGGATCAGGCGGTAAGCGATATTCTCACCGGCAAGGTCAAGGCAGGCGATGTGGTGGTGATCCGCTATGAGGGCCCGCGTGGAGGGCCAGGCATGCAGGAGATGCTCTACCCGACCTCCTATCTGAAATCCAAAGGTCTGGGCAAAGACTGCGCCTTGCTGACCGATGGGCGTTTCTCTGGCGGCACCTCCGGTCTGTCAATCGGCCATGTTTCGCCTGAGGCCGCCGAGGGTGGCACTATTGGTCTGGTTGAAATGGGTGACAAGATCGAGATCGACATCCCCAATCGCTCCATCCATCTGGTGGTCTCGGACGCGGTTCTGGAGACGCGTCGCGCAGCGCAGGAGGCAGCTGGCTGGAAACCTGCCAAGCCCCGAAAACGCAAGGTTTCCAAGGCGCTGAAGGCCTATGGCATGCTGGCAACTTCCGCTGCCAAAGGCGCAGTGCGGGAGCTGCCCGAAGACTACGACGGCTGAGAAAACAGCCCTTGCGAGAATCGAGACCCTCCGCATCCTGGATGTGGAGGGTTTTCTTTTGCCACGCGTCCGATCTGAAATCTGGCCACAAACGCTCCCGCCCCTCTACAGGCTTTCTGCCAAAAGGCAGCCCTCCTTAGAGGCCTTGGGCATAGCGCCGGGCTATGCCCGGCGCGAAAGAGGTTGCCAATTTGGGTTTGCAACTCTGAGCGCGGTGCCAAGCCTCAAGCCTAGAAAAAACTTGCTGAGAAGCGGTTCAGGGGCAAGTTTGCCCCTGAACGCGCCATACCAATTATGGGTAGAAACCCGCCTCAAGGGTAACCCGCGCCTGCGTGCGGCGGCTTTGCCGCCCTTGACCCCGGGCAGAAAGACGAGACCAGCAATCCTGGGCGGTTCCGCGCCGCGCCTGCGCGGCGCAGGGCCCAACGGGACAAGGGCATTTCAATGCCCGTCGGACGGGCGGGAGCCCCCCCCCCTTTTTGTCTCAGGCTTATTCGCCCAGTTTGGCGTGCACTTCGTCCAGATCGATTTCCCCAATCGGCTTCTTGTTGGAGGGATCTTCAAAATCGTATTTGAACAGCTCAAAATCGCGTTTGTAGATCTCATAGATCAGATGCATCGAGAGGTCGTCAAAATAATCCTCAACCGGATGCGCCCGCTTGGGGCCATGGCCTTCGCTCTCATTGAACCGAGGGATATTGGCCAGATCAACCCCATGCGGCGTCTCAATCGCATTCAGCACATCCTGCATGCCGCTGTTGAAATCCTCGGTCCAGAAGATCTTGTTGTAGCGGCCACCATTCCAGATGAAGGTGGAAACATGGCCGGACATCGCTGACCAGTGAATGTCAGGATCCATTGGCCGACGAAACCGAATGCTGTCGCGCACAAACAGAAGGAACCGCCGGAAGCTCTGGATCTGGTCGAACTCCTGTTTGCCGTCATCGCCGCCGACTTCGATACCATAGTCATAGATCAGCTTGGGCACCAGATTGCCGCGATAGCGCTTGCCATTGCGCTGGATGCCACAGATTTTGTCAAAAAAGGAGCTGAGCACCCGGGTATAGGGATTGCGCACGCAGGTGAAAGCATAGGTCTTTTGCCCGCGCACATTGCGGGTAATCGGTCCCTGGCTATGATCCAGCGCCCATTTGTGGATGCCCTTTTGCGCATCATGGATATCGCCGTCAAAAAAGGCTCCGTGATCCGAATAGTGCAGGATCTGGCCAATGGTCGAGCAGGCGCATTTTGGCACCACGCGATAAATGACGCTTTCAGTCTCGGTCATCCAGGTGCCCGGAAATCCCATGTAAGCCTTCCTCCAGTCGTACAGCTTTGACTGCACAATCCACATCTACGCATAAAATTCAAATAATCTGGTTTATTCAATGCGCCCGCGCCTTTATCAAGGGGACAATCAGGTCAAATCAGGGTGCATCGTCTCCAAAATGGCAAAAATTGCGTATATTCTGCTCTGCCACAAGGATCCCGAGGCGATCATTCAGCAGGCCGAACAGCTGACAGCGGCCGGCGATTACATGTCGATCCATTTTGACCGCAGCGCCAAAGCGGAAGATTTTGACAGCATTCAGGCCGCGCTGGCGGACAATCCAAACGTCTGTTTTGCCAAGAAACGCATCAAATGTGGCTGGGGAGAATGGTCCCTGGTACAAGCCACAATGTATGCTCTCAGCAGTGCAATCGATGAGTTCTCCCGAGCCACCCATTTTTACATGCTGTCAGGCGATTGCATGGCGATCAAGACCGCCGAATACGCCCATGATTTCCTGGACCGCCACGACTGTGATTTTGTCGAGAGCTTTGATTTCTTTGAAAGCGACTGGATCAAGACCGGCATGAAGGAAGAACGGCTGATCTACCGGCATTTTTTCAATGAGCGCAACAACAAGGCCCTATTCTATGGCAGCGTCAATTTGCAAAAAAAACTCGGGCTAAAACGAGAGGTCCCTGCCGATGTGCAGGTCCAGATTGGCAGCCAGTGGTGGTGTCTGCGTCGCCGCACGGTTGAGGCGATCTTTGACCTTCTGGCGCAGCGCAAGGACATCATCCGCTTTTTCCAGACCACCTGGATCCCGGATGAGACCTTCTTTCAGACGCTGGTGCGCCATCTGGTACCCGGATCTGAGATCGACAGCCGCACCCTGACTTTCTTGATGTTCACCGACTACGGTATGCCGGTGAATTTCTACAATGATCACTACGATCTTCTGCTCAGTCAGGACTTCCTTTTTGCCCGTAAAATCAGCCCAGATGCCAAGGAGTTGAAACTCCGGCTTGGGCGTTTGTATGCAGCCCAGGGCGTCAGCTTTCAGATCTCCAACGAGGGGCGTAGCCTGTATAAATTCCTGGTCAAACGCGGCCGAATCGGGCGTCGCTTTGCCACCCGGTTCTGGGAGAAGGAAAGCTCGCTGGGACGCGAGCGTGAGCTGATGATCGTCATCTGCAAAAAATGGCACGTTGCTAAGCGCCTGATCGATCAGCTGCGCAAGAGCACCAATATCCCGGCAATTGAATACCTGTTCCACGAAGAAGGTACGCCGCTGCCGGATCTTGGCGGCATTCAGGCCTCATTGGGCAAACGCACCCGGCACCGACGGGCGCTGATGCGGATGCTGTTTGAATACTACGATACCGACCGGCTGGTGATCTGTATGGACCCTTCGGCGCTGGATCTGATGAATGATTTCAATTCTGACCGCTCCACCACGCGGACCCTGCAGATCGAGTGCGATTTCACCGATGACTATCTGATTGGCCATGCCCACCGGGTGGGACTGGCAGGTGAACGCACCCCGCAACAAACCCTGGAGCGATTGCTGCCAACCATTCGCAACGACATCATCTACGAAGCCGACCGCATTCGCGATTCAGGCTATACAAACTACAGCATCATCCGCGAAGCCGACAGCCCGGAAGAAAATGCGATCCAATTGGAACAGTTCTTTAGCCTGCACTTTGAAACGGCCAAGGAACTGGCCGAGACCCCGCATCTCTTTGCCGACTAGTACCCGCCCAGGGGGAACCTGAACGGAGGGAGGTGTTACCCCTTCCAGCTGGCGAACCAACGGCGCAGGCGGCCACGGCGCTCTGAAATCGCATCGCCTGCCGCATAAAGCCCATCTTCGACATCTTCCAAAACCGGGTCGATGCGGTTGCGGCGGAACCGACGCCAGCGCACGTAGACCGCCCAGGATAGCGCCGCCAGCAGGGTCAGGAAGACGATATTGAACCAATTGACCGGCTTGTCCTCTGGGCCGGTTGCGGGCGAGATTGAAATCGCATTGGGAAAGCTCGACAGGAAGATGCTGCGCCAGCCGTAGTGCAAGACCACAACCCACTCCGGATCATCCTTGGTCGAAATGGCGTCATTTGCCTCAGTATAAAGATTGGCAGTGTCAAATTTGAAATAGGGCGGCCAGTGCCAGCCAGTGTCTTCATTGCGGTAGACAGCGGCATCGCCACTGGCGTTAAAGGCCTGAATGAACTGCACATCCCGAGTAATTGCAGCCTGGGACTGGCTATCAGGGGTGGACCAGAAAATCCGCTTCCAATTGTCCAGCTCCTGGCGTTCCTCATAGGTACTGACGATCCGCACCACATCGTATTGCGGTAGGGTGTAGTGCAAAAAGGCCGCAAAGCTGGCCCATACCGAGATCCAGAAGCCCCATTTGATATAGGCCATATAACATGTCCTTTAGCTGAAATTTACCACATAGATGACCAGTGCAATCGCCCCCAGCGGCAGGATATAGACCAACAGGATCAATTGGCGCCTCAGGGACTGGTCGTATTGTCTTAGCCCCCGCTGGATGAAGGCCCGCCGGTCTCCGGTCAACCCCTTGTCTTGCCACCGCCGTTTCAACTTGGCGCGACGCCGCTCACGGGAATAGAGCGAAACCGCACCATAGATCAGCGTCAAAACTACCAAGAGCAGCAACAGAAGGCGCAGAAAGGCAAACATGGTCCAACTCCGGTTTTGTGACCTTTCAAAACCCCTGGCCTGATGGCAGGGCTAGCTTTCGACGCGCCCCTCCCTGGCTGGGCTCTATCACGTCTTCACAATCTGACTATGCCCTGGCGCCCGCAGCAAGGCCAGATCAGCCCCGGTGCCAAATAGACGCGCCCCGGACGCGTTAGGGCCGAGGCGCTGGGTGTTTGCAAATCTAAGACCTGAGGGCCGCAGATTAGTTGTTGCGCAGTTTGGACAGCACCAGAAAGGTCATCATGCCAAAGGGCGGCAACGCCTGTTGCTGTTCGATCTTCAACCGGTCTTCTTGCAGCACTGTTTCGATGGCAAAGTCGGAATGCCAGCCCAGCACATTTGCAAAGGGGGCAGAGAACTTTTCAATCGAGGCCAGAACCCCTTGGGTGCTTTTGAAATGGTTCGAGATCACCACCTTGCCGCCAGGGCGCAGCACCCGCGCGATCTCTGCCATCACCCGTTCTGGTTCTGGCACCACCGACAGCACATGCATCGCCGCCACGGTGTCAAAACTATTGTCAGGAAAATCCAGCTCTCGCGCATCCATCTGCCGCAGGGCGGCGATGTTTTTCAGACCTTTTTCCGCCACCCGGCGGCGTGCCTTGGCCAGCATGTCTTCGCTGAAATCAATACCGGTGACGGCAATTTCAGGGGCGTAGTCTGGCAGCGACAGCCCAGTTCCGACCCCAACTTCGAGGACCGAACCGCCATGTTTGTTGATATAGTCTACAGTGCGTTTTCGGCCTGCACTGGTAACCGCTCCAAATGTCTTGTCATAGACCGGTGCCCAGCGGGCGTACGAGGTCTCAACAGATTTAATATCCAAAACAAAAGTTCTCCCAAATCGTCAGGTTTATCCCGACGGTTTTTTAAACAGCCCCCAAATCACCAGCACCACATAGCTCAGACAGAGGACCACTAATGTCGTCCAAGCGTAGGTTAAAACCGCAGCCCCTGCAAAGGCACAGGCCACCAAAAAATATTTCACGTTTTCGCGTGATATCCGAACCATCTTTGGCGACCAGGTTGGTATTCTGCTGATCATAAGAAGTCCGATGACAACCATGTGAAAACAGATCAAGAGCTTTGGAAATCCGGTACCCGCATCAAAGGCAAAAGAGATAAACATCGGCAGCATCGCCAAAAGCGCACCTGCTGGCGAGGGAATGCCGACAAAATAGCCACTGGCCACTTCACTCACTTCTTCGGATTTGGTGGCGACATTGAACCGGGCCAGGCGGA
Organism: Pseudophaeobacter sp.; assembly: GCF_039971195.1. Taxonomy (GTDB): domain Bacteria; phylum Pseudomonadota; class Alphaproteobacteria; order Rhodobacterales; family Rhodobacteraceae; genus Pseudophaeobacter. The sequence continues at coordinate 39,901 of NZ_JBDWPJ010000012.1, forward strand.
CAACACAGCAGACCGAAAACACCAGAACCGAGATCCAGCCCGCGTTGCTCATGTCCTGCAGCGCCCAAAAATAGATCACCAATGGGGCGGCAACGCCAAAGTTAAGGAAATCCGCCAGCGAATCCAACTCCGCTCCCATCTTGCTGTCGCTGCCCAGGGCCCGGGCCAACCGCCCGTCGAGCCCGTCCAGAATGGCGGCGGCAAGGATCAGCTGCACTGCCAGCACATAGTTGCCCTGCACCCCAAAACGGATTGCCGAAAGCCCCGCACAAATGGCTCCCACCGTCATGATATTGGGCAACAGCTGGATCAGCGCAAACTCGGTCAGTCTTCTATCGTGAGGTTCTTCCATGGCGCGGCTTGATCACTTTGTTGAGACGGCAGTCTGCGGTAAAACTTAGGCCCCACCCGCGTTAAACCCAGACCCGGGAAATCCCTACGAGCCCTGTTTCAACAAAAAGGTGAGGTGGCCACTCATAAGTGGTTTGGCCTTGAAAGCAAGAGGGCAAGCCCGCCCCTCCTCCAATTCCAACCGCAAGCAGGTCGCGATTTGCCCCGCCGTTACATTCCCCAGCAAGCCAGCAGGAATACGCAAAAGCACCGCGCCAAAGGCGCGGTGCCGGGCCCAACGGGGCTTGATCCCTTTCGGGATCAAGCCTGGGCGGGAGCATTTGGCTCTGCTTGTCAGCCGACGACGTTGAACGCCGGGCCATAGGGGTATTTGGTGATATTCTCATTATCCTCATCGTGGATAATCAGGATATCATGCTCGCGGTAGCCGCCAGCGCCCGGTTCTCCATCGGCGATGGTCAGCATTGGCTCCATCGAGATCACCATGCCAGGCTCCAGCACCGTGTCGATGTCTTCGCGCAGTTCCAGCCCAGCCTCACGACCATAGTAATGCGACAACACCCCAAAGGAATGGCCATAACCAAAGGTCCGATACTGCAGCAGATCCCGCTCTTCAAAGAAAGCGTTGATCTTATGGGTGATCTCGGCGCAGCTGGCCCCCGGCTTCAGCAAGGAGATGCCATATTCATGGGCCGCCACATTGGCCTCCCAGATCTTCAGGCTCTCGGCATCGACTTCGCCGACAAACATGGTGCGTTCCAGCGCGGTGTAATAGCCAGAGATCATCGGGAAGGTGTTCAGCGACAAGATATCACCGCGCTGCAGTTTGCGCGCTGTCACCGGGTTATGGGCGCCGTCGGTATTGATCCCCGACTGAAACCAGACCCAGCTGTCGCGATACTCCGCATCCGGAAAGCGCTTGGCGATCTCCAGCTCCATGGCATCGCGCCCGGCCATGGCCACATCAATCTCGCGTGCACCTTCCTTCACCGCCTCGCGAATGGCGAAACCACCCACATCGGCCACCGCTGCACCGGCGCGGATCATCTCCAGCTCGGCCTCGGATTTGCCCATCCGCTGCACCATGGTGGGCTGATACAGATCCACCAATTTAGACGGGCTAAGGAACCCTTCGAGCTTGGATTTTTGCAGCAAGGTCAAGTGGTCGCTTTCAAAGCCAACCACCACGCCTTCGCCCGCTACCGACTTCACCGCGCGCCAGAAATTGTCGCGCTGCCAATCGGTATAGGTGATGTTGTCACAAAAAGACCGCCGCCAGGGCTGGCCCGCGTCGATACCAGCCGAAATGGTCACGGCCTCAGTAGCTGTTACCACCAAACCATAGGGGCGGCCAAAGGCGCAGTAGGTAAAGCCGGAGTAGTAAGAGATATTGTGCATTGAGGTGAAGACAGCGGCGCTCACGCCGGTGTCCCCCATGATTTTGCGCAGGCTCGCGATGCGCGCCTCATATTCAGAAACCGCAAATTGCAGCGGGGCTTTTTCACCATTGTGAAAACGATACATGTCAGGACGTGCAGTCATGCTGGATCCTTCCTTTGCTCAAGAAAGGTCCTGGCGTACAGGACGGAATGTTGAAACGGACCCATGGGCACAGGCTGGGCAACCTTCAGGCTCCGCCCCCGTGAATGACCCCATGTGGCGACGCCATCGCCCGGTCTGGGCAGAAAATGCGCCCGAATGCAAAAGGAGGCAAGCGTTTTTTCAACGCCGCCTCCTGCACGTCCTTTTGGGGCGATAGATCAAACCATTTCTGCTTAGCTCGTGAGCAGCCGCACCAGATCACTTTCAGGATCCGCCAGCGGATCCACCACATTGAAATGATGTTTGCCAAAGGCAATCACATGATCCGCATGCCAGGCATCTGCCAACCACTGCGCCTGATCCAGAAAGGCCGGGCGTTCCTCGGCACCAACCCAGACGGTGACCTCGGTCTGGTAGCGTTCCTGCATTTCCACCGGGCTTTCCGCCTTTGCCGTTTCGCAATTCATCTGGAACTTGTCATTCATCGAGGTGCGCAGCAGTGGCAGCAGATCCGCCAGCGGCGAAATTGGCACCACCATTTGCAATCGCTCACCAACCTCTGCCGGGATCACCTGCGGGTCCAGCATTCGGGCCACCAGATGGCCGCCTGCAGAATGCCCGGCCAGCGAAATCGGCACCTGAGGTACTTCTTCGGCGATCCGCACCACTGCCGCGGCGACCTGCTGGGTGATATCGGCGATCCGCACCTCGGGGCACAGATCATAGGAGGGCATTGCCACCGCCCAGCCATGGGCCAGCGCCCCAACCGCGAGATGTGACCAGGAGCTTTTGTCAAAGGCCAGCCAATAGCCGCCGTGCACAAAGATGAGCACCCCCTTTGGGCTACCCTCGGGCAAAAAGAGGTCAAAGCGGTGACGCTCCCCTTCCCCATAGGGGATATCAAGACGCGCGCGCTCATGCAGGCTGTTGCGAAAATCCTCTGCAGAGGCCGCCCAACGCGGCGGGAACTCTTCAGCACCTGCGATATGCGCCCCGTTTGCGTAGGCGTCGTCCAATTCCATGCTCGTGCTCCCCTTCTTTGTACAACAGGTGACTATCTGGGTCTGCTATTGTCAAACACTCTTCTCTCGATCAGGATGTAATAAACAGGTTAAGTATAATCTGATCAAATCTGGACTCATGGTTCTTTCTGGACATCTTTGAACCCAGCTGTTTTTCATGCGCCCAATGACACCTCGGGAGGTCCCTATGTTGCAAACAACCACCGCACTAAAAACGCTTTTGAGCGACCCCAGCCTGCTGGAAACCCGTGCCTATATCGGCGGCGTCTTCGTCGCTGGCGACGCCACATTTGACGTTGTGAACCCGGCGCGCGGCGATGTCATCGCCCAGGTGACCGACCTCAGCCGTTCCCAGGTGGCTGGCGCCATTTCTCAGGCTGATGTGGCACAAAAGGAATGGGCCAAATGGACTGGCAAGGAACGCGCCAATACCCTGCGGAAATGGTATGATCTGATGATGGAAAACCAGGAAGATCTGGCCATCATCCTGACCGCAGAAATGGGCAAACCCCTGGCCGAAGCCCGTGGGGAAATCGCCTATGGTGCCTCCTTCATTGAGTTCTTCGCCGAAGAGGCCAAACGCATCTACGGTGAGACAATTCCGGGCCATCAGCGCGACAAACGCATCACCGTGTTGAAACAGCCCATTGGGGTGGCCGCGTCAATCACGCCCTGGAACTTCCCCAATGCGATGATCACCCGCAAGGCAGGCCCGGCGCTGGCTGCTGGCTGTGCCTTTGTTGCCCGCCCGGCAGAATTGACGCCACTCTCTGCCACGGCGCTGGCCGTTCTGGCGGATCGCGCTGGCATTCCGGCGGGCGTTTTCAGCGTTGTCCCCTCGTCAGATGCCTCTGAAATCGGCAAGGAGTTCTGCGACAACAACGCGGTGCGCAAGCTGACCTTTACTGGCTCCACCCAGGTCGGCCGCATCCTGATGCGCCAGGCCGCTGATACAGTGATGAAATGCTCCATGGAGCTGGGCGGCAATGCACCCTTCATCGTCTTTGACGACGCCGATCTCGATGCAGCTGTCGAAGGCGCTATCATGTGCAAGTTCCGCAACAACGGCCAGACCTGCGTCTGCGCCAACCGGATCTATGTGCAGGCCGGAGTCTATGACGCCTTTGCTGCCAAGCTGAAAGAAGCAGTCGCCAATATGAAAGTTGGCGATGGCATGGAAGACGGCACCCTGTTTGGGCCGCTGATCAACGCCAAGGCCGTCACCAAGGTTCAGGACCATATCGCCGATGCCACCGCCAAGGGCGCAGAGGTCATTCTGGGCGGCAACCCATCCGAGCTTGGCGGCACTTTCTTTGAGCCAACAATTGTCACCGGAGCTACCCGCGAGATGGCCTTTGCCACGGATGAAACCTTTGGCCCACTGGCGCCCCTGTTCAAGTTTGAAGACGAGGACGAGGTGATCGCGATGGCCAATGACACCATCTTTGGCCTGGCCTCCTATTTCTACGCCAAAGATCTGAGCCGGGTCTACAAGGTCGCCGAAGCGTTGGAATATGGCATTGTTGGCGTCAACACCGGCATCATTTCCACCGAGGTCGCTCCGTTTGGCGGCGTCAAACAGTCCGGTCTGGGCCGCGAAGGCAGCCACCATGGCATCGAAGACTATCTGGAAATGAAATACATCTGCATGTCGGTCTGACACGCTAAATCCCTTCCGGGCCCGGCGTTCTAGCTATGGGCCTGGAGGGTACCAAGGATACGAAGGCTTTTAAGTCTTCGCCCGCTGGGCTGCAATCAGGTCGATGCCCGTTGCTCAGCTTCCTCGCCCTGTAGGAACATCCGCATCACCCGCGCGATTGCCTGTTGCCAGACGATGGCCTGCGCGGCACTTAGATCATCTCCCAGAACATCCACCAGGGCGGCCATCACCGCTTTGCCTGCCATCTCTGCCTCGCGCGGTCCAAGGTTGTACTGGGCATGAGTTTTGGCCAGAGTATCCCCCGCATGGATCAAGCTCCGATTGTCCACCGCGCCTCTCAGGCAATAGGTCAACATCGAGGCAAACATCTCTTTCTGTTTGGCGAAATCATCGGAGAACAGCGCTTCGATTTCTGGCATCTGGTCAAAAAGATGGACATAAAAACGTTCTGCCAACTCTGCCTTTTTGGCGTAAATCTCTGAAAAACTGGACTGCATTTCTTTGACGTCCATCGATTCCATCGCGTGGCCTTTCACCAAAGAGTTAAAACAATCATTTTCAGTACACCTTTTAATGCGCCAACGCACAAGGGCCAAAATACCGGGAGTTCCCCCTAAACGAGTTCCGTCAGCACACAGGGATCCTACTGAACACTACCCGCATAGACTGTGCGGAGGGGCTTGATGCTAACGCAGCAACCGGGTCCGAACCAAATCCCCTGTATGTGCCACGGCCTGGTTCAGCCCTTCGTCTATAGGCGCAGGTCCAAACCGGCGCGACAGTCCTGCCTGGGATGCGGGCAGCAGGCAGACCGCGCCGAGCAATTCAGTGGCAAGGCCCAGCGCCGCGGCAAAACCGGCCTGTTGCCACCCTGCTGTTGCCTGAACCAAGGCCACAAGGGGCTCCAGAACCTCCTGCAGGGGCAATGCGCCCTCTATCGCTGCGGGCTCGGACTCTTCCAACAAAACCCGGATTAACAGTGCTGCAACTGTTGGATCCTGCACAGCGCAATGGCAGAGCGATACAAAGAACCCCTCCAGCTGAAGCTCTGCCTGTTCGGTTGCTTCCATCGCCTCAAACAACAGGTCGAGCAGCTGCTGTTTCAGCTGCCCCATCACCGCGTGGTACAGCAGGTCCTTGGATTTGAAATGATGCAGCAGCGCCTGTTTGGTCAGCCCCAACTCCGCTGCAACCCCGGCCAGGCTGGTGCCATGATAGCCCCGCGCAGCCAGATGCTGCCTGGCGATTCGCAACAAATCCAAACTGGTTTGGGAGGTGACAGTCATCGTTGGATCCCTGAGCGTTTGTCAATCCATAGCATGGGCCCGCTCGACTTACCATCTGGTAAGCAACTAATCCTACCAATCGGTAAGTGTTCGCTCGTTTCACTCAATCCCAATTGACAAAAACATAGCCCCAACCCTCTTGCGAGGGCTGGGGCTATGCTCACTCCATGCAGGCTCCCTGGAGAAAGCTCATGAACGGAACGGAGTTTGGTTTAGGTTAGTTGAGCGCCTGCGCCTCTGCTTCGATGGCGGTCTGCTTTGGTCCGGTAGAGCTGATCTCGATGCGGCGCGGCTTCAGTGCTTCGGGCACTTCGCGGTGCAAATCGATATGCAACATACCGTCCGCATGGCTGGCGCCGGTGACGCGGACATGATCGGCCAGGGTAAAGCGGCGCTCAAAGGCGCGGGTGGCTATGCCGCGATGCAGAAAACTGCGACCCTCGACCTCGTCACCCCTGCGGGCAGAAACCACCAAGGCGTTTTCCTTCACTTCCACGGTCAGGTCTTCTTCGCCAAAACCGGCTACAGCAATCGAGATCCGATAGCTGTCGGCAGCAGTTTTTTCGATGTTATATGGGGGGTAACTGGGTTGCCCGACATCATTGCTCAGGGCGCGGTCCATCAGATCAGCGATCTGGTCAAAACCAATGGTTGCACGGTTCAGCGGTGCAAAATCAAATCTACGCATGTTCTATCCTCGAATATGAGCGACATTCATTTCACCCTCCCAAAGGGACGGGCGTTTGTCATCTGAGCCCCGGTGACCGGCGACCCCGACTAGAAATGAAATATGCACGCCACATCGGATTACAAGACCTGCGGCCCGGAACAGGTTAGTCGCCGGGCCGAACAAACTTGGCCCCACCAGAGGGACGTGCGCCGCCCACCTGCACCCGGCCGACGCCTTCGGGCATACGGCTGCCGATCCGCGCACTGGTCAATTGGGTTTTCAGGATCTGCAACTCCTCTGCCAGTGCCGCCCCCAGGGACACCCGCCGGCCTTCGACCTCCGCCTTGGCGGAAACCACCGAGACAATGCGCGGCATGCCACCCTCAAAGGAGAACACAGGCGCACCGGAAGAGCCAAAGTCCACATCGCAGGACATGATCAACACCCCCTCCTGCCGCCCCATCACCGCACAAAGCTCCTGGATCGAGGGGGCTTCGGAGCGATCATGAGCATAAGAGACCACCCCCACATCGGCACCTTTGCGGGGCCGACTGTCGGTTTGGAACGGAATGACGGTGGTGTTGCGGATCGGTCGTTGCAACTGCAACAGGGCAATATCCTTGCGCACACGGTCGGTAGAGACCTCGCCGTCAAAAACATAATCCGGGTGAACCACCGCCCGCGCAACCGTCCGATAAGCCGAGGCCCGACCATTGCGCCAACCGGCCAAAAACTCGATGGCCTGTGGCTTGATCCGGGCACCGCTGTGCGAATCAAAGAGGCAATGCGCCGCTGTCAGCACCAGATCCGGGGCAATCAAGGACCCGGTGCAAAAGCCTTCACCATTGACATCCAGCCGCCCAACCGCTTCCCAGCCACGCCCGGAATCCGAGGTGTCCATACGCTGCAACCGGCTGTCCTGAGCCTGCGCCATAAGGGGCAGCAGCATGACAAGACTCGCCAGTCGCGCGACACCTCGTCCCAAATATTGCAAACCCTGCACGCCGCTCTCCTCACCCGATTGCAGATAGATATACCTGCAAGCTTCGGCAAAAATACGGCAAGCCCGCGTGAATGACAGCCCACAGAAGAAATAATCCCCAAAGGCCTCAGGTTTGTTGCCCGCAAAGCAGGGTTTTCAGCGCAGCATCGGCACATTGTCCTGTGGCTGCACCTGCCCGCCAATCAGCGCTGGTGGTATTGGCCCGCCCGTGGCCCAGTCCAGCAATTCCACCGTATGCACAATTGGCACGGACGTGGCCGAGCCGATCTGCATCATGCAGCCAATGTTGCCCGCCGCGATCAGATCCGGGGATTTGGCCTCCAACGTCTTTACCTTACGCGCCTTCAGCTCACCCGAAATTTCCGGCTGCATCAGATTGTAAGTCCCGGCAGAACCGCAACACAGATGGCTATCCGCAGGCTCCACCACCTTAAAGCCCGCGCGTTTCAGCAGGGTTTTAGGATGGGTCTTGATCTGCTGGCCGTGCTGCAGGGAGCAGGCGGCATGATAGGCAACGGTTAGCGCCTTGTCCGACCCTTCGGGCAGCTCCAGCTTCATCAAAAGCTCAGAGATATCCATGCAGCGCTCAGAGATCCGTGCCGCATCCGCGGCCAGCGGATCATTGCGGAACATATGACCATAGTCCTTGACCGTGGTGCCGCAGCCCGAGGTATTGATGACAATGGCATCTAGCCCTGCGCCATCAATCTCGGCACTCCAGGCCCGGATGTTCTTAGCAGCAGTGGCATGGCTTTCATCTTCGCGCCCCATGTGATGGGTCAGCGCGCCACAACAGCCAGCGCCTTTGGCCACCACCACCTCACAGCCCAACCGGGTCAGCAGCCGAATGGTGGCATCATTGATATCGGTGTTCAGCGCCTTTTGTGCACAGCCCGTCATCAACGCCACACGTTTCGTTTGCGCCGCCTTTGGCGCAAAGCTTTGCGGATCATCATTGCGGCTGACCGGGGGGATATGTTTGGGCGCCATCTCCAGCATTGCCCGCAGACGTGGATCCGGCATCAGGCCTTTGAAGGGCCGCGCAATTTTGGCCCCCAGCAGGGCCAAGCGAAAGCGTCCAGGATAGGGCAGAATCCGCGCCAGAACCGCCCGCAACAGGCGATCCGTCAGAGGGCGTTTGTAATTTTTGTCGATGTAAGCCCGCGCGTGATCCACCAGATGCATGTAGTGCACCCCCGACGGGCAAGTGGTCATACAGGCCAGGCAGCTCAGGCAACGATCGATATGTTTGACCGTCTTGGCATCGGGTACCCGGTTGTTCTCCAGCATATCCTTGATCAGGTAAACCCGCCCGCGCGGACTGTCGAGCTCATCCCCAAGCACCTGATAGGTCGGACAGGTTGCAGTACAGAACCCGCAATGCACACAGGCGCGCAAAATCTCATTCGAGCGAGCGATGCCGGGATCTTTCAACTGATCTTTGGTAAAGGTCGTCTGCATGATTTACCCCATCAACCCTGTATTCAGCAGGCCGCGCGGATCAAACCTCTGCCGCAACCCTTTTGAAATTTCTTCCAGTGGCGCTGCCTGCGGCTGGAACCGCCCCAAAGCCGCTTTGGTCTCAGCACTGCCCCGCACCAGCGTGGCATGTCCAGTCACCCCTGCCTGGGCCATTTTCGCCCGCAAATCAGTGCCTTCAGTGCTTAGGGCCCAGATTAGCCCACCGCCCCAGTCGAACAGCAATCCTGCTGTACCTAGAAGCGGCGCCAAAATCACCGCATCCGAAGGTTTTACAGAAATCCGCCAAACATCGCCGACCCGGCCCTCAAACTTGGAAACATCCCGAATCCCCCGCCACAGGTTGGCATCACTCCCCTGCGCGGAGACCTCGCCAAAAGCGGCCAGTACCTCCACAAGCCTGTCCTGACGATAGGCAACCGAGGGCGCAAAACCTTCTACCCGGATATGCACCAGGCCTGTCTCCGGATCATAACTCGCCCCCGTCACATCAAAGGGCGAGCCCAGTGCCGCAGACATCGCCTGTACGGCAACCGAAAGCTCCGCAACTGCAACGCTGAGGGTAGCAACAGCCTCAGGAATGGGCAGCACCTTCAACGCGACCTCGCTCAGCACCCCCAGGGTTCCATGGGCTCCCGCCATCAGCTTCACCAGATCATAGCCGGTGACGTTTTTCATCACCCGACCACCATTCTTCACCACCTGTCCCATGCCATCAACAAACCGCACCCCCAGCAGATAATCGCGCGCCGCGCCCCCTTGAATGCGGCGCGGACCAGATGCATTGGTAGCAAAGGCACCGCCAATGGTGGGCTCACCTCCCCCGCCCAATAGTCCACGGGCATCCATTGGCTCAAAAGCCATGCGCTGACCTTCGCTGGCCAACAAGGCCTCAACCTGTGCGATCGGCGTCCCCGCCTTGACCACCAGGGTCAGAGATCCCGGCTCATAAAGCTCAATACCGCTCAGGCCAGCCAGGCTCAAAACGGAGCCTTCGACTTCAAATCCACGCGTCCCTCCGCCTTTGATGCAGAGGGGAGTATCCGTGCCAACAATCGCCTCAGCCAGTTCGGCCTCATCTTTCGGAATAAGCATCATCATCTTTCCAAAAATATTCTGGGGGTTTGGGGGCAAAGCCCCCATCATGATCGTCTCGTCTATTCTGCTGCCTAGGCCGCCGACCGCCGCGCCTTGGTTGCGCCAAGCGGAAAGACCTTTGCCGGATTGAGCAACCACTTGGGATCAAACACATCCTTGACCAGCAGCTGCGCTTCCAGATCGACGGGCGCATATTGATAGAGCATCAGATCCCGCTTCTCGATGCCAACGCCGTGCTCGCCAGTCAGACAACCGCCTACATCCACACAAAGCTTCAGGATTTCAGCGCCAAAGGCCTCGCACTGCTCCAGATCTCCTGGCTTATTGGCATCAAACAGGATCAAGGGGTGCATATTGCCATCTCCGGCATGAAACACATTTGCCACCTCCAGCCCGTAGTCCTGAGACAGCTCGCCAATGCGGCGCAGCACGGCGGGCAATGAGGCCACCGGAATGGTGCCGTCAAGACACATATAATCGTTGATCTGCCCCATGGCGCCAAAGGCGGATTTACGTCCCAGCCAGATCCGCGCCGCCTCATCGGCGTCACCGGCCTCGCGCAGCTCTACCGGGTTATGTCGCCGCGCGATCTCCACGATCAGACTCAACTGATGGGCAATCTCTGCTTCGCTGCCCTCAACCTCGATGATCAGCAGTGCCTCACACATCGGATAGCCCGCCTTAGCAAAGGCCTCACAGGCGGCAATGCAGGGACGGTCCATGAATTCAATCGCCACTGGCAGAACGCCCGCCTTGATGATGTCACTGACACAGGCACCGGCCACCTCATTGCTGTCAAATCCAATCAGCACTGGCCGTGCGCCTTCCGGTTTGCGCAGGATGCGCAGCGTGGCCTCGGTGACCACGCCCAGTTGCCCTTCGCTGCCACAGATCACCCCCAGCAAATCAAGCCCGCCCGCATCCAGATGCGCGCCGCCAATTTCCACCACGGTGCCATCCATCATCACCATGGTCACCCCCAACAAGTTGTTGGTGGTAACGCCATATTTCAGACAGTGAGCGCCGCCCGAATTCATTGCGATGTTGCCGGCAATGGCGCAGGCTAGCTGGCTGGACGGATCAGGCGCATAAAAGAACTCTTCTTCCTCCACTGCGCCAGAGACGCTGAGGTTGGTGCGTCCAGACTGCACCCGGATCACCCGGTTGTTATAATCCGTCTCCAGCACCTCATTCATCCGCGCCACCCCAAGGATCACGCTATCCGCCGTGGGCAGCGCCCCGCCTGCCAGCGAAGTGCCCGCCCCGCGCGGCACCACAGGCACGCCTTCCTCATGACAGATCCGCAAGATGTCAGAGACTTCCTCGGTGGTGCGCGGCAGCACCGCCAGCATCGGCGGACAGCGATAGGCCGCCAGCCCGTCACATTCATAGGCGCGGGTTTCCCGTTCATCCTCGATCAGCGCATCACCTGGCAAAACTGCGCTCAGCCGAGTCACCAGATGCGCTTTGCGGGTCAGAATGGCGGGATCGGGGACAGGCATCTCCATGGAGCTCTCCTAAGGTTGCACTGAGTTTGGTAAAGTAATATTACCAATTTAACCCCTCTGGCAAGAGAGAAGTTGTCACAGCCACCTCCCCGGCCCACACGGCATCGTGATGTCCACACCATTTCAGAGAGGTTAAGCTGCCCTATGATCAAACCAACCTTAGCTTTTTTCGCCGCTCTGATAGCGTTCCCCGCTCTCGCTGACCCGCCAACAATCCAGGCGGCCACAGCCACTCAATCCGGCGACACCTGGCGGTTTGATGTCACCCTCTCCCATCCCGATACCGGCTGGGATCACTACGCCGATGGCTGGCGGGTGCTTGACATGCAGAGCAATGAACTAGGGCTGCGGGTGCTGGCCCATCCACATGTACAGGAGCAACCCTTTACCAGATCGCTGAGTGGCGTCTCGGTCCCTGCGGGCAGCAAGCAGGTCCAAATCCAAGCCCGTTGCCTGGTTGATGGCTGGGCTGATGATCTCTTTGTGGTCGCGTTAAAATGATCCGGTCGTTGAGCTGAGGGAAAGCTACGCCCGCCTCTTCCTTGCGGCGCGAGGCATCTTGTGACACAGGTCTGGCAATCCGCCCCCTCCTCTTTTGCTACAGGACACCCCCGCCATGACTGCCAAAAAACGCGTCGTTCTTTCCAGCGATCACGCCGACATCCAACTGCGCCAGACCATTGCTGAGCATATTGCCGGTCTTGGCTATGATGTGCTTGATCTCGGCCCCACCACCTCGGAAAGCACCGATTACCCCAAGCATGGCCGCGAAGCCGCCGAGCGTGTGGCCTCCGGCGATTATGATCTGGGCGTTATCGTCTGCGGCACGGGCCAGGGCATCATGATGGCCGCCAATAAGGTCAAAGGCATCCGCTGCGGCGTGTGCGCCGATACCTTTTCGGCGCGGATGATCCGCCAGCACAACGATGCCAATATGCTGTCAATCGGCGCTCGGGTTGTCGGTAAGGGTCTGGCGCTGGATATCGTCGACGCCTTCCTGTCGGCTGACTTCGAAGGCGGCCGCCACGCCACCCGCATGGAAATGATCGAACCTTCCGAAGCCTAGGCAGATCCAGCCTGCGCGCCTGGCCACCGGCCCGGCGCGCAGGCTGTACCCGGTCAGCTCCGATGATAGGGGCTACCGGAGAGTATGGTTGCGGCGCGATAGATCTGTTCGGCCAGCATCACCCGCACCATCATATGCGGCCAGACCATCTTGCCAAACGAGATCGAAAAATCGGCTTCAGCCCGCAGGCTCGGGTCAATGCCATCAGCGCCACCGATGATCAGCGCCAGATCCTGACGCCCCGAATCGCGCCAATCGCCCAGACGGTTGGCGAAATCCGGTGAGCTGAGCAACTTGCCGCGTTCATCCAGGGTGCAGATCACCGCGCCCTTGGGCAGGGATTTACGCAGCAGGGTGGCTTCGGCCCCCATGCCGGCATTCTTCTTGTCCTCAACCTCAACAATACGGGCCGGGCCAAGGCCCAGCGCCCGGCCGGTGCGGTCAAAACGCGTGAGGTAGTCGTCAATGAGGGACTTTTCAGGCCCAGCACGCAGCCGTCCAACCGCGCAGATATGAATACGCATCGGAAAAACCCTCGCTGGAAATTACTGGCGCAGACAAAGCCAATGACAGGGCCGTCCCGTCAATGCGCAGGAGCGGCCCCAACAAAGGGCCACCCTGTCACTTTAGTCCTGGTTTAGGACTCTTCCTGGCCTGGGGTCATACCGGGCTGCCAGAGCTTTTCGATTTGGTAGAACTCGCGCACTTCAGGGCGGAACAGATGCACAATGACATCGCCGGTATCAATCAGGACCCAATCGCCGGTATCGCGGCCTTCGATCTTGCTGAGAATGCCATATTCATGCTTCAGCCGGTCGGCCAGCTTTTCCGAGATCCCGGCAACCTGGCGGCTTGAACGCCCCGTGGCGATGACCATGAAATCGGCAATAGCCGTCTTGCCGCGCAGATCGATCTGCACGACATCTTCAGCCTTGTCTTCATCCAGAGAGCTCAGGATCCGCTCCAGCAATACCACATTGGTTGGGCGGCTCTTGGCAGCGGTCTCCACTGCCTCGCTATCAGCGGCAGCAGCCGCTTGAGGTTCGGTCGACAGAACACTGTCCTCCATAAGGCGCGCCGACTCTCCCCCGGCGCTGGGGATATGCCAAAAATAGCAATTCCCGCGCCATATTTCAATGAAAGCGGCAGCGGGCTTCGAATCATCGGCACTCTCTGCCTGATCTCGGCGGCTACCGAAAGAGGGAAGCCGCCCTATTTACAAGGATTCAAGGGAAAGAATGCCCCGATTGCGGCAATCCCCCCCCTTCGCACCCTTGATCGCCCGCCCCCCCGCCTGTATCTGACGGGCATGACCCTCGTATTGGCCCAGAAGATTGAGTTGCAAGACCGCGCCCGTCTGCGCGAGCGATTCTATGGTGCCGCCCGCACGGTCCTGGCGCGCCTATAAGGCTGCAGCCTAAGCCCTACGCCAGCTATATACACCTGACACATACGGGAGAGGACACATGTCCCCCAAAACGCTCTATGACAAAATCTGGGATGCGCATGTTGCGCATGAAGCAGAGGATGGCACCTGCCTTCTTTATATCGACCGCCACCTGGTCCACGAAGTGACCAGCCCGCAGGCCTTTGAAGGTCTGCGCCTGGCCGGCCGTTCGGTGCATGCACCGGATAAAACCATCGCAGTGCCGGATCACAACGTGCCCACCACCGCAGGCCGTGAAGATCCGTCGCAGATGACCGAGGAAAGCCGCATTCAGGTTGAAGCCCTGGATAAAAATGCCAAGGAATTTGGTGTGCACTACTATCCTGTTTCTGACGTCCGTCAGGGCATCGTGCATATCGTCGGCCCCGAACAGGGCTGGACTCTGCCCGGCATGACCGTGGTTTGTGGCGACAGCCACACCGCCACCCATGGCGCCTTTGGGGCTTTGGCCCATGGTATCGGCACCTCCGAGGTGGAGCATGTGCTGGCCACTCAGACCTTGATTCAGAAAAAATCTCTGAACATGAAGGTCGAGATCACCGGCAAGCTGAAGCCCGGTGTGACCGCCAAAGACATCACCCTCGCGGTGATCGGCGAAACCGGCACCGGTGGCGGCACCGGCTATGTCATCGAGTATTGCGGCGAAGCGATCCGTGATCTGTCCATGGAAGGCCGTATGACCGTCTGCAATATGGCCATCGAGGGCGGTGCCCGCGCTGGTCTGATCGCGCCGGATGAAACCACCTACGCCTATGTGAACGGCCGCCCCCACGCCCCCAAGGGCGCGCAATGGGAAGCCGCGCTGAACTGGTGGAAGACGCTCTATACCGATGAGGGCGCCCATTTCGACAAGGTTGTCACCCTGAAAGGTGAAGACATCCAGCCCGTTGTGACCTGGGGCACCTCGCCCGAGGACGTGCTGCCGATCACCGGAGTTGTGCCCAACCCCGAAGATTTCAAAGGCGGCAAAGTGGATGCAGCCCGCCGTTCGATCGAATATATGGGCCTGACCCCTGGTCAAAAACTCACTGACATTGAGATCGACACTGTTTTCATTGGCTCCTGCACCAATGGCCGTATCGAAGATTTCCGCGCTGTGGCCGAGGTGGTCAAAGGTAAGAAGATCAAAGACGGCATGCGCGCCATGATCGTTCCGGGTTCTGGCCTGGTGCGGGCACAAGCCGAAGAAGAAGGCCTGGCCGATATCTTCCGCGAAGCCGGTTTTGAATGGCGCCTTGCAGGCTGCTCCATGTGTCTGGCGATGAACCCAGATCAGCTGTCAGAGGGTGAGCGCTGCGCCGCCACCTCGAACCGCAACTTTGAGGGCCGCCAGGGCTACAAGGGTCGCACCCATCTGGTCTCCCCCGCCATGGCCGCTGCCGCTGCCCTGACAGGAAAGCTGACAGATATTCGTGATCTGCTGTAGGCTGCGCTCAAAAGGTATTCTTGAGAGGAATTGAGAAATGAGTGACTGGCTGAAAATGCTGTTGTTGGGACTGCTGTCCATCCTGTTTGGGGTGTTCATCCTGGGTGCGCCCGTGGTGGCCTCCATTGCGGTGACCGCGATCACTGGCTTTTTGCTCTTGGTCAGCGGTGGCCTGCAGGTGGTTGGCGGGTTTTCCGTCGAAGGCACCGGCAACAAACTGCTCTCCATCCTGATGGGAGCCGTGCTGCTGTTCCTTGGCTGGTCCTTCATTTCCAATCCGCTGCAGGGCACCATTTCGCTGTCGATGCTGGTGCTGATCCTGTTCATGGCAGGCGGTATCGCCCGGATCTACATGTCGTTTCAGATGCGCGGTCTCCCGTTCTTCTGGCCGACCTTGATCTCTGGCATTCTGTCCATCGTACTGGCCGGGGTGATCTGGACCAATGCGGCGGCAGAGCCCGCCTGGCTGCTGAACCTGATCGGCATTCTCTTGGGCGTTGAGATGCTGTTCAATGGCTTTGGCCTGCTGTTTACCGCGCTTTTCCTGCGCAGCGTAGAAAAAGAAATCTAGGCGGCCTAGACCGGATCAGGGTTTCACCACCCGCTCCGCCAGGCCGCCATATTCCATCAGGTAGGCACAGGATGACTGCGCCCCTGGTTCACGGATCTCCCCGCTGTGACGCGGGCCCCCACCGCGCGTGGGTCGAAATCTAGGAGTCTGGAAATGGACAAATATCAAAAGCTCACCGGTGTTGCCGCGCCTATGCCGCTGGTCAATATCGACACCGACATGATCATCCCCAAGGTGTTCCTGAAAAGCATTCAGCGCACCGGCTTTGGGGTGAACCTGTTTGACGAGATGCGCTACAATCGCGACGGCACCGAAATCGAAGATTTTGTGCTCAACAAACCGCAGTACCGCAGTGCTGAAATCCTGGTCGCAGGTGACAACTTTGGCTGTGGCTCTTCGCGCGAACACGCGCCCTGGGCGATTGCAGATTTTGGCATCAAGTGTGTGATCTCGACCTCCTTTGCCGATATCTTCTTCAACAACTGCTTTAAGAACGGCATCCTGCCCATCGTGCTGCCACAAGAGCAGGTCGATCTGTTGATGGCGGACGCGGAAAAGGGCGAAAACGCCCGGATGACGGTTGATCTGGAAGCCCAGGAAATCACCACTTCGGATGGTGAGGTTGTCACCTTCGAGGTTGATACCTTCAAAAAGCAATGCCTGCTGGAAGGTCTGGATGACATCGGCCAGACTCTGCAGAAACAAGGCTCCGTTGAGACCTATGAAGGTAAGATGGCGCAGGAACGTCCCTGGGTCTAATCCATCGCGGATCTGCTGAACCTGCCTTTGGGCTGCGCTGTCTAAAGCTGCACAAAGCCGCTCCAAGATTTGGGGCGGCTTTGTCGTGACATCCTCCTGCACAAGGGAATTGGCGGTCGCGGAACTGAGTGGGAATTAAGACAAATGTGCCACAAATTTGCCGCATTCCCCGCCGATTTCACAGCCACCTGCGCAAAACGGTCAAAACCAGAGCGGCCTCTTGACGCCCAACACATCACAACCACTACATCTGGTATCTATCCCGCAAATCCCTGATTGGCTTGAGCAAAATTGATGCATTCCGGCATCATCCCTCCCGGCTTCCCCGAAGAAAATCACCAATCCGCAATTGCAAACTTGAGCCTCAAGGCCAATCCATGCACAAATAGGGCAAAATTGAGGCGCGCATTCTGGGCAAATCCAGGGTGCATCAAGTTGGAACAAAGGCACGACAAAGTATCGTCCAGTCCAGTTTGAAGGGAAAAAAGCAGTGTTTGCTCGCATAACAGGCGCGGCAACTCGCGGGATACTTGTTGCATTGCTGATCGCAATGCCATCGATGCTCTTGCCGGTTTCTGCCACAGAATCTCCTGAGATCATCGCCCTTATGGCGATTCTCGGCGGTGTTTTGACCTTTGCTGAGTATTTCTCCAACTACCCCAGTTTTGTTGAATTCCGTGAAGCCCCGCCGCTGAACCGGATGCGTTATGTCGCCGCCTTTGTGATGATCGGCGCGCTAAGCCTGCTGGTGCGCCATTCTATGGATCCAACCGGGCTGACTACCCTGGTGCAGACCTATGGCACCCGCCTGGGCGCGGCCTTGGATTTTGCCTATTCGCCAGTGCAACTGACGGTTCTGATGCTGCCGACCGAGACCCCTACGGACAGCCTGCAGATGGTGCGCAGTGCTGCCGGGATTGCCTATGTCGTGTCTGCGCTTGCCATTTTTGGGTTCATCCTCGCCATTCGTATTGGCAATTGGCCGGTTGCCAATGGCGCCTTCAATGTCTGGGTGAACCTGCCGCTGTTTGACCCCACCACCGGTGGCGATGTGGTCACTCGGTTGCAACGCGATGGGCGCATCAATATCATTCTGGGGATCCTGTTGCCCTTTGCCATTCCGGCGACAATCAAGCTGGCCTCCGGGTTGATCGACGTCAGCCACCTCACCGCTCCGCCTATGCTGATCTGGGTAATTGCCGCCTGGGCCTTTGTGCCCGCCTCGATGATCATGCGCGGGCTGGCGATGCTACGGGTGGCGGATCTCATCGCGCAAAAAAGACGGGCAGTCTATGCCCATGCCGAAGCCCTGCAGGCCGCGTGATGCCTGGGAAGACAGAGAGAAAGCTCTCTGTCTTGCCGCTGCTCTGCTTGCTGCTCATCCACTTGTTGCCAAGCCGTTCCGCAGAGGGAGACACCCTGCGCATAGCCACCTTCAACACCGAACTGTCCCGCAAGGGGCCTGGGCTGTTGCTGCGCGACATTGAACATGGCGATGATCCCCAGATTCAGGCCGTGGTCACAGTGATCAATGGCGCCCAGCCCGATGTTTTGCTGCTACAGGGCATCGACTGGGACTATGAAAACCGAGCGCTCAAGGCGCTTGAGAACCGCCTCGCAGAGGCTGGATCGCCCTATCCCTATCTGTTTGCCGACCAACCCAATGCCGGGCTGGCGACGGATCTGGATCTGGATGGCGACACACGGCTTGGCGGCCCCGGAGATTCGCAAGGCTACGGCGATTACACCGGGCGCGGTGGCTTGGCCCTACTGTCAAAATACCCGATCCTGACCCAGGAAGTTGCCGATCTCTCGTCCCTGTTGTGGCGTGACATACCCGGTGCCACCCTGCCGCAACACCCTGATGGCAGCCCCTTTCCCTCGGCTCAGGCGCAAAAGGTCCAACGCCTCTCCTCTACTGCCCATTGGGCTGTGCCGATTGCGTTGACCAATGGCGCGCGCCTGACGCTGCTGTGTTTTCAAGCCGCCCCTCCATTGTTTGATGGGCCAGAGGATCGCAATGGGCTGCGCAACGCGGATGAAATCCGCCTGTGGCAGGTGTTCCTGGACGGGCAATTGCCTGCCTCTGTCGGATCGGTACCGTCCAAGCGCTTTGCTATTGCTGGCGGCGCCAATCTGGATCCCAACAAAGGCGCAGGACACCGCGACGCCATTGCCAATTTGTTGCTGGACAGCCGGTTGCAAGACCCGCTCCCCACCTCACCCCAAGGTGGGACAGATACGGTCAATTGGGGCGAGGACCGTCAGATGCGGGTCGACTACCTGCTGCCTTCCCAGGACTGGCAGATAGCCGGTGCCGGAGTCGTCTGGCCCGAAGCCGTAGCTTCTGCCGCCGCAACGGCCAGCCGTCACCGGCTGGTCTGGGTTGATCTGAAGATCGACTAGTCAAGCCACTGCCCTTATGTCCTTGCCGCCCGCGCGCGGCGCTGTATGTTTCAAAACCGCCTTTGGTAGACACTGTGGCAGGGCTACCTGCAAAGATGTGCTGGCAAAATCTGGCAGCAACTGATGCAGCAGCTCTCCTGAAAGGTGGTGCGGTGTGTTCCAAAGATAGCGCATCTCTAGAAGGCAACGCCCCAAGGGCCAGAACGGTCGCGCCAGCTGCAAGGGCAGCCAGGACATTTGGCCCAGACGCGCAGGCTGTTGCAGGTGGCGATTGACCTCGGCCAGGATCTCTTGCCCGGTCAGGGTATAGCCTGCAAAGGGCACATCCAGATAGCGCGGCAGGCAATCGCGAATAGCCGCGAGCTCTACGGCTGCCCGCGCAAGATCCGGCAGAAAGGCCCAAGCATGGGGGATGTCGGCGCGCCCAGGATAGGTAAACTTCCCCTTACCCAGCTTGGCGGTGATCATGGCATCAAACCAGTTCCCCGAAGCTTCGGTATCCAGGAAATCCCCTGCCCGCAGAAGGATCACCTGCGCGCTGGAGGCACGATAGGCCTGCTCCATCTCAATGCGGATGCGCCCCAATGGGTTCTGCGCCGCATGGGGGCTTTCCTCTGACCAGGGCAAGGCAGTCTCGGCCCCAAAGACATAGACATTGCCGGGCAGAATCACCGTCGCGCCGCTGGCTTCAGCCGCCCGGATCACCTGCCGGTGCAGCTGTGGCACCTGTGCGGCCCAGTCCGGATAGGCAGGGTTCCAACCGTTCACGATCACATCCACACCAGCGGTAGTCTGGGCCAGATCATCCCGCCCCCGTTTGAACCGGCGGAGCTGCCAGCCAGCCTGTTCAAAAGCCAGAGCAGCAGCGCGGCCAAAGCGGCCAGAGGCTCCAAGGATAAGCGCGGTTTGTTTCATCAGTTCAACTCCGTGTTTGAAGGGATGCGACAAGCTTCACCCATTCAAAGAGAATATAGTATTGCGAAAAATTTCAGATCTGCCATTCATTTTTGAATGGATACTGCAAAACTCACCGACTGGTCCCTGATCCAAAGCTTCCTTGCCGTGGCGGAGGAGGGCTCGCTTTCGGGCGCCGCGAGAAGCCTCAACCGCAGCCAGCCCACCCTGGGGCGCCACATCCAAACATTAGAAGCCAGCCTCAGCCAGCAGCTGTTTGAGCGGCACCCCCGCGGGTTGCGGCTGTCGCAGGCGGGCACGGCGCTGCTGCCGATGGCGCGGGAGATGCAACAGCAGATGTATCGCCTTTCCCTGCAGGCCGCAGGCCAGTCCGAAGAGCTGGCAGGCACCGTTCGCATCACCGCCAGCGTCTTTGCCGCGCATTACCTGCTGCCGCCCATTCTGGCAGACATACGCAGGGCTGAACCCGGCATCGAGTTGGAACTGGTGCCAACGGATGAAAGCAAAAACCTCCTGTATCGCGCCGCCGACATCGCCCTGCGCATGTATCGCCCCAGCCAGCTGGAGGTGATCACCCAGCATGTGGCGGATCTGCCGCTGGGGATCTTTGCCGCCCATACCTACTTGGCGCGGCGCGGCACGCCGCGTGTGGCCGAGGATCTGTGGAACCACGATCTGGTTGGCTATGACAACAATGATCTGATCCTGAACACCATGGCCGCGATGGGCTGGCAGGCAGAGCGCAGTGCCTTTGCCATGCGCTGTGACAACCAGGCCACCTATTGGCAATTGGTGCGGGCCGGCTGCGGCATCGGCTTTTGCCAAAGCGGTGTTGCGCAGGCGGATGACACCGTGGCCGAGCTGGATCTTGGCGTTGAAATTCCGCCCCTGCCGGTCTGGCTGACCGCCCATCGCGCCATGCGGGAAACGCCCCGTATCCAGCGGGTCTGGTCGCTCTTGGCAAAAGCCCTGAAATCTGCGGGCAAATCGACGCCTGCCGCCTTGAAATCAAGGCCCGTTATTGACCCTGAGGCCCCAGAGGGGTAGGCCAACTCCAACTGTTTTTAGGAGGCACATATGTCCAATCCATCGATTCTGATTCTGCCCGGCGACGGTATCGGCCCCGAGGTCATGACCGAGGTACGTAAAGTCATCACCTGGTTTGGTGAAGCCCGCGACATTCAGTTCGATGTGAGCGAAGATCTGGTCGGCGGTGCCGCCTATGACAAACATGGCGTTCCTCTCGCGGATGAGACCATGGCACGCGCCCAGGAAGTGGACGCGGTTCTGCTCGGCGCTGTTGGCGGCCCGGCCTATGACGACTTGGATTTTTCGGTCAAACCCGAACGGGGCCTGCTGCGCCTACGCAAGGAAATGGACCTTTATGCCAACCTGCGTCCGGCCCAGTGTTTTGACGCGCTGGCAGATTTCTCCTCGCTCAAACGAGACATCGTTGCAGGTCTGGACATCATGATCCTGCGCGAACTGACCTCGGGCGTCTATTTTGGCGAACCCCGTGGCATCTTTGAAGAGGGCAACGAGCGGGTTGGCATCAACACCCAGCGCTATACCGAATCCGAAATCGAACGCGCGGCGCGCTCTGCCTTTGAACTGGCGATGCGCCGCAACAAGAAGGTCTGCTCGATGGAGAAGGCCAATGTGATGGAAAGCGGTATTCTGTGGCGCGAAGTCGCCACCCGTGTTGGCAAGGATTACCCCGAGGTAGAGCTCAGCCACATGTATGCCGACAATGGCGCCATGCAGCTGGTGCGGGCGCCGAAACAGTTCGACGTCATCCTGACCGACAACCTGTTTGGCGATATCCTGTCTGACTGTGCCGCGATGCTGACCGGCAGCCTCGGCATGCTGCCTTCCGCCAGCCTTGGCGCTCCAATGGCAAATGGGCGTCCAAAGGCGATGTACGAACCGGTACATGGTTCTGCCCCTGACATCACCGGCCAGGGCAAGGCAAACCCGATCGCCTGTATCCTCAGCTTTGCCATGGCGCTGCGCTACAGCTTTGACATGGGCGACGAGGCTACCCGCCTGGAAAGCGCCATTGAGAAAGTGCTTGCCGATGGTGCCCGCACTGCGGATCTGCTGGGCGAAGACGGCGTCAACCCGATCTCGACCAGCGAAATGGGCGACGCCATTGTCGCCGCCCTGCAGTCCAGCCTGTAGCCGTCAGGGCCCCAGACCAAAATCGCCCCTCAGGGCAATCAGACAGAGGGCAAAATGCCCTCTGTTTTTTTGTCTTCGGCAGACAGTTGGCTTCTCGCAAAGGCAGGGAGCAGCGCCCGCGTTTGTGCCCGGTAATGTTCCAGCCGCTCCAGATGGTGCAGGCTGCGGCTGAGCCAGCGCATGGCATCGGTATGGGCAAAAACCTCACTCAGATCAAAAATCCCGGCATGCTCGCCCAGCAGCAGCCCCCGGCGATGGCGATCCTTGCGTTGCGCCACCAGCCGCGCCAGCCGCTGCAGGCGTCGCTGCTCCGCTTCCTCGCCTTGAGAGCCTGCCAAACGGGACAGCATTACCCCGGTGATCAGGCCCGGGCGACGCAAGAGGGGGTCTTCAAGAAGAACCGAAATGCGGCCGGTTTGTTCCAGCCGCTCAAGCAGACGCAGCAAATGGTCCGTCTGATGCAACAGCGCCGAAAACCCAGCTTCCTGTGCAGCGTCATCCCGGGTCAGGCGAACATCCGCCAGAAAGGCCTCGACCTCTGCCAGACCGGTTCTGCAGGGCTGCAAGGCTGCAAGGCTACGGTAATCAGCTGGATCTTGCAGCGCCGCAGACATGGCCGCATAGGTGCGTAGCGTGAGAGTTTCTAGCGCGGCTTGCACCGCCAACAGCGACACGGCGGGATCCGCCAGCAAACCCCGATCCAGATCAACCAGTGTATCCTTTGGCGCCTCAGGCATCAGCCAGTTGATAAAAGTGGCAAACTGCTGGGTGAAAGGCAAGAAGACCATCGCGCCCACCAGGTTGAACCCTGTGTGAAACACCAAAAGCGCTGTCATCGCGTTGCTCTGGGCCGCAATGCTCTGCAAGGCCTCCATTCCAAACAACAGGACCGGCACCACCATCAGGCTGGTGGCAATATTGAACAGAAGATTGGCCAGCGCAGTCTGTCGCATCGGGCGCGACCCTCCGAGCGAGGCGAGCAAGGCAGTGCAGGTGGTGCCGATATTCATGCCGGCCACGATGGCAACGGCCTGAGTCAGGCTAATAGCGCCACTTTGCAGCATGACAAGCGCCAGGGCCATTGCCGCCGAGGAGCTCTGCATCACAACAGTCAGCACCACGCCCAGCGCCGCCAAGGCCAACAGCCCCAGCACCGAAGCCGAGGGCAGCATTTCAGGGCGCAAAAGACCCGAGGCATCCTTCATCCCTGCCTGCATCAGATCAAGACCAATAAGCAGCAGGCAGAGCCCCGCTACCATCCGCCCTGTCCGGGCCCAACCGCCGCGCCCCAAAAGATCCAGCAGGCTGGCCGGAAACAGCAGCGCCATCGCCATGGTGCCGAGCTTTAGCTTGAACCCCAAAAGGCTAACCAGCCAGCCGGTTGCCGTGGTGCCGATATTGGCACCAAAGATCACCCCCAGCGCCTGCGGCATGGTCAGCAGCCCAGCCCCGACAAAACCCACAGTCATCACCGTGGTGGCACTGGAGGACTGGATCGCCGCCGTGGTCAGCCCCCCGGTCAAGACACCCAGAAAGGGCGTGGTAGTGAACCGCGTCAGGATCGTCTGCAACCCTGTTCCGGCAGCCTCGCGCAGAGCACCCGTCATCGCTTTCATCCCCATCAGGAACATGCCGATCCCGCCACACACGAGGAAAAACTGCTCTGTCATTTTGGCCCCTTCTGTTCCAGCTTCGCGCGCAACACCTTGTCGCACAAGGCGGCCCGCAGTGCCACGGCGCGCTTTGGTCAAAGAGCAGTGCTGGGACCGCCGCCCCCTCTGGTTAAGCGGAATTGCGCGTTAAACGATCCCACCACGACCCTGCCGAAATAAGGGTTAGTGACAGTCCGATGCAGATTAATATACTGGAAGGGTACAATGCCCCCTTGTTTGAAAAGTTGTTTTTTTAATGCATAGGCCTGACAAGCGACCGCTCATTTCGGTCATCATTCCGGTTTTTAACGTCGCGGAACATGTCGCCGATTGCATCGCCAGTCTGCAGGCGCAAACGCTGGGCGATTTTGAAGCCCTGGTGATTGATGATGGCTCGACGGATGACAGCGCCAGTCTAGCCCGGCAAGCGATTGAACAAGATCCCCGTTTTCGCTTGATACAACAGGAAAATCGCGGGCTATCCGGCGCGCGCAACACCGGGCTGGAGCAGGCGCAGGGGAGATTTATCGCGTTTCTGGACAGTGACGATCGTCTGGCCCCGGAATATCTGATGCAGCTGTGGCAGGCGCTAGACAGCACCGGGGCGGATTGGGTGGCCTGTGGGCTGCGGCTATGCTTCCCAGGCGATTTCAGCGCTGACCATTCCGCTATCCATGGCCAGCCCGAACGGCACAGTTCTGGTCAGATCCGCAGCTATGCTCTGGACCAGTGGGAAGACTGTATAAGGCATTTCCCTTCGGCCTGGAACAAACTGTACCGGTGGGAGCTGATCGAAGGGCTGAGGTTTCCCGAGGACACCTGGTTTGAGGATCACGAGTTCTTTTACCGCGCTGCCGCGCGCACAGATCTGCTGTTGCACATCGAGGCGCCGCTTTACCTGCACAGCCGTGATCGACCCGGTCAGATCACCAGCGCTGACAGCGACCGCGTGTTTGATCAATTCCCGGTGCTGGACGCAATCCGAAGCGTCATGCTGAACTCGGACC
>NZ_JBDWPJ010000013.1:0-39069 GCF_039971195.1 Pseudophaeobacter sp.
TATTGCCGACGATTTTACCGGCGCATCCGATGTTGCGCTGACCATTGCTGAGGCAGGGTTTTCCGTGGCGCAGTTTATTGGCGTGCCAGATAGCCAGGCACCGGCGGATCTGGGGGCTGGTGTGGTGGCACTGAAATCACGCACCGCCCCGGTGGAGGTGGCAGTGACGGAAAGCCTGGCCGCCTGCGATTGGTTGCTGGCGCAGGGGGCGGAGCAGATCATTTTCAAGGTCTGTTCGACCTTTGACAGCACGTCTGAGGGCAATATCGGCCCGGTGTTGCAGGCCCTGGCCGAGCGATTGGGCGCGCAGTCTGTGCTTGTCTGCCCGGCCTTTCCGGAAAATGGCCGCTCGGTCTATCAGGGGCATCTCTTCGTCAATGATGTGCTTTTGAGCGAGAGCGGCATGCAGGACCATCCGCTGACACCAATGACGGACCCGGACCTGCGCCGGGTGCTGGCGGCGCAGACGGATTGGCAGGTTGGCCATATCTCCTCGCAGATCGTCAGCCAAGGCGCTGCCGCAATAAAGGACGCGCTGCCTGATGGGCCAAACATGATCATCGTTGATGCCATCAGTGATAGGGATCTGGTGGAGATCGGCGTGGCGGCCAAAGAGCTCAAACTGCTTTGCGGTGGCTCTGGCATTGCTTTGGGGTTGCCCGGAAATTTTGGCGCTCAGCCCTCGCAGCCAGACTGGCAGGCCCTGACCGGGGCCGGGGTGGTGATCTCGGGGTCCTGCTCGCGGGCAACGCGGGCGCAGGTTGCCAGCTATCGCGCCTCTCAGCCCTCATTTGAGGTCAGCGCCGAGGCGGTTCTGTGTGGCGAGGCCACTGCTTCTGGGTTGGCGGATTGGGTTCTGGCGCAACAGGGCGCACCTTTGGTTTACTCCTCGGCTGATCCGGCGGAGGTACGCGCCGCACAAGAGAAGTTTGGCACTGAAAAGGCCGCCGGAGCCATTGAAACGGTGTTTGGCGAGTTGGCGGCGATCCTGGCCAATCGGGGCATCACCCGGATTGTTGTTGCGGGCGGCGAGACTTCGGGGGCGGTGGTCAGGGGGCTACAGGCCAGCGCCCTGGTCATTGGCCCCAGAATCGCAGCAGGCGTGCCCATGCTGCGGCTGGCGGATCGGCCAGCGGATCACCCCGTCGCCCTGGCGCTGAAATCCGGTAACTTTGGCGGCGAGGATTTCTTTGCCGAGGCCCTGACCCTGATGGAGAAAGAGACATGAGCGAAGAGGCGCGCGCCCGCGAGGATATCTGCCGCATTGCCAAATCGATGTTTGATCGTGGGCTGACCTGCGGCGCCTCGGGCAATATCTCGCAGCGGCTATCAGATGGCAGCTATCTGGTTACCCCCACCGGATCCCTGATGGGGTTTCTGGAACCTGGGCAGATTTCCCATTTGGATGCGCAGATGCGCCATCTGTCGGGAGACAAGCCAACCAAGGAAATCCCGCTGCACAGCGCTTTTTATGAGACCCGTCCGCAGACCGGCGCGGTGGTGCATCTGCATTCCACCTATTGTGTTGCCCTGTCGATGTTGCCGGACATTGACCCTGACAATGTGCTGCCCCCGGTGACTCCCTATGGGATCATGCGGCTGGGCAAGGTCAAGCTGCTGCCGTTTTTCCTGCCCGGTGATGCGGGCATGGGCGAGGCCGTGCGCGCGCTGGCGGGCACGCGCTCGGCCGTGTTGTTGGCCAATCATGGGCCGGTTGTGGCCGGAAAGGATATTTGGGCGGCGGCCAATGCCATCGAAGAACTGGAGGAAACTGCCAAGCTGGTGGTGCTCACACGGGGGCTGCAGCCCAAGATGCTGAGCGAGGCACAGGTGCAGGCGGTGGTGACCCGGTTTGACGTCGACTGGTAGAGTTGGGTTGTGCGCGCCGGGCCGGTCTTAGGTCGGCTGCTGGGCAATCAGGCCGAGGTCAATCTTGGGCTGCAGCACTTGGGTGCGCGGCTCCAGAGGCTGGCCGGTGGCAAATGCCTGCAGGACCATCTGTACGGCCGCCTGGCCGATCTCTTTGCGCGGGGTGCGGGTGGTGGCGATCCTGCCTGGGATGGCGGAAATAAAGTCCAGCCCGTGACAGCCCACCAAGCCGACCTGCTGAGGCACGGCGATATCAAGATCATTGAAGTAGTGATAGCCGCCCGCCGCCAGGTCATCGTTTGAATAATAGATGCAATCCAGGGGCGGGCTGTCCCGCCATAGTTCCTCGGTCAGCTCACGGCCCCGTTTCACTGAAGGGGCCCCGGTGGGACTGCTGATGGTGATCAGTTCAAGCCCGGCGTCTTTAAGCCCGGCTTCAAAGCCATCAAAGCGTTTTCTGGCGCGGGTGTCTTTGTCGAGGCCGCAGCCGATATAGCCAATGCGGGTCTTGCTGTTCTGGGCCAGGGCCTGCGCCATATCATAGCCAACACGATAGTGGGAAAATCCGACACAGCCGCCAATGGGGTCGCCATCCGTGTCCATGATCTGCACCACCGGAATGCCGGCTTCGCGCAGAAGTTTCTGGGTATCCTCAGGAAATTCAGTGCCGGTCACGATCAGCCCGGTCGGGCGCCAGGACAACATATTGCGGATCACCTCATATTCGCGATCCGCGTCATAATCGGTGATGCCGCAGACCGGTTGCAGCCCGGTACCATAGAGCGCTTCGGTGATACCAGTGAGTACATGGGAAAAGACGATATTGTTCAGATTGGGCAGCACCACGCCAATGAGGTCGGTCTGTTTTCCGGCCAGGGAGGCGGCCAGATGATTCCCAGTATAGCCAATGTCACGGGCGGCTTCCTGGACCTTGCTGATATTGCGCTGCGAGACATCCTTGTCGCCCCGCAAAGCCCGAGAGGCGGTCATCTTGCTGACCCCGGCGGCCAGGGCAACATCCTGTAAGGTCTTTCGTTTGTTCATCTATTGCTACTCGTTCTCACCTGTCAGCTGCGGGCTGCGCTGTCTTTTGCTTCAACCTAGTGGAGCCAAACCACAATAGCAAAGCGTTGAAACAGATTGACACAGAGCGATCTCACTGTCACTGGTATCGGTACCGGTTTCGGTACCAGTTGGGAGGCTGGGCCGCAATACCGCAGATCTGCAGATTTCTCCCCAAATCCTTGATGCAACCACGGCGTGTTGCAGGGCTGTCCGCTGTGGCAGTTCAGGGGGCGGGGCGCAGTGAGGGGGACGAGCCCCCAATGGATAGGAGGGACCGGAGAGAACCGGTCAAAATGGGAGAAAACTATGAAGAGTATTTTGTCAAAACTGCCCGCGATAGCGGCGCTTAGCCTTGTTGGGTTTTCCGCCCCGGTTGTGGCGCAGGAATACCAGTGGACGTTCCAGACTTCGGCGCAGTCCGGAGATAATTTCTTTGCCATCGAGGAGGCCTGGGCGGAGCGCGTCAAAGCCATGTCCAGTGGCCGGATCGAGCTCACCATTGTGCCGGTTGGCTCAGTTGTGGCCCATAATGAAACCCTGGACGCAGTTGGCGCCGGGATTCTGCAGGGGCATCTGACAGATCCCTCCTATTTCTCGGGCAAGGATCCGGCCTTTGCCATGCTGGGCAATCTGGTTGGTGCCTGGTCTGACCCGCAACAGATGTTCAACTATATGAACTATGGCGGCGGCAAGGATCTGTTCAACGAGCTGGTAAACCCCTACGGGCTGCAGTTCCTCGGCGCTTCGGCCACCGGGGTAGAGGCGTTTTTGTCCACCCGTCCGCTCAATACCGTCGAAGACCTGAAGGGTCTGAAAATGCGCGCCCCCGAAGGTATGGTGCAGGAGGTCTTTGCCGCCGCAGGTGCTGCGCCGGTGAACCTGCCGGGCTCAGAGGTCTATACCTCGCTGGAGAAAGGCGTGATCGATGCGGCGGACTACACCGTATTTTCGACCAACCATGCGCAGGGCATGCATGAATTTGCCACCTATCCGGTCTATCCCGGCTTCCATTCGATGCCAGTGGTCGATGTATCGATGAACAAGGAAATCTATGACGCCCTGCCGGGCGATCTGCAGGAAATTCTTGACGTTTCGGTGCGCGATTTTGCTCAGGACATGGTTGCGCGGCTGGAGATGGCCAATGCGGTTGCCGTGGCCGAAGCCATGGCCGACCCAAAGATCACCGTGATCAACTGGTCGCAGGAAGAACGCGCCAAATTCCGGGGCATCGCCAAGACGCAGTGGGCGCAATGGGCGGGACGATCTGATATGGCTTCCAAAGCCTATGAGAGCGTTTCGGCCTATCTGATCTCCGCCGGTCTTTTGGTTGAAGAATAAAAACCTCAAACCAAAGAGGGGCCCGTTACCGGGCCTCTCTTTTCCAATTTGAGGGCCGGAGAGAGGCAGAATATGGCACAGCGAGACATTATGGAGCTCAGCTCCAAGACCCAAGCTCAGACCCAGGCTGAGACCGAAGCGCAGATTGAGGCGCTGAAAAAGGCGCATGAGGCGGACAGTGCTGGGGCGCAAACGGCGCTGGACCGGGGCATTCTATCGATGGGTGGCGGCGTTGCCTTCCTGTTTGCCATTGCAACCGTGGTGTCGCTCTATGAGATTCTGATGCGTTACTTTTTTAACGCGCCAACGATCTGGGCCCATGAAACGGTGATCGCCCTGGTGGCCCTGTGCTACCTGTTTGGCGGCGTTCAGTGCCTGGCCTCGGACAAACATATCCGCATCGGGCTGATCTATTTTGGCACCAGTGGCGGCACGCGTCGCTTACTGGATTTTGTCAATGCGCTGCTGGCACTGGGGTTCGCCCTGGCCATTGCCTATGCGGCCTACTCCATGGTGGAGAAATCCTGGTGGGCGCCCCAGGGTCATATGCGGCTGGAGCGTTCCGGGTCAGCCTGGAACCCCATCACGCCGGCCCTGGTCAAGATGGCGCTTTTCCTTGCAGCTTCGGTGCTGGCGCTGCAGTCGCTGGGGCATCTGTGGGTGGCA
The DNA here is from genome assembly GCF_039971195.1 of Pseudophaeobacter sp. Lineage (GTDB taxonomy): Bacteria > Pseudomonadota > Alphaproteobacteria > Rhodobacterales > Rhodobacteraceae > Pseudophaeobacter. The sequence goes on from NZ_JBDWPJ010000013.1 coordinate 4,939, forward strand.
GCCAAGGGCACCGGCTATCGCCAGTCCAGCCAGGAGCCGCCGAGCAAACAGGCGGTAATTGGCATTGCCCTGGTCTTTGTCATTCTGATTGCCGTCTGCGCCGTACTGTTCTCCCAGGGGCGCAGCCTGGGGATAGAGGCGAGTTCCTGGATGCTGGTGGGCAGTATCATGGTGATGATCCTGACCGGCATTCCGCTGGCCTTTGTCACCGGGTTGATCGCGATCCTGTTCACGGTTGCCTGGTTTGGCCCCATGGGGGTGCCGCTGGTTTCCAGCCGGATCTACTCCTTTGTGAATGAATATGTGCTGGTCGCCATTCCGATGTTTGTGCTGATGGCTTCGCTGCTGGATCGCTCAGGCATGGCGCGGGATCTCTATGATGCGATGCGCATTGTCGCCGGGCGTTTGCGCGGCGGCGTGGCGATCCAGACCCTGGTTGCCGCCGTGTTTCTGGCGGCGATTTCCGGCATCATCGGTGGCGAGATTGTTCTTTTGGGGTTGATCGCCCTCCCGCAGATGCTGCGGCTTGGCTACAACCGGGCACTTGCCATTGGCACCGTCTGCGCTGGTGGTTCGCTGGGGACGATGATCCCGCCGTCGATTGTGTTGATCGTCTATGGGCTGACCTCGGGCGTGTCGATCGGAGATCTGTTTCTGGCCACGGTCATTCCGGGGCTGATGCTGGCCAGTTTTTATATCCTCTATATCTATGTGCGCTGCACCATCTCACCTGAGATGGCGCCGCCAATGTCGGCCGAGGAACAAGACATCCCTACCTCCGAGAAAATCGCCAAGCTCAAAGGCGTGGTCCTGCCCTTTGGGGTGGCGGTTCTGGTGCTGGGTTCGATCTATGGCGGCATTGCCTCGGTGACCGAGGCCGCTTCTATGGGGGTCATGGGGGTGTTCCTGTCGGCAGCAATCCGGCGCGAGGTCACCTGGGCGCTGATCCGCGACAGCCTGAAACAGACGCTGGAAACCTGCGGCATGATCATCTGGATCGGGGTTGGCGCGGCGGCTCTGGTGGGGGTCTATAACCTGATGGGCGGCAACCGCTTCATCGAAGGAGCGATCCTGGCCAGCGATGCCTCACCCGCAGTGATCGTGCTGATCATGATGGGTCTCCTGCTGCTCTTGGGCCTGTTCATGGACTGGATCGGCATTGCCCTGCTGACCATGCCGATCTTTGTGCCGATCATCATCAAACTGGGCATGGATCCGGTCTGGTTTGGCATTCTCTTTGCGATGAACATGCAGGTGAGCTACCTGTCGCCGCCCTTTGGCCCGGCTGCTTTTTACCTGAAATCGGTGGCCCCCAAGGACATGAGCCTGGCCGAGATTTTCCGCGCCTTATTGCCCTTTATCGCCATTCAGATTGTTGCCCTGACAATTGTCTTCATGGTGCCTGATGTGGCGCTTTGGCTGCCGAACTGGCTGGATTAAGTGGGTCCGACGCAACCATTCCTGTCCACAACGTCTCAATTGAAAGACATCCCAATGACCAAGATCAAACCCGAAAACCTGCGTTCGCGTCAGTGGTTCAACAACCCGGATGATCCGGAAATGACCGCGCTTTATCTGGAGCGCTATATTAACTACGGGCTGACCTGGGAAGAGCTGCGCGAGGGAAAGCCGATCATTGGCATCGCCCAGACCGGCAGCGATCTGAGCCCCTGCAACCGCCACCATCTGGAGCTGACCAAACGGGTGCGTGACGGGATTATTGCCGCCGGGGGTACACCGATGGAAATCCCGGTGCATCCAATTCAGGAGACCGGCAAGCGCCCCACGGCCAATCTGGACCGAAACCTTGCCTATCTGGGACTGGTGGAAGCGCTGCATGGCTATCCGATTGATGGCGTGGTGCTGAACATCGGCTGCGACAAGACTACACCCGCCTTGCTGATGGCGGCCGCCACGGTGGATATTCCTGCCATTGCGCTCTCGGTGGGGCCGATGCTGAATGGCTGGCTCAACGGCAAGCGCACCGGGTCTGGCACCATTATCTGGAAGGCCCGCCAAATGCTGGCCGCCGGGGAAATCGACGAGGATCAGTTCCTTGAGATGGCGGCCTCTTCAGTGCCGTCAGTGGGCTATTGCAACACCATGGGCACCGCCAGCACGATGAACTCCCTGGCCGAGGTTCTGGGCATGCAACTGCCGGGATCGGCCGCCATTCCGGCACCTCTGCGTGCGCGGGCGCAGATGTCCTATCACACTGGCAAGCGCATTGTCGAAATGGTGCATGAGGATCTGAAGCCCTCGGATATCATGACGCGGGGTGCCTTTGAAAATGCGATTGCCATGTGTTCGGCGCTGGGGGGATCGACCAATGCGCCAATCCATCTGAACGCCGTGGCCCGGCATTTGGGGTTGGAGCTGAGCAATGATGACTGGGAGGCCAGTGGCCATGAGGTGCCGCTGCTGACCAATCTCCAGCCCGCCGGTGCCTATCTGGGCGAGGATTTCCACCGCGCCGGCGGCGTGCCAGCCGTGGCCGGAGAGATGTTGCAGGCCGGGCTGATCCCCGACCCGGAGGTCAAGGGCTGTCTGGGGCTGAGTTTTGCAGAGAGCTACGGGGCCTGTAGAACGGGTGAGCCGGATGTGATCCGACGGGTGGGTAACCCGCTGAAACCCGAGGCGGGCTTTCTCAACCTCTCGGGCAATCTGTTCGACAGCGCCATCATGAAAACCTCGGTCATTTCAGAGGCCTTCCGCGCGGCCTATCTGTCCAACCCAGAGGACCCAGAGGCCTTTGAGGGCCGCGCCCTGGTGTTTGACGGCCCTGAGGATTTCCATGCCCGCATTGACGATCCGTCACTGCAGGCGGGTCTGAACTCGATCTTGGTGATGCGCGGTGCTGGCCCCTTGGGCTATCCCGGCGGCGCCGAGGTGGTGAATATGCGGCCCCCCTCCTATCTGATCAAACAGGGGATCAAAGAGCTGCCCTGTATTGGCGATGGCCGCCAGTCCGGCACCTCCGGATCTCCCTCCATCTTGAACGCATCCCCCGAAGCCGCCGCCGGCGGTGGGCTGGCGATTTTGCGCTCAGGCGACAAGATCCGCGTTGATCTGCGCAAGCGGCAGGTGATGATTGACCTTTCCGAGGGCGAAATCACTGCTAGGTATCAGGAGCTTGCCAGATCGGGCGGCTTTGAGATGCCGCCGTCGCAAACGCCCTGGCAGCAGATTTTCCGCGACTATGTCACCCAGTTTGATGAGGGTATGACCCTTCGGGGTGCCACTGATTTTCGGGCTATCGCGCGCAAATACCAACCTCGGAACAATCACTAGGAGGCGCTGGCATCGGGCACATAAAATAATAGGTATGCCTATCAATTCTTGACGAAAGCTGGTCCGAACCGCTACCAATTTTCCTGAGCGCAGATGCGGCGCGGGTTTGTTTGGAAGGGAAACGGCAGAAATGCAGTATTACAAATCCGGGTTTCGCGGCGGCTCTCCTGATGTGAAACCCGCCGCCCCTGATCGCCGCCCACGCGATGGCTTTGCGGCGCTACCTGATCAGGTGGATGTGCTGATTGCTGGCTGTGGCCCGGCGGGGCTGTGCCTGGCGGCGCAGCTGGCGCAGTTTCCTGAAATCGATACCTTGATTGTGGAGCCCAAACCCGGCCCGATCGAGAAGGGCCAGGCCGATGGGGTCAATACCCGCACCATGGAGATGTTTCAGGCCTTTGGCTTTGGGGAGCAGGTCAAACGCGAAAGCTACTGGGTCAACCAAACCGCGTTCTGGGCGCCAGACGCCGCCAATGCTGACCATATCACCCGCATAGGCAGGGTGCAGGATGTGCCCGAGGGATCATCAGAGATGCCGCATACCCTGCTCAACCAGGCGCGGGTGCATGAGCTGTTTCTTGAGGTGATGAAAAACGCCCCCACCCGATTGCAGCCCAGCTATGGCTGGGCGCTGCGGGATCTGCAGATTGACCCAGATACTGAGGACCACCCGGTGACTGTGACGCTGGAAAACACCGGCGTCAACGCGGGCGAGCTGAAAACCATTCGGGCCAATTTCGTGGTGGGCTGCGACGGGGCGCGCTCCAATGTGCGCCGCGCCATTGGCGGTGAGATGCACGGCGATGCGGCGCATCAGGCCTGGGGGGTGATGGATATTCTGGCCAATACCGATTTCCCGGATATCCGGCAGAAATGTCTGGTTGCCTCGGCGAATGAGGGCAATATGCTGATCCTCCCGCGCGAGGGTGGCTATCTGTTTCGGCTTTATGTTGAGCTGGACAAGCTAAACCCGGAAGAACGGGTGGCAGAACGTAATTTCACCGCCGATGATATGATCGCCGCCGCCAATCGGATCCTGCAGCCCTATATGATCGATGTAAAAGAGCTGGTCTGGTGGTCGATCTACGAGATCGGCCATCGCCTGACCGACCGGTTTGACAATGTGCCTGCCGGGCAGGACCGCGACCCACGGGTCTTTACCGCAGGCGACGCCTGTCACACCCATAGCCCCAAGGCGGGGCAGGGGATGAATGTCTCGATGCAGGACAGTTTTAATCTGGGCTGGAAGCTGGCACAGGTCTTCAAAGGGCGCTCTGCCCCAAGCCTGTTGCGCAGCTATTCGGCGGAACGCCGGGCCGAGGCCAAGCGGCTGATTGAAACCGATCACCAATGGGCGCGGATCATGTCGGCGCCTCCGGGGCAGTCCGAACTGGACGGCAGCGACATGCCGCGGTTCCAGAAGCAGTTCATTGAGAACCTGGAGTTCACTGGCGGGTTGGCGGTGAAGTATGAAGGCTCGGCGCTGATTGGCCCCCCGACGCATCAGGCGCTGGCTCCGGGTTTTGAGATTGGCTGTCGCTTTCACTCCGCCCCAGTGGTGCGGGTCGCAGATGCGATGCAGATGCAGCTTGGCCATCTGGCCGAGGCCGACGGGCGCTGGCGGATCTTTGCCTTTGCCGGTGCCGACAGCGGTGCCGGATCGCCGCTGTATGATCTGGCAGCGTGGCTGGCGGAGGACCCGCATTCTGTCCTGCGCAGATACACGCCTGCGGATGCGGACATCGATGCGGTGATCGATCTGCGCGCGATCTTTCAACAAAGCTTTGATGTGCTGCTGGACCAGCAGGTGCCCGCGCTTTTGAGGCCTAAGACAGGCCCGTTTGGCCTGCAGGATCATGAGAAGATCTTTTGTGTGGACCACAAAGGGGCGGGCGACATCTTTGAGATGCGCGGCGTTGATCGGGCCAGCGGCTGTATGGTTGTGGTGCGCCCGGATCAATATGTTGCCCATGTGCTGCCGCTAGAGGCGCATCAGGCGCTCAGCGCGTTTTTTGACGGGATATTCTTGCCAGCCCAGAGTGGCTGAATGGTCCCTAGGGATTGAGCCCGGGCAGGGTAGTTGCGGATGCCTGCCGTTGCTGGGTCTTGGCGTGACGTGCCAGCCACTTGAACTCCTGCGCCAGCGCAGCCCAGCTTGCACTCACGGTCTTGCCCTGGCTTTGCGACCCAGGATGAAATTTCTGACGACCAATCTCTGCCAGCCTGCGCTCCAGTGCATGGCTCTTCTCTGGATCCAGAGCAGGATAGAACTGCTGCCAGCTGCTGAGCGCCGTCATAACCTGGGTCAACTCCTGCGCAGCAATGGCGCGCTTGACCTGACGCCGGGCATACAGGGGAGAGCCAAGCCATTTCTGGCGCAATTCGGTCGTGAACTGGTGCAAGCGTGGGCGCAGCAGGCGAAATAGAATGGCCATGATACCCAAGGCGAGCAGCATTGCCAGCAGACGCAGCAGCAGCTCTTGTCGGCTCAGCGGTGGGGGCGGAGGCTCTGCCACCTGGAAGCTCTTGCCTTCCAGCCTTGCGGTCTCAACTGTCTCGGTCTTGAGGTTGAACCACTGAATTTCGATGGGCTCCAAGAGGGCCGTGCCACCGGCCTGCGCCAGATAGGTGATCTCTTCGCGGCGCTGACCAGAGAGGCTGGCGCGGGTATCTTCATCGTGCAAAACCGGGTCTTTGGCATAGGGTTTGAGGGGGAACAGTGGCGCAGACTCATCACCAGAAACTGCGGCAGGTTGCGCGAGACCCGGAATAAGGAGAGGGAGTAGGATCGCGGTGGTACCGTCGATCTGCGCTGTAACCGTTCTGGTCACGGCATCGCCGACCTCCAGCTCTGCCGCGCCGGTCCAGTCCTGCTGCAGGGTTAAATCATTGGCCAGGATCACTGGCGGCGTCATATCAGTAGCGCCCTCGGGCAACTGGGCCTGAAAATCGACCCGCGCCATTGGCAATTCCAGCCGCTGAGGCTGGGCGCGGTCATCCGCATAGGTGAGCACAAGCGCCTGTTCCGGGATGGAAAAGCTGGCAGGCTCCAGCGGGTAAATCCTGTAACGTCTTTCGGTCCCGGCCCAAGTGTCGCCATTGATCCGCTGGCTGACCGGATGGGTGGCGCCTTCGGGCAGGCGCACCAGCAATCCCGGTTGTTCCAGCACCGGATAGACCGGCGGTTTGGGCATCCAAGTCGGCACCAGAATTCTGATACTCAAGCTTAGCGGTTGGCCAACGATATAGGGGCCGTCAGAGAGGGTTACGCTCACCTGAGGCAGACTGTCAGGTAGCGGCGGTTCAGCTGTACTGGATTGGGCCAGAACAGCAGCAGGCCAAACAAACACCAGCCAAAGGCTGATCTGAGAACAGAACCGCGAAATCAATTGCCCACCCTCGCGTTGTCCAGCAGGAACCGACCGCGCAGGAAATCCCCCATATCGGTGTCGATCATCGACAGCCACTGGGCGCCGGTCAAAGGCGTGCTGTCGCCCTCCGGCACCACAACTGCGCTGTCAGCGCCGCGCCCCTCTTCGTTGTCAAACACGATGTCATCGGCACCAATACCGCTGTCTTCGCCGGTATCGGATTGCTCCCGCGTGGTTTCCACAAAGTCGAGGATAGCCTGGGCCACCGCGAGGTTGTGCTGCGCCTGCGGATAATCCGCACGGCGTTCCAGCGCCGTTTCAAAGGCAGCAATGGCCGGGCGGTATTCACGGTTGCGGATCAGGGCAAGGCCCTGTCCCAGGGCTGCCTCTGGGGTGGTGATCCGGCCAAAGACCTGCGCGGCCTCTTCATATTCCCCGGCCCGAAATTTTGCATACCCGCGCCAATAGGGGTCGGTGAACAGCGCGCCCGCTGTTGAAAACTCCAGATCATTATAGGCCAGTTGCCCCTGTTGGTCCGGGGTCAGGAACCAGTCAATCCAACCCTCGGCCCGGGCAGTTGTGGGCGTCGAGATCCCAAACATCAGGCTGGCGAGGATTACCCAGCGCATGGTCCAGCCGCGTCGGAACCAGGCCAGCGTCAGCAAGGCGGCAGGCCAGGCCAGCCACCAGCCCCGGTCCTGCCAGCGCAGGCGTTCATCTCCCGCCATCGCCGACACATAGACCGCATCAAGCCTTCGCTCGATCCGGTTGAGATCGGTGTCATCTGTGGTCAGGCGTATGACCTCGGCATTGGGGATCCTTTCCAGCTGCGGCAGAGATACAGCCGTCGAGGCTGCCACGAGAAAGATCACCGGCGGCCGCGCTGCGCCGCGCTCTTGCGAAAACACTGCGACATCGGCGGGGTCAAAATCATCCAGTAGGAACAAGATGGCGCCGGGGGTATCAGCGGTGCTCAGCACATCCTGCGCCAGGGTGAGCGCGGCACTGGCATCCGCGCCCTCTACCGGCATGATCTCAGGCGAAAGAGAGTCGAGCAGGGGACGCAGAATATTGGCATCTTCAGTGAGCGGCGACACCCGATGGGCGCTGCCGGCATAGGCGACAACGGCAGTGCGGGCCCCTGCGCGCTGCTCCAGGAAATCCTGCAGTTTGAACTGGGCACGTTCCAATCTGGAGGGGGCCAGATCCCCGGTCAACATCGACGGCGTGACCTTGAGCGCCACAACCAGCGGTGCGGAATTGGCCAATAGCGGATTGGCAGCACGGGTCCAGCTGGGACCTGCGACCCCGAGGGTCAGCAGGCCGGCAATGAGAAACACCGCATCCAGGGGGCGGAACGTAGTGCCTGCCTCGCCACCGACCTGCAGCGCGCGTTGCAGATGTGGGGCGATGCCTTTGGTCTGCATCGTAGCCTCGCCTTTGACATCGGCGCGACTCCAGAACCATAGCGCTGCGATAAGCAGTAGCATCAGCAACCAGACAGGTCGCAGGAAATGGAAGTAGGCGAGGCTCTCCATCATGGCGCGGCCCCCTGGTTCTGACCCCGGCTTCGCAGATGCAACAGCGCAGTGGTTCCCAGAATAAGCATCAGGGCAAGCGCCAGTGGAATATGCCCCAAACTACTGCGGGGGCGATAGGATTGGCTCTGGGTTTCACGCGGGTTTTGCGCATCGATCTGGGCGTAGACCTGCTCTAGCCCGGCCTCGTCATCGGCAAAGAAATACTGCCCGCCGGTCTGGAGTGCGATCTCTTTTAGGGTGACCAGATCAACCCGCCCATCGCCGGTGGCCTCTGGGTCGCCAACACCAATGGTGGTGACGACCACGCCCTTTTGCGCGGCAAATCCGGCGGCATTGATCGGTGTCATCCGGCTGGAGGTGTCAGAGCCGTCGCTGAGCAGGATCAGCAGTCGCTGATCGACCTCGCTGGTCTCAAAACTGCGGATCGCCAGGCCAATGGCATCGCCAAGCGCGGTTTGCGGCCCGGCCATGCCCACAACCGTCTGGTCCAGAAATCCGCTCAGACTGTCGAGATCATCAGTAAAGGGTGCCTGCACAAAGGCGCGAGAGCCAAAGATGATCAGTGACATGCGATCGCTGTCGCGCTCGGAGATAAAGCGGGCGACGACGTCTTTGACCACGGCCAGTCTTTGTTTGGGCTGGCCTTCGGGCGTTCGAAAATCACGCTCGTCCATCGAGCCGGAAATATCCAGCGCCAGAACAATGTCGCGGGCGGAACTGGTGATCACGATCGGTTCTCCCAGCCGTTCCGGCCGGGCGAGCGCCAAGACAAGCAGGATCCAGACCAGTACGGCCATGATCATCTGTAACCGGCTGCGGCGCAGCACCACGGCGCCGGGTTCCGGGCTAACTCCGGCTGCCTGGCTGACCTGACGAAAGAACGGCACCCTCAGGGCGGCCACCCGGTTGCGCCAGGGTGGGGCAAAGCGCCAGACAAGCCAGGGCAGGGGCAAAAGCAACAGCGCCCAGGGAGAGACCAGCGTCAGCATCAGCTTTCCTCGCGCTTTTTGTGATGCCGGATCCAGTCGCGCGCCAGCGCGGTCAGGGCAGGATCGGGCGGCGTTGCACGCCAGGGCGCAGTGGCAAGGATCTGGCCTGCGCCCTGGCTGAATCCCGCACCGGGGAGCTGCGCATCGAGAAATTCGAGCCAGCTTGCCCCGTGGAGCTGTGCCACTTGCGCCCGCGGATAGGCCGCAAGGGCGGTGCGTTTTAGCAAAACTGCGATCTTGGCCGGATCTTGCCCAGATTGCGTGAGCATGTCCAATTCGGCCAACGCAGCACGGCGATAGGCATTGGCTCGGTAACCGCGCCAGACCCGCAGCCCAGCCCAAATCAGCACGAGCGTCAGCACCCCTGCCAGAACAGCCCATCCCGCGGTTTGTGGCACCATGGAGATCGGGGCCGGCTCTGGCATCGGCTTCAGCAGGTCCAAGAGCTCAACCAGGTTCAATCCGTCCAGATTCTGGCTCATCGCGCCACCTCGCGCAGGCCAAACTGTTGCAGCATCTGATCCAGCGCAGGCGCTTCAGTGCCCAAAGGCACAAGCGGAAAACCGTAGCGGCGCGACCAATGTTCCAGATCACGCAGGCGGTCCTTCATCGCGGCCTCAACCCGCTGGCGTAGCGCCGGATCCCTAGCATCAATATCAATCTGCAACTCACCGTCCGAGAGGGCGGCACGCAGATCAGCGGGCATCTGGCGGCCCAGAATATCTGTGACGGAAAACAAAATCAGGTCATTGGCCATGGCGAGGCGACGGATCAGGGCTTCGCTTTCGGGGGTTACCCCGTCAAAATCAGAAAACACCAGCACCAGCGCATTGCTGCCGGCAATGCGCGCGGTGCGTTGCAACACATCATTCAGGCTGACGGTCTGGGAGGGGCGAAAATCCGCATGCAGCAGGTTATTGGCCTCTGCGATAGAGGCCAGCATGCGCTGCAGCGAAGAGCTGCGCCGTTGTGGCCGGTGTTCGGCAATCACTGTGTCGCCAAAGACAAAGCCGCCAACCCGGTCCCCCTGGGCCAGCACCCGTTGCGCAGCAATTGCAGCGGCCTCGGCGGCGATCACTGATTTCATATAGAGCTGAGAGCCAAAGAACATCGACACGCGCTGATCCACCACCAGCAGCGTCGCGCGGTCGCGTTCCTCGGTATAGACGCGTACATGCGGCGTGCCGGTGCGGGCTGTGACTTTCCAGTCGATCGTGCGCACATCATCACCTGGCATATAGTCACGCAGCTCTTCGAAATTCAGGCCCCGTCCGCGCAGCCGCGAGGCATGGCGGCCATTCAACACCGAGTGGGCGGGCTGATGCGGCAGCAGGCTGAGCGCGCGGGCGCGGGGACCCAGCCGTCGCAGCTGATCCGCCGAGACATGGATGTGGGGATCCGGGGTCACATCCTTGGGAGGGGGTTTGCGCGCCATCTGCTCCTCGTGCGCTAGGGCAGGGCCACAAGCGAGACAATTTCGTCGATGACGTCATCGACGCGTTTGCCATCGCCCTGGGCTTCAAAGCTGAGCGTCAGGCGGTGGCGCAAAACGTTATGTACCACGGCCCGCACATCCAAGGGGTCAACATAGTCCCTTTTGTGCAGCCAGGCATGGGCGCGGCCGCATTTGTCCAGCGCCAGCGAGGCCCGCGGGCTGGAGCCGATCTCGATCCAGCGGGCCAGATCATCGCTCACCATAGCAGGGGTCCGGGTGGCCTGCACCAGATCGGCCATATAACGGTCCATGTCATCCGAGACATGCACCTGGCCAATCTCGGCGCGGGCCTGAAACACCACATCTTGGGCAATTGCTGGCGGCTTGGTTTTTTTGGGTTTGTCGGGGGTCTCTGGTTGTAGAGCCGAGAGTTCTTCGTTGCGCACCAGCCGGATCACTTCGACCTCGTCTTCCACCGGCGGGTAGGTGATGTTCACATGCATCAAAAATCGGTCCATCTGCGCCTCGGGCAGCGGGTAGGTGCCTTCCTGTTCGATGGGGTTTTGCGTGGCCATAACCGTAAACAGAGGCGCCATTTTATGGGTGGTGCCAGCAACCGTCACCTGGCGCTCTTCCATCGCTTCGAGCAGGGCCGCCTGCACCTTGGCGGGCGCGCGGTTGATCTCATCCGCCAGCACGATATTGGCAAAGATCGGGCCGGGATCAAAGCGAAAGCTGCCGCCCTCAGCCGTCTGGGTATAGACCTCGGTGCCGGTCACATCCGAGGGCAACAGATCCGGGGTGAACTGGATGCGGGAGAAGTCAGCATCGAGGTTCTTGGCCAGCGCCTTGATGGCGCGGGTCTTGGCCAGACCGGGCAGGCCTTCGACCAGCAGGTTGCCATTGGCCAGCACCCCGATAACCAGGCTTTCCACCACCGGGCGCTGGCCGATGATGGACTGGGCCATGCGCTCTTGCAGTGCGGTGATTTCGTCATGTGCGTTCATTTGAAACCTCACCAAATCCGTGGATCTGTTAGTTATTGAAAAATCTCGGGCAGCGGTTCGCCAGTGGCACCTGAGGGCAGTTTGGTGCCCAGATAGGTAGTCACCGTCGGCGCCAGATCGATGGTTTCAACCCTGCGCACAATGGTCTGAGCCTTGATGCCGGGGCCGGCAAAGATCAGCGGCACATGGCTGTCATAGCTCCAGGGTGAGCCATGGGCGGCCGCCACGCTGAGTCCATCCAGATCGCCAATGAACCAATGGGGTTCAAACACCAGATAGATATCGCCCGAGCGGTCGGGATGGAAATTGCGCTGCACTGCGCGGCTGATCTCTGTGTCGGGCAGAGATCCGCTGCGCAGCGACGAGCTGGCAACAGCATAGGCGATGCCGGGCAGTTTTTGCAGCTCGGCGGCCACTGCCTGTTCCACTTCGATGGGATCCAGCTCCATGTCGCGCAACAGATCCTGATCGAGATAGACATAGGGCGCCGAGAAATTCTGAATCATCTCTTCGCCTGCCCCGAATTGGTCTTTTAACCTTTGGATACCGGGGGTGGTGTCGAGATCGTCAAAATCAAACAGTTGCGCCTCAATACCGAGTGTCTCCAGATAGCCGGGGTTTTCTGCCGCGCCGTGATCAGCCGAGAGGACCAACAGCGTGTTGCGCAGCCCAATGCGGGCATCAACAAAACCCAGCAGATCGGCCAGCTGCAGGTCCAGCTGTTTCATGTTGTCTTCGGATTCCAGACTGGAGGGGCCAAAGATATGGCCAACATAATCGGTCGAGGAGAGGCTGACTGAGAGGTAATCGGTCACCGCATCTGACCCCAGTTTTTCCACATCGATCAGTGTTTTGGCGAAATCCACCGTGAGGGCATCGCCGGCCGGGCTGAGGGTCAGGAAGGTGGTGAAATAGGAGCTGCCGACAGGTCCGTATTCATGCGGGAACACAGTACCCCAACCCGGCAGGGACGTCTCCCAGGGCTGGTCATCGCGATCGGCAAAAGCGTAATTCTCAATGGGCTGCGACAGGGTCCATCTGGTGTCAGAATAGGAACCAACCAGGTCTTTTTCTGTCCAGGCCTCGACCCAATGGGGATAAGTTTCGCGGTAATAGCTGCTGGTGACAAACCTACCTTCGGATTTGGAAAACCAATAGGCAGTACCTGCATGACCGGCCATGGAAATGGCACCGCGATCCTTCACTGAAACACCAAAGACCTTGGCCTTGGGGCCAAAATACTGGGCGATCTCATCCGAGATGGTGGAGGTCAGAATGGCGCGCGGCGAGCGCCCGTCGGTGGTGGCGGCCCGCTGGGTTGGATCGATTTCATCTTCCTGATCGACGCCTTTTGCACCCAACAGCGGGAATTCTTCGTCCTGTACATTGTAGAACTGCCGCCCTTCTTTGCGATCAAACCAGAGGTTCGCCACCATGCCATGAATGGCCGGATCCGCGCCGGTGGCCAGGGTGGTATGGCCAACAATTGTTTCGGTATTGGCATGGGCGTGATGAGCATTTTTAAAAACCGCGCCATTGCGCAGCAGGTAGTTGAAACCGCCCACGCCATAGCCACGGGAATATCGGCTGATCAGGTCAGGGCGCAGCTGGTCGACGGTGATCTGCAACACCAGACGCGGCGGCGTTGATGCGCCCTGCTGTGCGGACACTCCGGTTGCGCAGGTCACTATCAGGCTAGAGACGGCGGCGAGAAAAGCGGCGTTTTGTATCATCTATGTAAAGTCCCTTGGGTGATCCTGGATCAGCGCGGCTCAGTGGGGGCAAAAGCGAAGGCCTCAAATGCAGCAAACAAGAGCGCCAATCCCGTCGCTCTGTGCTGAGAATAGGCTAGCATATTGGTAGGGTATTCCAACGTGTTTTTCGGGAGTTGCGAGCGAAGACCCGAGATGCGAGGGCAATGGCGGATTGTCCTGCCGACCTTTCGCTCCGGAACCAATTCAGTGGTGTTTTTGGGCAGCTTTGCTATCCTCAAAATGGGCCATGGGCAGTGTATTCTATGGGTTTCATTGATTTTGCCCACCGCGCTCCGCGTATAACTTTTTTGACCTAGCATATTGGTAGCAGCACCGTGAACAACACCCCGGAAGACTTCCCAAACTCAATTGGCATCGCCCTGGATGGAACTAGAACGTGGTTTGCGACGGTGAACTGGGAACATGTGGGTTTGGCCGCACTGTCGTTGGCCATTGTTTTCTTGTGCCGGAAACCTTTGTCAAAGTGGGGCATCAAGGCTTTGCAGGGGCTTTTGAACCAGTTCTCGGTTACAATTTCCGAGGTGGTAGCCATTGAGCTGCGCTCTGCCGTTGAGATACTGGTCGTCACCCTGTCGCTCTATTTTGTGTTGGAAATTTTTGCGCCCCCGGAGCTTTTTGGTAATTTTGGTCGTCGGATCCTCGCTTCGGTTGCGGTGGTAGCGGTGTTTGGCGCCTGGTTTCAGCTGAGCGGGCCATTTGCTTCAATGCTACGGGATAAACGGGTCAAGGATTTTCGAGTAGAAATAGATTGGGTTCAAAAAGTCACTCAGTTTGCGATCCTTTTGTTTGGCCTGACCGCACTGCTCGAGGTCTGGGAAGTTGATATCGGGGGCGCCCTCACCGGGGTTGGTGTTTTGGGGGCCGGGCTGGCCATCGCTACCCAGGATCTGATCCGTAACCTCGTTGCGGGCATGTCCAATATCAGCGAAAAACGCTTTGAAACCGGGGATGCCATAGAGGTGGAGGGCCAATTTGTCGGCACTGTGCGCCGCATTGATCTGCGCTCAACCCTGGTGGTGGGGTTTGACCAAATTCCGCGTCATATCCCAAATTCGGACTTGGCCAATTCGGTGGTGCTGAACTATTCTTCGCGCACGCGCCGCCGAGTGAAGCTCTCGGTCGGGTTGGTGTTATCCTCCACCCAGGCACAAATCGAAGCGGTGCGAGACGGGCTGATCAAGTACCATCGCGCATCCGGCGATTTTGACTTGTCCGAGGATGCCGCCAAGCATATCTACGTCAATGCGATTAGTACCAGTTCGGTTGATATCCTGATCTATGTCTGGACCACTGGACCTGATTATCAGGACTACCTAGCGGTGCTGGATCGTCTGTTGCTGGCAGTGCTGCGGATCACTCAAGAGGCCGGAACCACGCTGGCCTATCCAACGCGTACAGTTCATTTGGGTCACGATGTCACGGGCTCTTCCGACGACAATGGCAAAGATCCCCTATAGAGTCAGCGCTAGAACAACAGGGAGTATGGATCACAGAAGGGGACTGAAAAGTCGCGCAATCGGGGCGCCTTGACGTTGGCGAAACCCACGCTGTGACAGGCTTTGGGTGAGACGGAAGGAGCGATCAAAATCTGCCTCCAACATCGCGGCAGTTTCGTCGGCGAGGTCTTTGTCAAAAACCACCACGGTTTCTTCAAAATTCAACCGGCAAGAACGGTTGTCCAGATTGGTCGTGCCCACCGAGGTGATGCTGTCATCCACCAGTACCACCTTTTGATGCATGAACCCTTGATTGTAGCGCCAGATTTCCACACCTACCTCCATGACCTCATCCAGATAGGCCAGGGCGGCAAGCCAGGGGATTTTGTGGTCGCTCACTTCCGGCATAAGGATGCGTACCTGAACGCCGCGCATAGCGGCCAGTTTCAGTGCGGTCAGGATATCGTTTTCCGGCACAAAATAGGGTGACGCGATCCACAGCCGGTCGGTGGCGGCATTGATCAGGGTGCAGAAATAGAAACTGCCGGAATCAAAATCATCGCCCGGCCCGGTGGCCACCAGCACTGCATCCTTGTTGGCGGCAGCGAGGCTGGGTTGCCAGTTCAGGATCGGCGTCAGATCCTCATGGGTGGCCCAGTGCCAGTCCTCGGCAAAGACCAGCTGCAATTGAAGCACAACAGATCCCTGCAGCCGTGCGTGGGTGTCGCGCCAGGGGCCGAACTTTGGGTTCTCTCCCATATATTCGTCGCCCATGTTTAAGCCGCCAGTAAAGCCGACCTCGCCATCGATGATGACGGCTTTGCGGTGGTTGCGAAAATTGATCTGGAAGCGGCTTTTGGGGCCTCGCCGGGCATGGGCGTTCACCACTTCAATGCCATTTGATTGGAGGCTTTCCAGATAGCTGCGCGGGAGTTTGGCGCAGCCGACGGCATCATAGATCAGTCGGACTTTGACGCCGGCGCGGGCGCTTTCGGACAGGCAATCATGCAGGCGGCCACCGATTTTGTCGTCGTTGATGATATAGGATTGCACCAGCACATACTGCTGCGCCTTGGCGATGGCAGCAAAAATAGCCTCAAAGGTGGCAGCCCCGTCGATCAGCAGCTCCAGATTGCTGCCCGTGGTGACCGGAATATCGCCAATCTCTTCCAGAGCATTATAGATCTGTTGGTTTTGGATCTGGGTCGGAGGGTTGGCGTCGCGGTGCCTTTCCAGACCGCTGACAATGCGTACGCTGTCACGGCGGCCGATGACATAGCCGGTGAACTTGAATGTCCCAAAGAAGAGATAGGCCGGGACCGCAACAATAGGCACTGTGAGCAAAAAAGCGATCCAGGCAACAGAGCCCTGCGGCGTGCGGGCATGTTTAACCGCCAGGACTGCGCAATAAATACCTGCAACTTCCAGGCAAAAGAGCAGGAGAAGGCCGACCTCAAAGCTCATCTGGAACCCTCATTCCCAATCCTTCTCCTGCCAGTTCCGTTCAGCTCAGGGCTTCAGCGGCCAGACTAGATGCCTTTTGTAGTTTGGCTTTGCGTTCGTGGTAATCAACGGTGATTTCCGCTTTGCGTTTTTTGAACTTGGCCTTGGCTTCATCCACGGAGGTTTCGATCTGAGCATCCAGCGCAGCAACGCGCGCGTCAAATTCAGCGTCCAGATCATTCAGGCGCTTGTCAATGCGGGCACCTGCTGCCTTGATCTTTGCTTTGCTGGCCGCCACTTTTTCACTGATAGCCGCGGACATATTGTCTGCGGCGGCGTCCAGTTCAGCGTCCAGTTCGGTGAGTTCACGGTCAAATTCAGCCATTTCCGCCGTCAGCTGGTCGTCAACGACGTCAATGCGAGGTTTGCGAAACAATGTGCCGCCCAGATCCTTGACCCGGACATCCAGCGGGGCGGTCCAGACCTCATCGATGGAGGCAACAAGGCAGCTTTTCCCAGGCTCCAGTTCCAGCGAAACGGCTTCGATTACCGAGGCGTCGATGCCTGCCACCCAAAGGTCACGGTACATACCGAAAACCCCACCGGTCATGCTGCCAACCAACATGCCTGACCCGGCTGCTGTTGCTGCTGCTGCCGATCCTGCGACCACCGCGCCCGCCGCAACGGCAGCAGGCCCGGCCAAGACACCAACCATTGCCCCCATCAGGATACCAAAAGCAGTGCCAATTGGGCCTTCATCCTCGGCCTTTTTGAGATCAAGATTGCCGTCACCGTCCTTGCTGATGACGCCTTGAGCATAGAGCACCAGATCTCCATTTTTGTGCAACTCACCAAGGGCTTCGGAACCCTTGTAGGCGGTTTCTTCACTGTCAAAGACCACTGCTATAAACTTGTCCATTGGGTCAAACTCCTGTTCGCTGTCAGTTTGTATGTGAAATTGAATGGAAAATAGTCTTGGGGGTGAAACCGGCTATAGCGCCGGATTCAGGTAGTTAATGATTGAGGTCATGCGGATCATCACTCGGCGGATGACATGAGTTGAAGTCACACTTTCAGTGTAGATTGCCACCGCTCCGACAGCTCCGGGAGGAAGAACTCCCAGCTCCTCGGGAGCGTCAAGGTTCAGACGGACGAGGAAGGGTTCGGCGACGATGTTCCCGGATGCGGCGATTGATCCAGTGTTCAGAGCCTGACCGCGAGAGACGGCGGGAACAATGCGGTCGACGGTCCCGGTGATGAGCCGACCTGGCTGGGTTTTAATCGCAATTTCAACTTCTTGGCCTGGCCTAACATGGCGTAGATAGATCTGGTGGATCTCAGCCAGTGGCAACCGTTCCGAAGTATCGACAAAGGCCATTGCTGGCATAAAGGGGAGGTTGGTGACCCGCTGCCCTTCGGCCAAGGCGAGATTGGTGACATAGCCCTCACCCGGCGCGCGGACCGAGGTTTGCTCCAGGTTCCACTGGGCTTGTTCCAGCCGCGTTTGGGCCTCGGCAACCTTGGCAATCACACCCTCTTCGGTGACCGCGCCGATCTCTACTTCCAGGCGCCGCACTGCAGCCGAGGCTGCTTCGACGGTGCCAATGGCTGCGTCCAGATTGGCCGTGCGCAGTTCCAGGCGGTTTTCGGAAATTGTTCCGCTTTCCACCAGCTTGCTGTCATCGTCAAATCGCGATTGCGCCAGGACCCGCTGCGCCTGCGCTTGCCGCAGCTGCGCCTTGGCGCTGTCCAAGGATTCAAGATCCTGTCTGGTCTGAGCTTTCACCCGAACCAAGGAGGCCGCTGCTAGATCTACCGCTTGCTGAAAGGGTTCCGGGTCGATTTGGAACAGCAAATCGCCCTGGTTCAGTGGGGTATTGGCCTCAACCGGAATATCGATCACCTGCCCGCTGACGTTGGGAATGATCTGCACCGTGCGGGTCATCATCCGGACCGGGCCTGTAGGGGCTCCCCACTGCATAGGAATGAACAGGAAGATAAACAAAACCGCGTCATAGAGGATCACGGTCAACCAGACACCCTTGGTGTTTGGTACGATCTTCATTTTTGTGAGCACAAAAAGAAGGCCAACGTAGAGAAGCGTCAGGAATACGATCACTGGTCGGCCTCCGGTGTTTTGTCAGCCGCCATCGGAGATTTGATGAAGGCCCATACCAGGGCCAGCGGCCAGAAGACACCGCCCGCGATTGCACCAAGCCAGCCTGCCACATTGATTGCTTCCTGTTGGGGGTGGCCTCTGTCGCGGGCAATTTTCCCGGGCAGCATGGCCAGAACCACAAAGACAACAATCGCTGTGGCAACAAGCGTGATCAAAACAAACCAGGCAAAGAAGTCTATTCCCGTCATCACCTTCTCCTTGAGCTCACTTTTTGGACTTGGCGAGCAGCGTAATCAGCTGCGGCAGGATGGACTGCAGCGCGCTGCCAAAGGGATCTTTGGACATTCGGCGTAGGTTTTCTGCAATTTCACCAATTTCATCCAAGGCCATATCGACTTCGGCCTCGATTTCCTCGACTGCGATGTCGCGCACCTCTCGGACGGGTTCCAGTTCCTGTTCGACCGACAGCCGATTGGCAAAAAGCACCAGCAGAACGGCAAGCAGGAAATTCGCCGCCGCCACGATCAACCCTGCGGCGGCCTTGCCCTGAGTTTCGGCCAGCCAGAAAAAGGCGGCCACATTAAGCATAACAAGCCCGATGGCGCCGATCAGCCCGGCAAAGGCCATGAGCCCGGTTTGCGAGCGAATAACTGCCAGTCGGCGCCGGGACATCATGCGCTCGGCGCGCAGAGCTATGCTGGCGTTGCGGGTGATGCGGCTTCTGCTTTTCTCAAGGGAACGTGCCAGGTTCTGGCTCATGTCTGCTTCCTCACTTCGATCCACGCCCCAGGATGAACCCCAGTGCCAGGGCTCCAACGAGGGTCAGAACCGGTTGTTTTTTGGACAGATCTGCAAGCTCACCTTGTAACTGCGCCCATAGATCTTCCAGTTCCGCAGCGTCGCCCGGCACAGTGCTATCTGAAGGTTTCTCGCTCTCAGGTGTCTCGTCCAACTCATCGTCTTTGACGCTTTTCCGACGATGGGCCATTTCAGCCTTCAGAGTTTTTAGTTCGGCTTCCAGCTGTGCTTTGGTTGCCATTAATCCGCTTCCCCTGTCTGCGCCGCCATTTGCGAATTGACCGGCGGCTTGGACTTTCCCAATGTGGGTCTTTCCGGTTCAGAACTTGACCTCAATTGGCCGTCGCCTGACATCAGGATTGCCACCGGTCTGGTGGCGGGAAGATGTGAGAAAACGATCAGGACACAGACTGTGATTGGCACACTCAGCAAGGCGCCGGGGGCGCCCCAGATCGAGGTCCAAAAGGTCAGGGACAGGATCACCATAAAGGGCGACAGGTTGAGTGATTTGCCGGTCAAGGCGGGTTCAAGGATGTTGCCGATGGTGAATTGCACTATCCCACAGCCAAAGACGATGATCAGGAATGGAGTAAGGGTATCAAACTGAACCAGCGCCACCAGGGCTGGAAAGATGACTGCCAGCACGGATCCGATAGACGGGATGAAGTTCAACATGAAAGTCAGAACGGACCAGGTTTCGGCAAAGTCCAGGCCCATGGGTTTCATTACGGCATAGGACAAGAGGCCAGTAATCAGGCTGACAACGGTTTTGATGCCAACATATTTCTGCACCCCTTCGGAAATATCCGAGAGGATAGAGGCAATCTGAAGACCGGTCTCAGGATCACCCGCAGCCAGCTTCAGTTTTTCCTGCATCGGAGCTCGTTCGCTCATCAGGAAGGGAATATAGAGCAGCACCAGCAAAAAACCGGATAGAAAGGCACTTGCACTGTTGAAGGTTGTGGCCGCAAATGCGGAATAGTCCAGACTGGCTATACCATCTTGTACAATTTTGGCGTTCTCCTCACCGATGGCAGAAATCAGTCGGGCGATAATCTGGGCCAATTTTGCCTCATATCGCGGCAAAGCTTCGGAGACCCCTGTAGCTTGGTTGCCGAGGATCAGAAGCGTTGCGCCCAGGCCGGTCAGAACCAGTAGAATGCCAATGATATGGGCGAGCCACCGTGGAACCGGGGCGTCGCCGATTTTTTGACCTGCAATCCAGTCAATCACCGCGGTCAGCAGGACAAAAAGGATCAGTGCAAAGGTCAGCGGGATGAGAAAACCGGCGCCAAAGACCAGCCCTGAAATAACCACTGCAGTAATGACCGCGAGTTTGGCCCAGAAGGATAGTGTGTTTATTCCGCCTTCGCGTCTGTCGGGCCCGGAGATCACGTCGCGCACTCACAACATGGATGCAAGAGATTAAGAGCCCCGCTCGCGCGCCGAACCCATTGAATTTCTGTGCAAAGTTGCACCATTGTTATGGCCATGGCCATTTTATGTCCTTCATCCGTAAGGTGGTTCCAAGCGATTGAGCGACTCAGACTTTGCAGCAACGGTGCCGGCTGGAAACTGCCGGCACCGTTATTTTGACCGTCCGGCTTAGTTGCTGCCGACGTTTGCTGTCATTTTTTCCATCACCTTGGAGAGCGAGAATGACCCGGCTTTTTGCCGTGGGGGGAAGGCTTCAAAAGTTCCCAGAAACTGGGCCACATAGGCCTGGGCTGGAACCAGCAGATAGGCTCTGTCGATCAGCCAATCATAGTAGGTGTTGGAGGTCCGGTAGGCGCGCTCATAGGGGTCACGACGCAGGTTGATGATCAGTGGCACCCGAAGTTCGGTCCAGGGTTCGATCCAGGCGCGTAGGGTTGTATAGGCTTTTTGCTCCATGAAGATCAGTTTCCAGTCATCATAACGCAGCGCTGTCAGGTCGCCCTCATCAGAGAAATAGAAGATCTCATTGCGGGGGCCTGTTTCAACTTCACCGGTTAGATGCGGCAGGAAGTTATAGCCATCCAGATGGACGTTGTATTCGCGGCCAATGGCCTGAACACCGCCTTCAAGCAGCTGTTCCTTGATGTCGGCATTGCCTGCAGCGGCCATATAGGTTGGCAGCCAGTCCATGTGGTGCATGATCTCGTTCGAGATGCTGCCGGCTTCGATCTTGCCGGGCCAGCGCACCATCGATGGCACCCGCCAGCCGCCTTCCCAATTGGTGTTCTTTTCACCAAAGAAGGGCGTCATGCCGGCGTCAGGCCAGGTGTTCATGTGAACACCATTGTCGGTGGAGTAATGCACGATGGTATTGTCGGCGATGCCGAGCTCATCGACTTTGTCCAACAGCATGCCGACGTGACGGTCATGCTCGACCATGCCATCACCATATTCATCCTGGCCGGAAATACCGCGCAACTCGTCTTTCACATGGGTTCGGAAGTGCATCCGGGTACCATTCCACCAGACGTAGAAGGGTTTTTCCTGGTCAACCGCACGCTGCATGAAATCAATCGCCGCTGCGATGGTTTCATCATCTACGGTTTCCATCCGTTTTCTCGTCAGCGGGCCGGTATCTTCAATTTCACCATCAGCCGAGGAGCGAAGAACGCCACGCGGGCCAAATGCTTCGCGGAAGGTGCGGCCATCCGCCATGATGGCATCGCCGGGGTAATCTTCGTTTTCCGGTTCTTCCTCGGCGTTCAGATGGTAGAGGTTGCCAAAGAATTCATCAAAACCGTGGTTGGTCGGCAGCATTTCATCAAGATCACCAAGGTGGTTCTTGCCGAACTGACCGGTCACATAGCCTTCAGCCTTCAAGAGGCCTGCAATGGTAGGGTCTTCGACCTGCATGCCCTCTTTGGCGCCGGGCAGGCCAACTTTGGAAAGACCGGTACGAAAGACGCTTTGGCCCATGATATAGGAAGAGCGGCCGGCGGTGCAGGATTGCTCGCCGTAATAATCGGTGAAGATCATGCCCTCATTGGCAATCCGGTCGATATTGGTCGTCTGATAGCCCATCAGACCCATGGTATAGGCCGAGATATTCGATTGGCCGATATCATCGCCCCAGATCACAAGGATATTGGGTTTGTCCTGCGCCCATGCGGGGGCGGCTAGGAAAAATGCTGTTGCCGTACTCAGGGCAATGCCGAATTTTCGGGTTGTGGAAAAATTTGTTGAAATATTTTGTCGCATCGAGTCGTTCCTCCTGCAGATGCGACAATAATGGTGTGTTCACTGGACATCTCAAGGAAAACCTTTGCGTTTCGTTCGGAAAATCGCTTTCCACTCCAAAGGTGTTTCTTGATCCCACTTGAAAGATGTAAGGAAAATACATCAATTTTACAGAATCCACTCACTCACTATGGAAAGGTTTGATTTGAAAAATGACATGGGTGATGCTCACGCGCGGCCTACCCCTTTAGATCTGCTCGCATCAGGTTGAGCTGTACATCCTCTGGGTTTAGCTCAATGGCGTGGTCCAGTGCTTCCAGCGCTGCCGTGCGGTCCCCGAGAGCATCATGAATGCGGACAATCATGACCCAGGCCTGGGTCAGTTGCGGATCCAGTTCAACGGCCTCGCCAAAGGCCTGCAAGGCCATGTCCATCCGCCGTGTGGTCAGGCCAATGCCACCCAGA
The DNA here is from genome assembly GCF_039971195.1 of Pseudophaeobacter sp. Classification (GTDB taxonomy): domain Bacteria; phylum Pseudomonadota; class Alphaproteobacteria; order Rhodobacterales; family Rhodobacteraceae; genus Pseudophaeobacter. The sequence goes on from NZ_JBDWPJ010000013.1 coordinate 27,783, forward strand.
ACCAGCTGCGATTCTGGGAAGTCAGCTTTGACAAACAGCGAGGCCTGCCACTCCGACATTGCCTGGTTGAGGTTGCGGTTCATCCGTTCGGGCATATAGGCGATGCGCATGCCCAGAAACCCGCGCGCCGCGGCTATGCGCACAGCTTTGACCGGGTCGCCAAGCAGACCTACCAGACGCTGAGACCGCTCTGTTTCAGGCGCGCCGCGTTGCAGGGCAATAGCGGACACCCGCACCAGCGGATCAGGACTGGACAAAAGCGGCTCCAGACGGGCTGCCAATCCGGCGTCCGCCAGGGGTATCAGCATATCCAGCGCCGAGGCCCGGACAAGGGCGGGCAACTCCTCGTATTCGGCCAGCTCAACCAGCCCCGCCGCATGGCCACGCAGATCATTGCGCGCGCCCGCAATGATCTGCGAGAAATGCGGGCTGCGATACTGGCTGTCCGGGAACCAGTCTGCCACAGTATCCGCCGCCCATTTTGCAGTTTGCTCTGTATGGCAATCCGTGCAGGCATTGGGGGCCCGGGTCTCCACGCTCAGATCCGGGCGCGGAATACGGAAAGAGTGATCGCGCCGCCCGTCCACTCCCATATAGATGCGTTCGATCATATGGCAGTTTTTGCACTGCGCCCCCTCGCTGCCCGTGGGATGGAAGCTATGGGAAGGATCATCATAGGCTTTCTGCGTCAGCGACGGGAAATCTGGGTTGCCTCCAGGCGAATGACACTGGGTGCACAGCCCGTTGCCTTCAATCTTGAGTTTAGCCGTATGCGGATTGTGGCAATTGCTGCAGGTGACACCATTGGCATACATCTTTGACTGCAGGAACGAGCCGTAGACATAGACTTCATCCTGAATTTGACCATCCGGGTGATACAGCCCAGAACGCAGAGTGCTGAGCCGATAGGCATCGTGAAACGGGGTGCCGGGCAGGGGGTTGCCGCCCTCAAAAGGTTCGCGGCGCGAATGGCAGCCGGCGCATTGCTGGATTTCACGCTCAGGATGGGTCAGCGGACTGAGCGGCTGGTCTGTGCCTGCCAGATAGTTACGCAGTTCTGAATTGGCATCCGGGCTGGCGTTCAGATTGAGCCGCAGTCCTATGGCATTCACTCCGGTCCATTGACCCGGCTTGAGAGGGTTTTGTGTTGTTGCCCAGTCCAGATGCGCCTGAGCCGGGCCATGGCAGGCCTCGCAGCCGACGCCGATTTCGGCCTGACGGCTTTGGTAGACTCTGGCGCGGGGCTCATAGTTCTTTTCAAACCCGGTGGCATGGCATTCGGCGCAGCGGGCGTTCCAGTTTTTATAAGGACCACTCCAGTGAAACCCATCGTCCGGCGCCAGGACCTGATCGGGATATAGATGAAACCATTCTTGTTTCACGGTGTCCCAGACCACATCAAAGGACTGCATTCGGCCAGGCTCGGTCTCAATGATATACTGTTGCAGCGGCTCAATCCCGGCAACGCCAACCACCGTGAACTGCTGTTTGCCGCCGACGGCATCATCGGTTTCGATCAGATAGGTGCCATTTTGCTGACGGAACCGGGTGGTGGTGCCGCGATGCGAGAAGGAGCGGTCGTCAAAAGCCCCCAGAACTGTGGCAGACGAGGGCGCTGTCCAGGCGAGAGCGTGATGCGAGCCTTGCCAGTCTTGAGCGGCCTCCGCATGGCAATTGCTGCAGCTGGCGGATCCAACATAGGCAGGCTCGGCCGGTGTGTTGTCCTGGCTCATCACTGCCTGGGCCAGAAACACCCAAGTCAAAGCAGCCAACAGGTTTTTGTATCCAGTCAAAACGCGAAAACCCATCCAAAACCCAGCCTGATCCAATCATCTTGCTTCAATCTAAGGCCCTTAAGAGATTAATTCTATTGCCATCTTCGTGACAATCAGACTGTTACAGGGGTTTTCGCTTGTAGAGCACAGACAAGCGGGGAATTGAGCTATAGCCTCAGCCTGCAAGCCTTGGCCTGTTTGGCTTTGATAGTCGGCATCCGTGGTCAAGGTGGCATGCGAGGAAGGGGTAAGGGGTACAATGGTGGATTTGGAGCAGAACAAACGCAATGTGATCGCGTTTTATGAGCAGATGTTCAACGATTGCCAACCGCGCCAGGCGATCGAGACCTATGCCGGGGCCGAGTATACTCAGCACAACCCGCATGTCGGCGACGGCAAAGAGGCCTTTGTGGAGTATTTTGAAAGGATGGCCGCCGAGTACCCAGGCAAGCGGGTGATCGTTAAAAGCGCCTTGGCCGAAGGTGACAGGGTGGTTCTGCATTGCCACCAGATCTGGCCAGAGGGGCTGGAATATGCCGGAATTGACATTTTCCGCCTCGACCAGAATGGCAAAGTGGTGGAGCACTGGGATGTGTTGCAGGTCTTGCCGGAGACCAGTGCCAATGACAACGGCATGTTCTAACGTCTCTGCAATGGCCTCGGCCTGATCTCGCTTTTACCCTCCAACAGTCGCGATGCATCGTTGCACATAAGCATCCGCTGTGTATGACTGCTACAAAGCCCTGAGACCAAAATTCTGAATGAGTTTCCAGAGACTAGGGCCCCTTAGTACTGTTCTTAAATAGGGTATTACACATGAGCTCTGCTGGCCATTCAACGATAAAAGCGATCCTTTGGGGTGCGATTTTTGGAGCAACGTCCGGGGCGGCTCTAGCTCAGGAGGCGGCCGCTCCAAAGGTGTCAATCGCCGCAGCCTATACAGCGGATCTGATCGATGAGGTCACCTTCATTGGCCGCGGAGAGGCCGTCAACAAGGTCGAGATTGTCGCGCGGGTCAGTGGCTTTGTGGATGAAATCGTCGTTGAGGACGGCCAAGAGGTTGTTGAAGGCGATGTGCTGTTCCGGATTGAACCAGACACCTATGAGGCTACCCTGGCCGCCCGTCAGGCTGACAAGGCTCAGGCCGAAGCCAACCTGAAGCTTTCCGCAGTAGAACTGGAACGCAAAGCAGAACTGTTCCGCCGTGGCTCTGGCACAGAGGCAGACCGGGATGTGGCCCTGGCCAACAATCAGGTGGCCGAGGCCCAAGTGAAAATCGCTGAAGCGGCCATTCAGATGGCCAAGCTTGATGTGAGCTACACGGTTGTCCATGCGCCGTTTGCAGGGCGGGTTGGCCGCACGTCGGTCAGCCCGGGCGAATTGGTTGGTCCAACAACCAAGCCGTTGATCGCCCTGATCAGGACGGCGCCAATGTACGTGGAGTTCTCGCTGACAGAAAAACAGCTGATGAACGTAATTGAAAACTTTGGCGCAAGTGTTGGCGAGGTGGCCAACAACCCAAAGGCCCCGGATGTGTTTGTGATACTGCCAAATGGGCAGGAACTGGAGGAAGCAGGTCGGGTGGTCTTTGCGGACAACCAGATCGATCCTTCCACCGGGACAATCACCCTGCGGGCAGAATTTGCCAATGCACGGGGAATGATCGTTGAAGGCTCCTTTTTGAATGTACGTATCGAATCCACGGCTCCCCGCAAGGTTCTGATGATCCCGCAGGCGGCTGTTCAGCGGGACCAGCGGGGCGATTTTGTTCTTGTCGTTGGCGCGCAGCAAACGGTTGAACAACGCTATGTCACCCTTGGGCGGCAGGAAGAAACCGCCGTAGTGGTCATAGACGGGCTGCGTGAGGCAGAAGCCGTCATCGTCGAGGGGCTTCAGCGGGTGCGACCCGGAGTGGCGGTGGATGCGGTTCTGGCCGGCGCGGCAGAGGAGAAATAGGCGTGTTTTCCTCAATCTTTATTGCACGTCCCAAGACGTCCTTTGTAATCTCACTGGTGCTGACCATCATGGGGATCATTGGTTTCTCGGTGCTGCCGGTCGAACAGTTCCCGGAAATCACCCCGCCTGTGGTCAATGTCAGCGCCAACTATACCGGCGCCAGCTCTGAAACCGTGGAAAACACCGTCGCGGCCCCCATCGAGGCCCAGGTCAACGGTGTGGACGACATGATCTACATGTCTTCAGACAGTAACGACAATGGCGGCTATTCGCTCTCCGTCACATTTGAGGTTGGAACCGACCCCGATATTGCTTCGGTCAATGTGCAAAACCGGGTGGCGCAGGCGACCTCGTCTTTGCCCACCGAAGTCACCAACTCGGGCGTGGTCACCCAGAAATCATCAACCAATATGCTATTGCTGGTGGCGCTGTCCTCCCCCAATGGCACCTATGACGAAGTCTTTTTGTCGAACTATGCCGCGATCAATCTAAAAGACGCGCTGGCGCGGGTCGCGGGTGTTGGCAAGGCCGACATCATGACCAATTTTGAATACTCGATGCGGATGTGGATGGATCCAAATCGCATGGCGGGTCTGGGGCTGACGCCTGCTGATCTGATCGCGGCCATTCGCGAGCAAAACCTGGAGGTCTCGGCAGGTCAGATCGGCACGCCCCCGATCCCAACCGGCCAGCAGTTTCAATATACCATCAAATCCAAGGGCCGCCTAACCACGGTAAAAGAGTTCCAGGACATCGTGCTGCGTTCCGGCGATGCCGGCAGCATTGTGCGGATCGGCGATGTGGCACGAGTAGAGCTGGGGGCCAGCTACTATAACGCCTCGGGCCGCTATTCGGGTAAACCCGCAACCGTTCTGGCGGTCTACCAGGCACCGGGGGCTAATGCCCTGGCCGTGGCCGAAGGAGTCGAAGCAGAGCTGGAGCGACTGGCGCGCGCCTTTCCCGATGATGTAACCTATGATGTGCCCTTTGACTCCACCAAATTTGTCGAACAATCGCTCAGCGATGTTGTCACAACTCTGATGCAGACCTTTGTGCTGGTGATCGCAGTCGTCTTTGTCTTTCTGGGCAATTGGCGGGCCACGGTTATCCCGGCCATAGCCATTCCGGTATCATTGATCGGGACCTTTGCCTTCCTGCTGGCCTTTGACATGTCGCTCAATACCATTTCGCTGTTTGCCCTGGTGCTGGCGATTGGCATCGTGGTGGATGACGCCATTGTGGTGGTGGAAAACGTCGAACGGATCATCGCCGAAGAGGGGTTGAGCCCGGCTGACGCCACCCGCAAGGCAATGGGGCAAATCACCGGCCCGGTGATTGCCACAACCCTGGTTCTGCTGGCGGTCTTTGTACCGGTCACCTTCATGCCCGGCATCACCGGACGGTTGTATTCGCAGTTTGCGGTGACCATTTCGACCGCTGTTGTGATCTCTTCGATCAACGCGTTGACCCTTTCTCCGGCGCTGTGTTCACTGATCCTGAAACCGCGCTCTGGCCCACCCACGGGTGTGCTTGCCACGTTCGAAAAAGGCATTGATGGGGTGCGCGGCGGCTATGTCGGCATTGTCCGGCGTCTGGTACGCCTGCCGCTGATCGCCCTGGCCATTCTGGCGGCCATCATGTTTGGCTCTGGCGGCTTAATGAAGGCCCTGCCTGCGGGCTTTATTCCGCTGGAAGACAACGGCTATCTCTTTGTCGATGTGCAATTGCCTGATGCTGCCTCATTGGAGCGGACAGAGGCGGTGACGGATCGGATCAACAAACAGATCCTTGAAATCCCCGGTGTTCAGTCGAGTGTTGTGGTCAATGGTTTCAGCCTGTTGAATGGCTCTGGTTCAAATGGTGCCATGATCATTCCTAACCTGGATCCTTGGGATGAGCGCGATACCGACGAGCTGAGCGCCGATGGCATCCTTGCCAAGATCATGGCGGTGGCCAACCAAGAGATCAGCGCCAATGTCATTGCCTTCAACCCGCCGCCTATCTCTGGATTGGGGATGAGCGCCGGGGTCGAGATGAAGGTGCAACAGACCGGCGGCGGTTCGGCGCAGGATCTGTCAGCGGCGATTGGATCGCTGGTTTATTCCGCCAATCAAAGCCCGGATGTCGGCCACTCCTATTCAACCTTCAGGGCCAATGTTCCCAAGGTCTACGTGGATCTTGACCGTGAAAAAGCCAAAACCCTCAATGTGGCGATCTCGGATGTCTTCCTGACGTTGCAGGCCTATATGGGATCCTTCTACGTAAATGACTTCAACCTGTTTGGCCGAGTCTACCGGGTCATGCTGCAGGCCGATGGCGAATACCGCGATAATGTCGAAGACCTGAATAACCTCTATGTGCGGTCGCAAAGCGGTGAAATGGTGCCCATGGGCGCCCTGATCACCGTGCGCAACGAACTGGGGCCGGTGGCGCTGAACCGCTACAATATGTTCCGGGCCGCTACAGTGACCGCGGTGCCCGCGCCGGGGCTTTCTACCGGGGATGCCATTCGCGTGCTCGAAGAAGAGGCCTCTACAGCGCTGCCGCCTGGCTATGCCTTTGAATGGACCGGAACGGCGCAGCAACAGCAGTCTTCTGGTGGGTTGGTCGTGATTATCCTCGGGATGGCGGTGCTCTTTGCCTATCTCTTCCTGGTGGCGCAGTATGAAAGTTGGACCATGCCGATAGGCATTCTGCTCTCGGTGACGGTGGCCCTGTTCGGGGCCTTGGCAGCGGTTTCGGTGACAGGGGGAGATGTCAATCTCTATACCCAGATCGGGATGATCATGCTGATTGGCCTGGCGTCAAAGAACGCCATTCTGATTGTGGAGTTTGCCATGGAGCGGCGGGCCAGTGGCCTGTCGATCCGCGAGGCCGCGATGGAGGCCGCCAGCCAGCGTTTCCGGGCAGTTATGATGACCGCGCTCTCCTTCCTGTTGGGGGTTGTTCCCTTGCTCGCCGCCAGCGGCGCTGGCGCGGCCAGCCAGCAGGCCATCGGCATTGCCGTATTTGGCGGCATGTTGGCAGCGACTGTTCTGGGCGTGATCATTGTGCCGGTGCTCTATGTCATTCTGCAGGGGACGCGGGAATGGATCAAAGGCACCAACAAGGCGCCTGCCACACAGAGCGAAGGTTGATTTGGGCGAAGCCTAGAAACGAATTCAAAAGGCGAGCGAAAACCAAGCGCCCGCCTTTTGGTCTGTCCCTAGCGAATGATGAGCTGCGCTAAAAAGCTGCTCTGTTTGCTTTCATCGCTTCTATGAGTAGACGTCACCATCTCTGCCGCCCGTTGGGCCAGCTGTGTCACTGGCACCTGAATGGTGGTCAGGCCGCGATCAAGCCATGCGTAAAAGGATGGGTCGCCATAGCCGACAAAGGCAATCCCATCGCCCTGTTCTGCTTTGGCGTCCATTATGGCGCTGAGCGCCCCGTTAGAGATCTCAAACCCACCACAGACCAAAGCCGTTGCCTGCCCCTGCGCAAGGATCCTTTGCGCATGGCGCCGCCCCATATCAAAAGACGGAGCACCGGTGCAGATCAGGTCTAGGCTGGCAGGGAAGCCTGCCGCCTTGGTGCCGTCGCAAAAGGCCTGCAACCGGCCCTGGCCACTGGTCAGGTTACTATCGGCACCTATATAGGCGACTTGGCGGTGGCCCGCATCGGCCAGATGTTGAACGGCAGCGTGAATGGCAGAGCGGTCTTCAACCAGGATCGCGGGGTTGCCACTGTCTGGGCTGCTTTGACGGATCAGCTCGATCACCTGCATTGACGCCGATGAGGCTAGGGGTTCTTTTGCTCCGCCGGGAGCGGGTACCATCACAACAGATGTGGCCTGAACCTCCCGCAACCGGTCGAGTGCTTTTTGTTCGGCTTTTGGGTCGTCATTTGTCAGGTGGATAATCAACTGCCAGGACTGGGCTTCGCAGGCCAGCGCCATTTCATTGGCGAACCGGGCATAAAATTCATTGACGATATTGGGCAGCAACAGGCCGGCAATCCGGGGGCTGTCACCGCGCAGGACCATGGCAACAGAACTTTTGACATATCCCAGCTCGCGGGCGCGTTTGTGCACTGCCTCGCGGGTTTCTTTCTGAACATTGGGATTGTCGGACAGCGCTCGGGACACCGTCATATGGGACACTCCGAGATCCTGGGCGATGGTTTTGATCGTGACGCGGGCCAATTTCTGCTCCTTAAGGCTCGTCTGACCACTAGTAATCGTTTTTGTTGCCTTGACAACTCTGCCTGTAATCAATTTATGTTCACGTGAACATATTTGGATCTAGCCATGACGCAAGAGCTTGACACCCGCTGCCGTGACCTGATCGATGCCCTGAGCCTCGGAGCCGCCAGTGATGTTTATGAGATCACCGCTCTGACCGGTGGCGTGGCCTCAGACATTGCTTCGCTTCGGGTAGGGGAGGCCCACTACTGCGCCAAATTCGCCCTGCCAAAGCTAAAAGTCGCAGCTGATTGGCACGCGCCGGTGCATCGCAATGCGGCTGAATACGCTTGGCTCCAGGTTGCTGCTGAACTGGTTCCCCATAGCGCTGTGAGATTGTTTGGCCGGTCTGAACAGGCGCACGGCTTTGTGATGGAGTTCGTGTCCGGTGACGATATCTATCTGTTGAAAACAGCCCTGCTAGCTGGTGAGATGCCAAAGCAAGAAGTGAGCGCCATCGGGGATATGGTTGGCCGCATTCAGGCAGCCTCCAGCCAGAGCGATTTTGACCGCACCGCTTTTCACAACCGTGATGATTTCCGCGCCCTGCGGATCGAACCTTACCTGAGCTATACAGCTGCAGCTCACCCGGAAGTGGCTGAGGCACTAAACACGCTTGCTGATGAGCTATACTCCAGCACTGCGGTCCTGGTGCATGGCGATGTCAGCCCTAAAAATATCCTCATCCGCGCAGGGTCTCCCCTTTTGTTGGATGCGGAATGTGCAACCGTGGGGGATGCCAGTTTTGATCCTTCGTTTTTCCTAAATCATCTTATCCTCAAAGCCATCCACCTGCCCCAGACACGCGCCGCGCTTTTTGCAGCTGTGGGCACGTTCTGGCAGGCCTATAGCCCGCATGTCTGCTGGGAGCCCCTTGCTGGGCTTGAGGCGCGTATCTGCCGTCTGACCGCGGCGCTGATGCTGGCGCGGATTGATGGCAAATCGCCGGTGGAATATCTGACTGAAACCCAGCGGACCCAGATCCGCGAAATCGCCCTGTCCCGGATCAAACAGCCAGTGGCTACCTTGGCTGAACTCCTGGATGCGGTGGATACTCATCTAAAGGACCTAGAGGCATGACCGCGATCAAAACCGTGACAGGACGCAGAGTTTGGGACTCGCGCGGGAACCCCACCGTTGAAGTGGACGTAACCCTGGAAAATGGTGTGCTGGGGCGGGCCATCGCCCCGGCCGGCGCCTCACGTGGCACCCGCGAGGCCATTGACCTGCGGGACGGTGGCACAGCGCTGCAGGGCAAAGATGTAGGCCGCGCCCTGGCCAGCGTGAACGGATCAATTGCAAACGCCCTGGCGGGCCGCGACGTTCGGGATCAATCCGGTGTTGATGGCGCAATGCTGGCGCTGGATGGATCCCCGCTCAAAGATCAGCTTGGTGGCAATGCAACCGTGGCAACATCCCTGGCGGTTCTGCATGCAGCAGCCGCGGATGCGGGCCTACCCCTGTGGCGGCATGTGGCACAGGCCATGGGCACCACCCCCTCCCTGCCTTTGCCGGAAATCCAGATTTTTGGCGGGGGAGCCCATGCCGGGCGCCGCGTCGATATTCAGGACTTTATGATCATGGTGCCCGGCGCGGGCAGCTTTGACGAGGTGATGGAGATCACCAATGAGGTCTATTTTGCCGCCGGTGACATTATGAAGTCCAAGGGCAAGCTGGCAGGCGTTGCAGATGAAGGCGGCTGGTGGCCGATGTTCGACAGCAATGAAGAGGCACTGGAGACCCTGGTGGCGGCCATTGAAAAGGCCGGGGAGACACCCGGCGACCGGGTGGTTATCTCGCTGGATATTGCTGCTTCGGAATTTGGCAGCGATAGTCGTTACCGGCTGGCGCTGGAGGATCGTGAGCTGGACAGCGGTCAGATGATCGACATGCTGGGCAAATGGATCGACAGCTACCCGATTGCCTCAATCGAGGACCCTCTGTCTGAGGATGATGTAGCAGGCACCGTGGAGTTCACCCGCCGGTTTGGCGATCACCTGCAGATCATCGGGGATGATTATCTGGTGACCAATGCCGCGCTGGTAAAAGAGGCACAGGCCCAGGGCGCCTGCAATGCAGTGCTGATCAAGGTCAATCAGGCCGGGACGGTCACCGAAAGCCTAGAGACATTCCGCGCCGCCCGCGACAAGGGCTGGGGGACAATTGTCTCGGCCCGTTCTGGGGAAACCGAAGATGTCTCGATCAGCCATCTCGCGGTTGGGCTGGGCAGCAACCAGCTCAAGGTTGGCTCCTTCACCCGCTCGGAACGTATGATAAAATGGAACGAATGCCTGCGCATTCAAGACAGGCTGGGCGCGCAGTCCTTTGTTGCCGGTAGGGCGCTTGCCGGAACTTGGTGGGGCAGACAGAGCCAAAAGTAGGCGCGGTTCTGCAATCTGCGGGCCGAGGCAATAGGGCCGCTTCGCTTTTGGAAGCAGCCCTAAACTTTGCACCAGACCCGGCAGGCTGAAGTCAAAGCAGACCTGCCACGGGTCTGAGACTAATCGCTAGGCGGTGTCTCTTCTTCCCCCGGAGCATCGGTAGCTGGAGTTGCTGCCTCTGCTTCCTGTGGTTCTGTCGGTTCCGTCTCGACTTCACTATCAGGCGCGTCTGCTTCTGGCGAAGTCTCGACCTCTACGGCGGCTTCAGGGGCTGCTGAAGCCCCATCTTGTGAAGTCTCGCCTTCAGCAGCAGTAGGCGCTGTCTCCGACGAGATGCTTTCTTCGCCAGTTTCAGCCGGTTCCAGAGGTGGCAAGATGCCCATAGCGCGGGCGGTGTCGTCATCCACCTTGCCAGTCTGCTCCAGACCGTAGTCGTACTGCAGCCACATCAGCGCGGACTCAGTGTTTTTGCCAAAGGTTCCGTCCACTGAACCGGTATCATAGCCGTAGCTCGTCAACAGGTTTTGCAACTCGCGCACGGCAGGGCCACGGGTGAAGGGCGAGGTCAGAGCCAGACCCAACATGGAGTCGGCTTCGGCCATGGCTTCCTCAGCTGCCGGAGAGACGATCTCGTAGACCTGCTCGTCCTGATAGTATGTCGGGCGATAGATAACCCCGTCGCAGAGGATCAGCTTCTCGCCATTGTCGATGACTTCTTCGCAGCCATCCGTAGGTTTGGTGGCAACATAAACCAGGGTCGAAGCGGCCAGCGTCGCGGTGAAATACCAACCCCAGGAAGGATACCAATAGTAACGGCCGTGATGATAGTGAGGGGGGCGATGATGCGGCGGCCGATGATGTGGTGGTCGCCATCCCGGTGGACGGTGCCCGGGCGGACGCCAGCCAGGAGGATGGGTGCCAGGATAACCTGGTCGTCCCGCATAGGGCGGGCG
>NZ_JBDWPJ010000014.1:0-7222 GCF_039971195.1 Pseudophaeobacter sp.
CCTATCGCATCGGCTTCAACCCGCTTCATGCCCGCATATTTGGAGGCCAGTCATGACAGCATTGACCCTCACCCCCGGCGATGTTTCTTTGGCACAATTGGAACGCGTGTTTCGCGAAGAATGCGCCGTACGTCTGGATCCCAGCTGTCGCCCGGGTATTGAACGCGCCCATGCCCGCATTGCCGCCGCAGCCGCCGGTGATGCAGCAGTGTACGGGGTGAACACCGGCTTTGGAAAACTCGCCAGCGTCAAGATCGCCGCCGAAGACACCGCCACCCTGCAACGCAACCTGATCCTCAGCCATTGTTGCGGCGTCGGCCCCGCCATCCCCCGCGCCCACGCGCGGCTGATGATGGTGTTGAAACTGCTGAGCCTCGGGCGGGGCGCTTCGGGAGTGCGGCTTGCGGTCATCGACCTGCTGGAAGCGATGCTCGAGAATGGCGTCACCCCGGTCATTCCGGCCCAAGGGTCAGTTGGCGCTTCAGGTGATCTCGCGCCGCTGTCACATATGGCGGCCGTGATGATGGGCGCTGCCGAAGCAGAGTTCGGCGGCAAGACCATGTCAGGGCGTGAGGCGCTGACAGCGGCGGGGCTGACGCCAATTGAGCTTGGCCCCAAGGAAGGGCTGGCATTGATCAATGGCACCCAGTTTTCCACCGCCTTTGGCCTTGCTGGCCTGTTTGGGGCCTGGCAGGCGGCCCAAAGCGCGCTGGTAACTTCGGCACTGACCACAGATGCCATCATGGGTTCCACCGCGCCATTGCAGCCTGAAATCCATGCCCTCCGCGGTCATCGCGGCCAAATCGATGCCGGCATCACGATGCGGGCGCTGCTGGATGGATCCGTCATTCGCGAAAGCCACCGCGACGATGACACCCGGGTGCAGGATCCCTATTGCATCCGTTGCCAGCCACAGGTTGTCGGCGCCGCTATGGATGTGCTGCGACAGGCGGCGACCACACTGGAAATCGAGGCCAATGCCGCCACCGACAATCCGCTGGTGCTGACCGGCGCCGATCTGATTGTGTCGGGCGGAAATTTCCACGCCGAACCGGTTGGCTTTGCCGCCGATATGATTGCACTGGCCATTGCCGAGATCGGTGCCATTGCCCAGCGTCGCATCGCCTTGATCGTCGATCCGGTGCTGAGCCACGACCTGCCGCCGTTTTTGACACCAAACCCAGGCCTCAACTCGGGCTACATGATCGCCGAGGTCACCACCGCAGCGTTGATGAGCGAAAACAAACATCTGGCCAATCCATGCGTCACCGACAGCACACCGACCTCTGCCAACCAGGAAGACCACGTATCGATGGCGGCCCATGGCGCGCGACGTCTGGGGCAGATGCTCGTGAACTTGGAGCGCATTCTGGGTGTCGAGCTGCTTTGTGCGACGCAGGGCGTTGAATTCCGCGCACCGCTGCCCACCAGCCAGGCCTTGCAACAGGTCATAGCCAGACTGCGCGCGCAGGTGCCACCCCTGGGGGATGACCGCTATACCGCGCCGGATATCGAAGCGGCCTCTGCCCTGATTTCCGACGGGACCATTGCCCATTGCACCGATATCGCCATGCCGGAGCTTTCCTGATGATCGCGCCTGTTGAAATCACCCGTGGCGACAGTCCGATTGTTCTGGGTCAGCCGCACACCGGCACCTATGTACCACCCGAGATCGAAGCCAAGCTCAACACGCGGGGCAGGGGGGTGGATGATACCGATTGGCACATAGACAGGCTCTATGAAGGGGTTTTGGACGGGGCAACAACCGTCCGCGCTACGTTCCACCGCTATGTTATTGACGCCAATCGCGACCCTTTGGGTCAGTCGCTTTATCCCGGTCAGAACACCACCGCCCTTGTGCCGCTGACGGATTTTGACGGCAATGACATCTGGTCAACACCCCCGACAGAGGCCGAGATCGAGCGCCGCCGGAACAGCTTTCACGCCCCCTATCACGCAGCACTGGCGGCGGAACTGCAACGGGTGAAAGCGAAACACGGTTTTGCCATTCTCTATGATTGCCACTCGATCCGGGGCGATATTCCCTTCTTGTTTGACGGCACCCTGCCGGATTTCAACACCGGCACCAATATGGGCAGCACCTGTGATGCCGCCATTGAAAAGATCGTGGTTGATGCCTGCGCTGCGGCCAAAGGATATAGCGCGGTGCTCAATGGTCGTTTCAAGGGCGGCTGGACCACGCGGCACTATGGCCGCCCCACCGAGGGGCTGCACGCTATCCAGATGGAACTGGCGCAGTCCACCTATCTCAGCGCCGAGGCCGCGCCCTGGACCTATGACCAGACCAAAGCCAACCGCCTGCGTGCCCACCTGCACCATATTCTCACTAGCCTGGCAAACTGGGCTCCTCAGACCGGAGGTACCACATGACCGATCCCCGCAAGAACACCCGCGACATTTTCCCGCCGACCGGCTCTGAGATCACGGCCAAAAGCTGGCTGACCGAAGCGCCCATGCGGATGCTGATGAACAACCTGCATCCGGATGTGGCCGAAAACCCGCATGAGCTGGTGGTCTATGGCGGCATTGGCCGTGCTGCGCGCACCTGGGATGATTTTGACCTCATCGTCGACAGCCTCAAGGACCTGGAAGCGGATGAGACCCTGTTGGTGCAATCCGGCAAACCAGTGGCAATTGTCAAAACCCATGAGGACGCGCCGCGGGTATTGATCGCCAATTCCAATCTGGTGCCCCATTGGGCCAATTGGGATCATTTCAACGAGCTCGATAAAAAGGGCCTGATGATGTATGGCCAGATGACGGCCGGCTCCTGGATCTACATCGGCACCCAGGGCATCGTGCAGGGTACCTACGAGACCTTTGCCGAGGCTGGACGCCAGCACTATGGCGGCGATCTGACGGGCAAATGGATTCTGACCGGTGGGCTTGGCGGCATGGGCGGCGCGCAGCCCCTGGCTGCGGTTATGGCCGGGGCCTGCTGCCTGGCGGTAGAGTGCAATCCTGACAGCATCGATTTCCGTCTACGCACCAAATACCTGGACGAAAAGGCCGAAAGCCTGGACGAGGCGCTGGAGATGATCGAGCGCTGGACCAAGGCGGGCGAGGCTAAATCCGTCGGCCTTTTGGGCAATGCGGCAGAGATCTTCCCCGAGCTGTTGCGCCGTGCCGAGGCCGGCGGCATGCGGCCTGACATCGTCACCGATCAGACCTCGGCCCATGATCCGGTCAATGGCTATTTGCCGCTGGGCTGGACGATGGGAGAATGGAAAACCCGCCGCGAGAGCGACCCTAAAGCAGTGGAAAAGGCCGCCCGTGCCTCCATGCGGGTGCAGGTGGATGCCATGTGCAAGTTCCACAACATGGGCATTCCCACGGTGGACTACGGCAACAACATTCGCCAGATGGCGCTGGAGGAAGGGCTGGAAAACGCCTTTGACTTCCCTGGATTTGTGCCCGCTTATATTCGCCCGCTGTTCTGTCGCGGCATTGGTCCGTTTCGCTGGGTGGCACTGTCTGGCGACCCCGAAGACATCCGCAAAACCGATGCCAAGATGAAAGAGCTGTTTCCCGACAACACTCATTTGCACAACTGGCTCGACATGGCGGACGCGCGCATCGCCTTCCAAGGCCTGCCAGCGCGGATCTGCTGGATCGGCCTGGGCGACCGCCACAAGGCCGGGCTTGCCTTCAACGAGATGGTCAAAAATGGCGAACTGAGCGCGCCCGTGGTGATTGGCCGCGATCATCTAGACTCCGGGTCCGTGGCCTCACCCAACCGCGAAACCGAAGCGATGAGGGATGGGTCAGATGCCGTGTCAGACTGGCCGCTGTTAAACGCGCTGACCAATACTGCATCTGGCGCCACCTGGGTCTCGCTGCACCATGGTGGCGGCGTTGGCATGGGGTTCTCGCAGCACTCGGGCGTGGTGATCTGCGCCGATGGCACTGATGCAGCCGCCAAGCGGCTCGAGCGGGTTCTGTGGAATGACCCGGCCTCGGGCGTGATGCGCCATGCGGATGCCGGCTATGAGGAGGCAAAGACCTGCGCCCGCGTGCACAATCTGCGCCTACCGGGTATCCTCGGGAACTAAATCTCAAGCCTGACTAAAACATCCACCAATTGGCCGCTGGGGGCATTGCCTTTTGCGGCCAGTTTTAGTCTCCACTCAGATGGTCAACAGGGTCAGGATCTGTTTTTCACCCATGATCTCTGCATGCTCGGCTGCCGTGTCGCCAAAGTCGTTTTTGATCGTCCCATTCGCCCCGCGCTCAATGAGCAACTTCACGATATCAAAATGCCCCTGTTCAACTGCTTCATGCAGCGCCGTGTATCCGTGCTCACCCTTGGCATCGATATCTGCGCCTGCATTCAACAACAGGACAATTTCATCCGCGTGACCGCGCACCGCAGCCACAGAAATTGGCGGGTTTCCAAAAGCATCCTTTGTGTGAACATCGTGACAGCCTGTCTCCAACGCCTGATAGTCAGGCCGTTCTGAATACTCTTTCAACAGATCAGCAAGGGTCATCTCCGTGACTCCGGACTATGTGGAATAGAAAAGCTTCATCTCAGTACCGCGTCGTCATCCGGTGACCGGGGCGGAAAGTCTGACGCACAAAGGTGATCGCCTCTTCCTTCAGCCAGGTAGAGCGTTCAACGGTAAACAGCGCTTCGCCTTGGGCGCAGCCTAGGTATTCTGCCAATTCAGGCGTCGCCGCGGTGGCGGAAAAGGCGATTTCCGCATCCGAAAACGGTACCGTTGAGACCAGCCACTCATTTGGTCCCAACTCGGTGAAATCCGCCTCCCTTGCCTGGGGCAACATCGACAGGGAGATCCAGCGATCCTCGTATTGATAGGGAAGGCCATCGGCGTAGTGCATGCAAAGTAGGTGCAAAACCGAAGACCCCTGGGCAAGTTGCAGGCGCGCGCAGAGCCAATGGGGTGCTTCCAGAACGGTCCGGCTCACCAGCGCATAGCGATATCTGGCATTCTGCGCTTCGATTTCGGCCCGCACGATGGGGATGGAGAACCGCGCCTGCCGCAGGGGGGCCATACGCACCCGTGTGCCGGCCTTGCGGCGGCGTTCAACCACGCCTTCGTCAGCCAGTTCACGCATGGCACGGTTTACCGTCGCGCGGGCGCAGCCATAGCTTTCTGCCAGGTCCATCTCATTGGGCAGCAAACCACCGGGAGACCATTCCCCCGAAGTGATCTTGGCCATGATGTCTGCTTTGACGTCTCGAAATGTTGCCTTCATGATGCCTGCCTGCCGCTCAATTAAGCACAAGCATAAAGGCTTTTTGTCTATGTGTATAGATTGACTGGTCGAGGCAAAGATCTACTGCCCCGGCTTTTCTCAGGCTTGCATCTTCTTGTCCAGCATCGCCTCTTCGGCAATCATTGCCTCCAGCTGACGACGGAACCGCAGCGGGCCGGCATCAATGCTCAGATCGATATGCGGCGAGGTCTTCTCGACCAGGCCGATCTGCACCGCATCCAGCACGGCCCGATCTTCTTCAAAGGCGGCCCGCACGTCCTCGCTCATCATTTTTGACAGCTCCGCGTCATCGGGGCGAAGATTGCGCAGCTGGAACCAGTAGTATCGGGTCTCAGCCTCCGTTGTTGGCGTCATGAAGTTGTAGCTGTCCATGACAAAGGTCTTGTCATGCAACGGGCCATCCGGGCCGCCCGTACCTGCCGGAGTGAACACCGCCCGGATCAGCGCATGAGCCGGATAGCGCACCTCATAGTGCTGCAAGCGGTCGCAGTTACCCTCAAACTCGATCACCTTTTTGTAAAAAGGTGCGGGTTCGTGATCCATCATCCAGCGATGCACAATGATGCCTTCGTCAGTCTTGCTGACCCGCAGCGGCGTATCCTTGGTCGCGGGCGCGGCAAAGGAAGATTGGTGCACCCAGGCGACATGAGTAGGGTCTAACAAGTTATCGCACATCAGCAGATAATTGCACTGCAACTCCATTGCCGCGCCTCGGTTCAGCCCCCAGTCCGGATTGTCAAAATTCGCAATATCAATGATCTCTTCAATATCAGCGATCGCAGCATTGCCCATCCATATCCAGACCAACCCGTATTTCTCATGGACTGGGTAGGGCCGCACCCGCGCGGCCGATGGGATGCGCCCGCCCCCTGGCGCCCAGATGCATTGGCCGGCGCAATCAAAGGTCAGGCCGTGATAGCCACATTCCACCGCATCATCTTTGATCCGCCCCTTGGACAGCGGCAGTTTGCGATGTGGGCAAGCATCTTCCAAGGCAATCACTTCGCCGTCCTGTCGGCGGAACATGCAGATCTTCTCTCCCAGCACCTTTACCTGTTTCAGCTCATGGCTGATTTCGTTACCCCAAGCAGCGACGTACCACGCGTTCTTTAGAAACATCCGATCCTCCGGTTCAGACAGTGTTCGATCCCAGTTCGAATACAGTATGATGAAATACTAGCGGCCAGAATTGGTGAGTACACCTTCAGGCTTACGGTTCTTGCCTTGTAAAGCCAAAGGATCAGACCAAACAGGCAAACTGCCTTTGGTCGGGCGGGTCTGTTGAACCTACAAGATATCCAGTGAGACCTTGACCCGTTCCATCACCACGGAACTGTTGAAGCGGCTGACATTGGATTCATCAAAGAAATGCTCTTGGGTAAAGGCCTCGTATTCCTTGATATCCTTGGTCACCACAATCAGGACAAAATCCGCTGCGCCAGTGGCATAGTAGCATTGCTGCACTTGAGGAGCCCCCCGCATGCGCTGCTTGAAGGCATCCAGATGCTGACGGCTTTCACGCTCCAGCGTCACCTCCACTATCACCGTCATCTCGCGCCCCAGCTTCTGCGGCGACAGCACGGCGATTTCATTTTGAATGACGCCAGACTCCCGCAGACGTTTGAGCCGCTTTTGCACCGCTGCCGGCGACAGGCCCACCTCTGCGCTCAGCGAGTCGGCGGTTAGGCGGGCATTGCCCTGCATCAGTTTTAGTATGTCGAGATCTTTGTCATCCATGCCCCGATAAAGCGCGGATCAAAGCCAAAGGACAACAGCTATTTCTCTTCAGGCCTCATCGGCGCCGGTCAGATAACCGGCAGCTCTGGTGCTGCGCGGCGGGTAAGCAGCTCTGCCCCTTCCGCACGAATGACAATGTTCTCTTCATGCACCATAATCAACCCGTCGCCGTAGCCAAGCGAGGGTTCTAGCGTCAATACCATGCCCTCCTGCAGGGGAGTGG
>NZ_JBDWPJ010000015.1:0-7425 GCF_039971195.1 Pseudophaeobacter sp.
TGGCCCGGATCCTGCAACGTGCCATCGCTGATGGGCCTCCGGGCATCTTCAACGTGGCAGGCGACGGCGCGCTGGGGGTGACAGACCTTGCCAAGGCGCTGCAAAAAAGCATCCTGCGCCTGCCGGCCTGGGGACTGCAACTGGCGCTGGCTATCGCCCATCCGCTAAAGCTGTCGCGCTATGGCCCCGCGCAGGTGCGGTTTCTGCAATACCGTCCGGTGCTGGACAATACTCGGCTCAAGACCCGGTTTGGCTATGTGCCGGAGCTGACCAGCGCCGAGGTCTTTGCGCTGTGGCAAAAATCGGTGGATCTGTGATGACAAAGCCGGGAACAGGAAAGCCGGGAACAGGAAAGACTGCCGTCATCACTGGCGGGGCAGGCGGGCTGGGGCTGGCGCTGGATGCGGGCCTGCGTCAGCGCGGCTGGTCAACAGCCCTGATCGATCTGCCCGGCCCGGCGCTGGAGGTGATTGAACCACTAGAAAATCGCCGGATCTATGGCTGTGATCTCACGGATCTTGCGGCGATGGGGCGGCTTTGTGCCCAGATCCGGGCGGAACATCGATCGGTTGATCTGGTGATCTACAATGCGGGCATCACCTGGATCGGCGCCTTTGCCGATCTGAGCGATGCCGCCCATCGCAAGGTCTTTGACATCAATTTCTTTGCGGCGGTGACTATGGCCCAGGCCTTTCAGCAGGATCTGCGCCAAGCGTGCGGCACCCATCTGGCGATTTCTTCTGTCGCCGGGTTCAGCCCGCTGTTTCACCGCACCGCCTATGCCGCCAGTAAACATGCGCTCGAAGGCTTTTTCAAATCGCTGCGCTCTGAGGAAAAACCCCATGGGGTGCGCTCGGTGATCGCAGCGCCCAGTTTTGTCGCCACCAATATTGGCAGAGCAGAGGCGAAGGGCAATGGCATTGCCCGTCCGGGTTCTGCCACGGATGGGGTGGACTACATGAGCCCCGAAAGCGCTGCCAAAGAGATTCTTGATGGTTTGGACCGGGGAAAGCAGTTCATCCCGGTGGGGCGTATTGCGCGGCTTTCTGCGCTGATCAACCGGCTGTCGCCGCGCCTGTTTGAATGGCTGATGGAACGTAAAATCGCCAGCAACGAAGACAACAGCCCTGGCTGACCCGCGCCCGTTCTGGCCGCAAAACCGGCATTGCCTCAGGCTCTGCCCAGGCGTTAACCCAGAGTGCTAATTTAGCCTTTGGATCAAGGCGCAACGCTTGCTTTCCCCAAGGCATGGGCTTAGGTGATTTCAACCATATATTAACTGTTTATTGCAGCATTGCATCGTTTCTGGGGAGAAGCCTGTGATCCATTTTGGGGCCCAATTGCGCGCCGGTCTTGCGCAGCAGTCAGAC
Organism: Pseudophaeobacter sp.; assembly: GCF_039971195.1. GTDB lineage: Bacteria > Pseudomonadota > Alphaproteobacteria > Rhodobacterales > Rhodobacteraceae > Pseudophaeobacter. The sequence goes on from NZ_JBDWPJ010000015.1 coordinate 1,371, forward strand.
CGCGCGGCCTTGATCTGTGCGGAGACCGGAGTGTTGACTGGCTCCACCTGTCTGGCGGCGGTGGATCAGGTCATTGCCGGGATTGCCGAGGCCGGCACTGCACCCGGTGCGCGGATTGCCATTATCGCGCCTCTGGCCCACCAGGCCACGATCGGCTTTCTGGCGGCGCTGCATTGCCATGTCGCCGCACCGCTTAACCCGGATTACACCACGGATGAATTCCTGTTCTACCTCAACGACCTAAAACCCGGCCTGGTGCTGATAGGGGCGGGTGCCAGTGCGGCTGCTCAGGCGGCCCTTGAAGTCGGTGGTTTTGCCAGTCTGCAGTTGGATGATGAGATGTTCCAGCGCCGCGCTGATCCGAGCCCGCTGCCGCCACCCTCACAGCCTGATGCTCCGGGGCTGATCCTGCACACTTCGGGCACCACGGCGCGCCCCAAAATGGTCGAGCTGACCCAGACCAACTTGGCCAGTTCCAGCACCAATATCGCCAAGACCTTGGCGCTTGGTCCGCAGGATGTCTCGCTCTGCGCCATGCCGCTGTTTCACATCCATGGGCTGATGGCCAGTCTTGGGGCGGCGCTGGTGGCTGGCGGCGCGGTGGTGCTTGCTGGCAAGTTCCAGCCGCAGCGCTTTGTTGAATGTCTGGAGCAATTTGCCCCGACCTGGTATTCGGCTGTGCCAACGATACATCTGGCCCTGATCCACCATCTGGAACAACAGCCCACACCGGTGACGCATCACCTGCGCATGATCCGGTCGTCCTCGGCGCCGCTGCCACCCTCGGTGATCAGCCGACTCGAAGCCTATTTTGCCGCCCCCGTGATCGAGGCCTATGGCATGACTGAGGCCAGTCACCAGATTGCCTCCAACCCCCTGCCGCCACGTGAACGCAAGCCGGGCACCGTGGGCCGTGCTGCGGGCACGCAGATCTGGATTCTGGGCGAGGCGGGCGAAGAGCGGCCCATCGGCGAGACCGGCAATGTGGTGATCGCGGGAGAGAGCATCACGCCGGGCTATGTGGAAAACCCAGAGGCCAATCGTGAGGCCTTCCAGAAGGGCGGGTTCTGGACTGGCGATCTGGGCATGCTGGACACTGAGGGCTATCTGACCCTCACGGGGCGGCGCAAGGAAATCGTCAACCGTGGCGGTCAAAAGATTTCCCCACGAGAGATCGACGAGGCCCTGCTGGAGATTGACGGCGTCACCGATGCGGTTGCCTTTGCCCAGCCTCACCCCAGCCTTGGCGAAGATCTGGTGGCGGCGGTCTGTCTTGCCTCTGGCTCCACGCTGACCAGTGATCATTTGCGGGCCCAGCTGTTTGACCACCTGATCGACTACAAGGTGCCCAGCCAGATCGCCATCGTCGAGGCCATTCCAGTTGGCGCCACCGGAAAACGCCAACGTTTGCAGATGTCGCAGGCGCTGCAGGGGCATTTTTACACCCCGTACCGGGCACCGGGCTCGGCCGTCGAGATCATCCTGTGTGAATTCACCGCCGAGGTTCTGGATCTGGAGCAGATCGGGCTGGATGACAATTTCTTCAATTGCGGCGGCAATTCCATTCTTGGGGTGCAGCTTTCAGTCACTTTGGGAGAGCTGCTGGGCTGCTATATTCCGCCAACAGTGATCTTTCGCCATCCCACAGCTGCGAGCCTGTCCTCCTATGTGCTGGGGCTTTTGTCGGAGGAAGATCTGGCGCAGTTGGAGCAGGCGGTGGCGGCCCTGTCTGACGCCGATGTGTCCGCATGAGCACTGGATCCCGACAGGTGGCCCTGCGGGCAAGGCTGACGCAGGGGCGGGGCCGAAATGGACATCAGGCCATTGCAGCGGCGCTTTTGCGTGGCGGCATCACTCATGTCTATTCGCTGGCGGGCAAGCCGATGTATGCCACCCTTGGGGCCTGCGTCGAGGCTGGGTTGCAGGTGATCGGCTGCCGGTCGCAATTTGGCGCGCTGAGCGCCGCCCTGGCGCATAACTACCAGGCTGGGGCTTTTCAGGCCATCGCCATGTGCTCACCGGCGCCAGGGGTGACCAATTCGATCACCAGCCTGTCGGATGCCAAGGAAAACCAATGGCCTATGCTGCTGATCGCAGGGATGGTGGAAGACCCCGAAGACGAAGGCAAGGGCTTCCAGAGCTTTGACGGCGGACGCGCGGCTTCAGAGACCTGCAAAGGTGTGATCCGGGCGCGAGACCGCACCATGCTGCCTCATGAAATCCACCAGGCCCTGACAGAGGCACAGACTGCACCACAGGGGCCGCTCTTTGTTGAGGTGGGCGCCTCAGTGCTCAATGCCCGTCACAACGATCCGCGTGAGAGTGATGCGGCTTCGCCTGAGAGAGAGCCTGTTCCGGTACAAAAACCTCTCCCTGCAGCCGCCGCCACAGCCCGACAGGGGCAGCAGGGGCAAAAGCCGCTGTTGGTGCTGGGCGAAGGCCTGCGGTGGTCCGCGACCCAGGTGCCAAAAGCCGCAGAACGTCTGCGTCAGCGGGTTGAACAGCTGAACCTGCCGGTGCTTGCCACACCGATGGGGCGGGGGCTGCTTCCGGATTCCCATAGGCTGAGCGTCTTTTTGGCCAAGGAGGCAACGCTGAGCCAATGTGACCATCTGCTGCTCTGCGGGGCTACGCTGGACTGGCGTTTGGGGGGCAAACCCGCCCTCTCTGACCCAGGCGGGGTGCAGCAGGTCGCCGCTGATTGGGAGGTCTTGCTGGGCCTGCTGGAGGGCTTGGACGAAGGATCTATTGACGAGATTTGGGCGCGCGCCATGGCCGGTAGCCATCAACAGGAACTGGACAAGCTGCGCCGTCAGGCTGTTGGTAGCGCCGAGACCTTTGCAATGAACCAATTGTGCGAGGCCCTGGGGCAATGGCTGCCCGAAGACTGCGTTTCCATTGTCGACAGTGGGCTGGGGCTCTCTACTGGCCATAGTTTCTGGCGGGTGCAGCAGCCCTTTGTGCGGATGACCGCAGGGCAGAATGGCACTATGGGGCTGGGCATTCCTTTTGCGCTGGGGGCCGCCCTGCAGGCACCAGACCGCCCGGTGGTGGCGCTGGTGGGGGATGTCGGCTTTGGCCTAACTGCGACAGAGCTGGAAACGGCCGTGCGCCATGCCGCGCGGCTGATTATTGTGGTGGCGGACAATGGTGGCATCAATGGCCGTGGCTTTCAGGACAATTGGATGCCCGGCGGCGATCTGGATGTGCTGCGCTACAGCCGACAGGTTGACTACGCCAAAGTGGCCGAAGGCTGGGGCGCAAGGGGCGTGACGGTGACCACGCCTCAGGCATTGCAGCAGGCGTTGAGCCAGGCAATAGAGGCGACGGGTCCAACGGTGATTTCGGTGCCGATGGTGACCTGTTTTGGGGATGGAATTACAGGAGAAGGCCAGGGCAATGGCTGAACGGCGCGCTTTACTCCGTCAACGTCTGGCCGGACTTGTTGGGAACTCCAAACGGCTTGTTACCGGGCAGTCTGATCGCCCGGCAGGGGATGTCACCCTTGCCGCCCCGCTGGTTCAGCAACATTTCTGGTGTCTTGATCAACTGGCGCCGGGGCAGGGGATCGTCAACGTCAACCGGGCCTGGCGCATCGATGGCGCTTTTGATCCGGAGCGCTGTCGTAGCGCTCTCAGCAAACTGACCCACAAATACGACAGTCTGCGCTACGGCCTGCGGCTGGAAGGAGACAGCCTGCAGATCACGGTCAAGGACCAGCAGGCGGTGGATTTTGACCAGATAGATCTGCGCCAGTCTCCTGAGGCGCTTGACGGTAAACTGGAAGCCGAGAGCCTGCTCCCCTTTGATGTGGAAGCAGAGCCGCTGCTGCGCCTGCGGGCCTATCACTTGGCAGAGCAGGCCTGGGTCCTGCATCTGGTCTATCACCATGCCATTATGGACGGCTGGTCGCTGGGACAGTTCTGTCAGGAGCTGGGCACTGTCTATGCCGCGCCGGATCAGCAGGTTACGCGCCCGACCTATGACTTTGCCGCCTATGCCGGTGATCTCGGCTCCAACGCGGCCCCCGGATTTGCCCGCCGGGCCGCGCTTCGGCTGACGCAGCGCCCCAAAGACAGGCGGCAAAAACCGGTCGATATGCCCGACCTGTTGCTGCCCTATGATTTTGCCCGGCCACCGGTTGCCCGATTCCAGGGTGAGAGCTCGGTGATTGAGATCAAATCCGGCAGCCGGGCCCTGGTGGAGCAGCTGGCAGGCAGGCTGCATGTCTCACCGATTGCGGTTCTGCTGGCGGTGTTGCGGGTCACACTGTTTCGCATCACCGGGCAGCGCGATTTTTGCATCGGCAATACCGCGATGAACCGCAATGCGCCGGGATTGCAAAAGATGCTGGGGGCCTTTGTTGAAACCCTGCCGATCCATACACCGCTGGTGCCCGAAATGGGGTTTGACCTGCTGTGCCAGGCTGAACAACAGGCTCTTGCTAAGGCGCTGGAACAGGACGAGACCGGCGAAGAGGCAGGGCCTGAGACCGGGGAGGCTGCGCAGGGACAGCCCCCAAGGGCGCCGAGGGATGGGCATGAGGTGGTGCTGAACTATCGTGGCTTTTCCACCCGCGACCTGAGCCTGCCGGGATGCCAGGTACAGCCCTTGCCGCTATCGGGGCGCTCGACCCCCTTTACCCTTGCTTTGAACCTCGAAAACACCGATGCGGGCTATCGCGGTGAGCTGGTCTGGAACAAGGCCCGGTTCTGTGCAGAGACGGCAGACCGGATGGTGGCAGAGTTCACCGCCGTGCTTGCAGCGGCTTTGGACTCCCCCGGCACGGAATTGGCCGCACTGCCCCCCCAAAGCTCAGCCACCGAGCCTGTGTTGCAGACCGCAGCCCCGAAGGCATGCCCTCCGGTGGTGACCCAGCTGCTGCAAAGCTTTGCAGACCACGCCGATCAGGATGCTGTCAGTCAGGGTGATCAGCGCTGGAGCTACCGGGATCTGGACCAGGCGAGCGCGGCCTGGGCGGCAACCATAGCGCAGGCTCCTGGAGACCCCGGAGATCTGGTGGCGCTGGCCCTGCCGCGCGGGCCGGAGTTTGTGGCGGCCTTGATTGCCATCCTGCGCAGCGGTCGTGCCTTTCTGCCCCTGTCGCCTGCAGATCCTGCAGAGCGGCTCAAACGTATCCTGAACAGTGCCAACCCTCGGCATCTGATTGCCGCTCCGGAATTGGCCGATAGCCTGGACCTGCAAGCCCTGGAGCGTCCAGGGCAGGGGACAGTGGAGGGTCCGATGCAAGGCTCTGATGCGCCGATTGGCACCGATGCAGTTTTTGTCGCAGAGCCCGAGGATCTGGCCTATGTGATGTTTACCTCAGGCTCGACCGGCGCGCCAAAGGGGGTGGAAATCCCACATCGGGCACTGTCACACCACTTGGCGGGCGTCTCAGAAGTGTTTGAGGCGAAATCAGGGGATCGCCTGCTCTCGCTGAGCAGTACCACGTTTGACAGCATCATCTTTGAAGTGCTGCTGCCGCTGGTGACCGGCGGCAGTTTGGTAATGGTCGAAGAGGCGCGTCGCAAGGATCCCTGGCATATTGTGGCACAGCTGCGCTCAGTCCAGCCGGATCTTGTCTTTGCCACCCCGTCTATGTGGCGGATGTTGCTGGAGGCAGAGCCTCCGCTCCTGCCCCGGCTGACGGCGGTGACCGGAGGCGAATTGCTGAGCCGCGATCTGGCCAATCGCATCCTGCCACAGGTCGGTCGACTGGTGAATGGCTATGGTCCAACCGAAGCAACGGTGTTTTCTTCCTGGTGCGATGTTCGGTCCGAAGAGGGGGCTGAGGGCGGCTGCTCCCAGATTGGTGCCCCTATCGGTCTGCCCTTTCCCGGCTATAAGGTGGCGGTGCTGGACGCTGATTACCAGGCGGTCTGGCCAGGTCGTCTCGGAGAGATCTGGATCTCAGGCGCGGGACTGGCGAGAGGGTACTATCAGGCGCCAGAGCGTAGCGCTGAGGTCTTTGTCGATATGGATGCCAAGCCGGGGCCTTTGACGGGGCGCTGGTACCGCAGTGGTGATCTGGGGCGGCTGTTGCCAGGGGGCG
>NZ_JBDWPJ010000016.1:0-17880 GCF_039971195.1 Pseudophaeobacter sp.
CGCAAGGAAACCGATGTTGTCGATGCGCATGTCTTAGAGCTACATGCAGAACTCAAGGCCCTGCGGCAGGAAGTCAGTGTGCTGAAGGGAGGCAAGAATGGCGGGTAACTCGCAAAAATTCATTGCCCGCAACCGGGCGCCTCGGGTGCAGATCGAATATGACGTTGAGCTTTATGGCGCCGAAAAGAAGGTGCAACTGCCCTTTGTAATGGGAGTGATGAGTGACCTTCTCGGCAAAAGCAATGTGCCACAGCCCGCAGTGGCTGACCGGAAATTCCTCGAAATCGATGTCGACAATTTCGACAGCCGGATGAGGTCCATGGCGCCGCGGGCCTCCTTTACGGTGCCCAATACCTTGACCGGTGAAGGCAATATGGCCATCGACCTCACCTTTGAGAGCATGAAAGATTTCAGCCCCGGCGCCATTGCTAGCAAGGTGGATGCTCTGCGCCCCCTGCTAGAGGCGCGCACCCAGCTGCAGACCTTGATGGCCTATATGGATGGCAAATCTGGCGCGGAAAACCTGATCGAACAGATCCTGCAAAACCCGGCGCTGCTATCGACGCTGTCCAAAGGCGAGGCCGCTTCGGAGGCGGATCAAGCGGCGGCTTTGGACAGTCTGCGTGGATTGGATCTGCCTGAAACAGAGACGGACCAAAGTGCCAAGGTACTTGCCGCCCTGGCTGAGAACGCCCCGGCAGAGACTGAGGCAACCGATGCGGTGACCGATACTCTCTCGGCTCTCGCCGCGACTGCGCCAGCAGAGGTCCCTGCTGATGATGGTGCGGAAACCGATGCCGCGCTTGCAGCTCTGGCGGCAACCACACCAACGGTGGAAGAGAGGCCCGGCGCTGAAACAGAAGAGGCTCTGGAAGCCCTGCGGGACCTCGCGCCTGTGGACGAGACACCGGATGAGAAGACTAATGAGGTCCTGACGGATCTGGCCCAGACCGGAGGACAAACTAAGCCGGAAGAGGTATCTTCCAGCGCCGAAGTTCTGCAGGACCTTGCGGCCAGCGTCCCGGCGGAACACGACACTCCGGATGAGGTTGCAGATATCCTGCAAGACTTGGAATTCGCCGCGCCAGAGCCACAAGAGGCTGAAGACAACCTCGACGATGTGCTTGGCGCGTTGGAGGTGCCGGATCTGGAGGGCCTCGAAACAGACACTGACGCAGAGATCGGGGCCATTTTGGAAGGGCTGGCAACGCAAGACACCGCGCCTGAACCCGAAGAAGACCTGTCTGACCTGTTAGGCGAGCTTGCGGCGGCAGCCCCTGCGGAAGGCGAAAGTGAAGAAACAGATCTGAGCGATATTCTGGGATCTCTGGACGAAATTGAGCCGACTTCGGAGGGTAGTCGGGACTTGGGGGAAATTCTGGCGGATGTTGCGGCGCCACTGCCAGAGGAGACAGCGACTGATCAGACGGAGGAAGATCTGGCTGAGATTCTTGGCGGTTTGGATCTTGGCGGAGACCCGGAAATCTCAGAGGATAATCTGCAAGATGTGCTTGGGGATCTGGTTGAATCTGAAAGTGACACGGATGCAGAGGACAGCGCGGCAATTGATCTGGATGATGTTCTGGCCGGTTTGGATCTGGCAGATGAAGAGCCAGAGGCGGAACAGGATCTGGCAGATGTGCTGTCTGGTCTGGCCGCCGAGACAGAACCAGAAGACACCAGCAGCGAAGACGATCTGGACGCGGTGCTGGCGGGGGTTTCCCTGGAGGAGGAGCCGCAAGAAGAGGAAGATCTGGACAGTCTCCTGTCTGGTCTGGGTGAGAGCCCAGAGGAGGGCGAGGCTGATGGCGAATTGGAGGGTCTCCTGGCGGAAGCATCCGACGAGGAGCTGGATCTGGATGCCCTGCTTGGGGGCGACGCTGCGGAGCAAGGGGCTTCTAGTGGTGATGACGCGCTCGATTTGGATGATCTGTTAGGGGACCTTGGCGATGACCCGGCAGAGGACAGCGGGCTTGATGATCTTCTGGCTGGCCTCGACGAGGCGGACGATCCAGAGGTTCCTGGCCTTGAAGCGTCGGACGACTTGTCTGATCTGGATGACCTCTTGGGGGATCTGGGCGATGAGGCACCTGACAGTGAGACTGCGGAAGGGAGCGCAGAGGACAGCCCTGCCGAAGAGAAACCCGCCGTTGCAGAACCGGAATTTGCCTATGGGACGATGGCGGCCGACCGTCCGGACGCCCAGAAGCTGACGCGGCGAAGGTTCCGCATTGCACTGTTTGGCGATTTCTCTGGTCGCACCGCCCGTGGGCAGGTGGAGACCGGCGATGCCCTGGCCGCCCGACTTGCCATTGTGCTGGATCCGGATACGGTGGAAGAGGTGATCGAGAGCTTTGCCAGCGAATTGATCCTGCCCCTGTGCAAGGACGAGGCGGGCGGTATTTCAGTCAAGCTTTCCGAGTTTGACGATCTGCACCCGGATGAGCTGTTTGAAAATGTCGCGCTGTTCTCTGAGCTGGTGAGCCTGCGTAAACAATTGCAATCCGGGGTGACGGTTGATCATGCCAGTCGCAGCCTTGCCACCTGGGCCGCGCAATATGGCACGCCGCTGCGGGTGCCAAAACGCTCTTCGCCCAGCAATGCAGTTCCGGCCGACCGACGGCTCAGCGCCTTTCAACAGCTGATTGGCGATAGTGAAAACAGCCTGCGCGAAGCCTCACCGCTCGACGAGATGCTCGCCCGAATTGTCGGACCGCATATTCGCGCCCTGCCCAATCCAGAGCTGGCGGGGATGCAGGAAGCGGTGGATGCGGCGCTGTCGGATGCCATGCGTTTGGTACTGCATCACCCGGAGTTTCAGTCGCTGGAAGCCCAGTGGCGGTCGCTGGACTTGATCGCCCGCTCGGTTGAGGTCGACGATAATCTTGAGGTGGTGCTTTACGATGTCTCCGCCGAAGAGCTGGCTGCAGATCTTGCGGCGCAGGATGACTTGTCTGTCTCTGGCTTGACCCGCCTGCTGACTGAGGAGCCAATGGATCCGGAATTGGGGCGGGGGGGGTATTCTGCCCTGATTGGGCTTTATGGGTTTGAGGAAATCCCCCCCCATGCCGAGTTATTAGGCCGGATCGCGCGGGTGGCGGCGCATGTGGATGCGCCCTTCTTTACCAGCCTGTCGCCGGAATTCCTGAAAACCGCCAAAAAAGATCGCCCGCCGCTGGTGTCTCAGGCTTGGGATACCCTGCAACAGATGCCCGAGGCCGGTCATTTGGGCCTGTCCAGCCCGCGCTTTTTGCTACGTCGCCCCTACGGAGCCAAAAGCGATCCGGTGGATGTGTTTGAATTTGAGGAATTCTCGGAGGCCGAAGGGCTGCGCGGTATGCTCTGGGGCAATCCAGCGGTTCTGGTGACTATTCTGCTGGCGCGGAGTTTCAAGGAAAACGGTGCCTCGATGCAGCTGGGGTCGATCATGAGCCTGGGAGATATGCCGTTTCACACAGTGATTGACCGGTTTGGCGATCAGGTGGCGCTGCCCTGCACCGAGCGTAACATCGATTTGGACAAGATTGCCCATGCCAATGAACGCGGGGTGATGGCGGTAAGTGCGGTCAAGGGCCGCGACGAACTGCGCCTGACCTCGTTTTCCTCGGTTGCCGGTGGTGAGATCCTGGGACCCTGGACGGGGGTTCCAGCCCCTGAGCCCTCGCCACCTGATCCACGAGAAAAGGCCGGCATCGCGGTGCCTAAATCCGAGGCGCCTTCGGTGGCAACAGAAGAGTCAGATGATTTGGACCTAAGTGATCTTGGGCTTGATGATCTGGACCTTGATGACCTGGGCGGCGGCGATGATGCGGAGGATGATGGACTTGGCGATCTGGATGATTTGCTTGCCGGTTTTGGGGACGACGATGCTGGGGATGACAGTGATGACGATGAGATGGATGAAGAACTGGCCGCGTTATTAGCGGATTTATGATGGGGATATTTGAGTTGGCAGCGGCGTATATTCGCCCGATTTTTAACCCGATCCTGATTACGGCAAGCCCGGTCAGGGAAAGGAGGAGCCATGGTTGAGAGCAAAGCACATGACAGTGACATGGTGTGGATGTCCGGCAGCTATTCAGTAAAGGATTTGCTGCTGAAACGTGCCATCGTACGCGAAGGTCTGAGCAAGCTGACCGAGACCACTGTGGAGTTTCAATCAAAGAACAAAGCGATCAAACTGGAAGACATCGTCGGCCAGACGATGAACCTGCATGTCCAGACCGAGGAACAGACCGATCATAAGTTTTCCGGTCTTTGTATTTCGGTCGAGAACCTGGGCTTTCGGGACGGCTACGGGATGTATGTGGCCGAGGTGCGGCCCTGGTTTTGGTTGCTGACACGGACCACCGATAGCCGGGTGTTCCAGGAGATGTCAGCGGTCGACATTATTCTGCAGATCTTTAGCGAGAACGGGTTCAGCGATTATCGCAACCGGTTGAGCGAGAGCTACGAGCCCCGTGAATACTGTCTGCAATACCGCGAGAGCGATTATGATTTCATCTGCCGCCTGATGGAGGAAGAAGGGATCTATTTCTACTTTGACAGCACCAGCGATAAAAACGCCGCCGAGAAACTGCTGCTCTGTGATGGGATGAGTGGTCATTCGCCGGTGAACGGGAAGTCTGAAATCGAATTCCACGCCCGTGACGATCGCGATCGCCGTCGCGAAGATCACATTTCGGAATGGGCGCTTGAAGAGAAAATAACCACCGGCAAGGTGACCTTGAATGATTTTGATTTCCTGTCGCCGGCGGCGGACCTGAAGGTCAAAAATGCCATTCCAAAAGGCAGTCACAATCACAAGGATTTTGAGCATTACGATTACCAGGGCCACTATCGCAAGGACACGGGACTTGGCGACAAACGGGCCCGCGTGCAGATGGAGGCTGAGTCCATCCGGCACAAGCGTTGGCGTGGGGCCGGCAGTCTGCGCACCCTAGGCACCGGCTATACCTTCCAGCTGAAAAACCACCCGGACAAGCCCTCCAATGGCGAATATCTGGTGGTGGATGCGATCCACTATCTGCAGGTGGCCGGGGATTATAACGAACGGGAAAAGCGCACCACTGCGGCTGCAGAAGAAGGCGAAATGCGCCATGATATCAAACCGCGCAATATGGATTTTCCTGAGGAAATCAAAGGTGACGCCTATGCGTCCACTTTTGGCGCCATTGAAAAGCATGAGCAATATCGCGCGCCGCTGAAAACCAACTGGCCGCAGGTACCTGGCCTGCAGACCGCAACAGTGGTCGGCCCAAGCGGTGAGGAGATCCTCACCGACAAATATGGCCGTATCAAGATTGAATTCCACTGGGACCGCGAAGGCAAGACGGATGAGAACTCTTCCTGTTTTGTGCGGGTGGTAACGCCCTGGTCGGGGAAAAACTGGGGCATGGTGGCGGTGCCGCGCATTGGTCAGGAAGTTGTGATCCAGTTCGAGGATGGCAACCCGGATCGTCCGATCTGTACTGGGATGCTCTATAATGCGGATACCATGCCGCCTTATACATACCCGGATGACCAAACCCAGTTGGGGATCAAGACCAACTCCTCCAAGGGCGGCGGCGGCTATAATGAGCTGATGTTCGACGACAAGAAGGGCGAAGAACTGATGCGGGTGCAGGCGGAAAAAGATCATCAGATGCTGATCAAAGACCGCTCAGCTGTTACCATTGGTCTGGATGCGCCGGAACCGGACGCGCCGGGGACTGATGAAAAAAGCTATGCGATGACGGTCAAACAGCACATGGATGAGGTGGTCAAAAGCGGCAATCGCACTGAAGTGGTGGAGACGGGCGACAAGGCTGAGACCATTCAAAAGGGCAATATGACCCTGGATGTCGACACCGGGAACCTGACCGAAACCATTGCCAAGGGCAATCACGAGGAAACGGTTAGCCTAGGCAATATCACGGTGGACGCCACAGCGGGCAAAATCAAAATGACCGCCGGGCAGGAAATTTTGCTGCAGGTTGGTCCGTCTTCGGTGAAGATCGACAATTCAGGTGTGACCGTCAAAGGCCCGATGATCAAGGTCGAAGGCAGTGCCATGGTCGAGGCCAAAGCGCCAATGACAACCGTCAAAGGGGACGCCATGCTGACCCTTAAAGGCGGCCTGACGATGATCAACTAGGTGGGAATGATGTCAGAAAATTTTGAAAACCTGGTCAAGCTTCCCGCTGATCCCGTGGCCAAGCTGCTGTCGCATGCCAATGTCCTGCTCAAGACACCTCTGACGGCACCGCCCTCAGCCCCGGCTGGCGTCGTGCTGCAAGAGCTATATGAGAAAGACGCATTGGTTGATCTGCTGCGGCTCCTAGGCGTGTTGCTGCCGCCACGCGAAAGGGTCTGGTGGGCCTGCATGGCGGCGCGGGATTACATCGGGCCACGCTCGGACAAGGACCCGGCTTCGCTCACCTGCTCCGAGGCCTGGGTGCGCGATCCAACCGAAGAAAACCGCGATGCGGCCCGTCTGACCCTGGATCACGCCTATATCGATGATGATACGGTCAACTGTGCGCTCTCGGTACTTTATGCGCCGGGAACCTTAGGGCCGGGGGATCTCAACCAATATCCTGCCCCTGCTGGCGCTTCAGAAGCGGCGGCCTTTGCAATGAATATGGTAGCATTGAGCCAATTGTCTGATAAGTTTGAAGAACACGGCCGTGTTTTGGTCGCGCGTGCGCTGGATATCGCACGTGGAGGTAATGGACAGGGCAGCGCCAAATCGGCGGAGCCCGCTCCGGTTAACGAGAAGGAGGCCTGATATGGGAATGCCCCAGGCACGGGTGACGGATCTGCATGCCTGCATGCTGCCCTCAATCCCCCCGCCGCCGGTCCTGCCGGTGCCAACTCCGATTCTGCCGCCCTGTGCGGTCACGGTTCTGGTGGGCAAACTCCCTGCCGCCCGGCTGAGCGACATGTGTACCGCCGCGCCGCCGCATCCCATCATCAAAGGCTCAATGACGGTTCTGATCAATAAACTCCCGGCGGCGCGTATCAGTGACAATGCGGCCTGTGGTGGTTTGATCGTCAAGGGTGAGTTCACCGTCTTGGTGGGAGGTTAAACGACCCATGGGGGTGACACTCAAATTCCAGAATTCCGGCGCGATGCCGGGCGAGGCAGCTCCGGTACCGATGCACGGACCCAGCCTGACCATTGGGCGGGGGGACAGCAATGACCTGGTGCTGCCGGATCCGGACCAATTGCTGTCGCGCAATCACTGCGCCATTGAAGACCACAATGGCAATGTTCTGGTGGTTGATCTCAGCTCAAACGGAACTTTTCTGAACTATTCAAAAATCCCGTTGGGGCGCACGCCGACACCGCTGAACAATGGCGATGTTCTCTGTGTGGGCAATTATGAGCTGCTGGTAGAGATCCGCAGCAACGCGCCAACGGCGGGTATTCCTGATCCTCTGGCAGATATCCCAGTCTCGCCGGGGGTGGCCAGCAATGCGCCAGACCCTTTGGCTCTGTTGGACGATGCGGGCCCGGCTGGCGATTTCCTGGATGATCTTCTGGGCGCGGAGGGCCCGACTGGTCCGTCGCAGCTCAATCCGGTGGATCCGATTGATGATCTGCTGCCGCCCATGGGGGAAGAGGAAGACCCCTTCTTTCAAAAACCCAGTGACGGACGGGAGGGCTCTGGCGCCAGCCTGCCCAGTCATTCGCCCTCGGCGGCAGATAGTTTTTCTGCGCCAAGCGCGCAGAGCTCGACGATCCCGGATGACTGGGATGATGACTTCCTCTCGGGCATTGGCGAGCCTGCGGCCCCGAAAGCCGCGCCTCCAGTTGCAGCACCGGCCCCAATTGCGCCCGTTGCGCCGCCGCCGGCGGCAGACGCCGTTGCTGCGGCCCCGGTCGTAGCGGAACCTGTCGTGGCCCCAACGCCACCTGTCGAAGCGCCGCAGCAGCCAGCATCCGAGGTGCAGGCTACAGGGACGAGCCCGGATCCCTTTGCTGAGGATGATGACGAGACCCTTGTCAAAGAGCCGAGTGCAGAGAAAGCACTGCCGTCGGCCGCCCCCTCTGAAGCAACGGCCTCCTTCCTAAAAGGGCTTGGTGTTGAGGCTGATACTCTGGGAGATGAAGATCCCGGCAAAACCATGGGGCGCATGGGGCGGGTGATGAAAACCCTGGTGATTGGCCTGCGCGAAATCCTGATGACGCGGACTTCGATCAAATCTGAGTTCCGTATTGAACAAACGATGATTTCCGCTGGAGGGAACAACCCGCTCAAATTTTCCATCACGCCAGAGCAGGCGATTGAGGCAATGCTGAAGCCTGCCACCAAGGGATATCTGAGCCCAGAGACCGCCGCCGAAGAGGCGCTCAAGGATATTAAGGCGCATGAGGTCGCCATGGTGACGGGTATGGAGGCGGCTCTCAAAGGGGTGTTGACCCGGCTCGATCCCAAGGCCCTGGAGGCGCAGATCGAAGATAAAGGCGGGTTGAGTGGCCTGCTGCGCGGCAAGAAGGCTCGGTATTGGGATGTATATGAACGGCTGTATTCTGAGATTTCGGATCAGGCGGAAAATGATTTTCATGAATTGTTCAGCCGCGAATTTGCGCGGGCCTATAAGGTTCAATTGGACAAATTAAAGGACTGACCCGTGCAGATTTGCGCGGGCAATTAAGGGGAGAACCAGGTGTCCTGGGAGAGCAAGGTGCTTTGGACTGAGGGGCTGTTTTTGCAGCCGCATCATTTCCAGCAATCAGATCGCTATACCGAAGGCCTGGTGACAGGTCTTGCCCGTCGTCTTGGCCCCTATGCCTGGGGGGTCAGTGCATTAGAGATTGATCACGAGGCGCTCAAGATTGGCCAATTTGCCCTGAAGTCCTGCGAAGGCCTGACCCAGGATGGCTGTATTTTCCGGGTGCCAATGGCCGATCCGCATCCGCCCGCGCTGGAGGTACCGACAACCATCAAGGACTGCGTGGTCTATCTGACGGTGCCACAACGGCGGCAAGGTGCGATGGAGGTTGACCTCAGCGGCGCGGAACGCTCTGCCAGCCGGTTGCGCCCTGCCAATCAGGAAGTGACCGATGTCACCAGTACCGAACGCAAACCCGTTCAGCTGGACGTGGGCAAGATGCGGCTGCAATTCGCCCTTGGCGTTGATGACATGGCGGATCTTCTGGCGATCCCGGTGGCGCGGATCATCGAGGTACGCTCGGATAAGGAAATCGTCCTGGACCAGGCCTTTATCCCCTCCTGTCTGGATGCGCGTGCGGCTTCGGTGCTCCAGGATTTCCTGCGTGAACTCGAAGGTTTGCTGGCGCATCGGATGGAGGCTCTGTCGGGTCGTCTGGCCGAGGCCGGATCCGCCCGCGGGGCGGCAGATGTCTCTGACTTCATGCTGCTTTCGGTGGTGAACCGGATGCTGCCGATGATCCGACATCTGCGCCAGATCGAAAACCTGCACCCGGAACGTTTGTTCATGCTCTGCGCCGGGCTGGCGGGCGAGCTGTCGGGGTTTATGGCGGCAGACAAACAGGTGCCGGAACTGCCCTCTTATACCCATGATGATCTGATGAGCTGCTTTGCGCCACTCATCCGGGTGTTGCGGCAGTATCTCAGCTCGGTGCTGGAACAGACGGCGATTTCGATCAAGCTGGAAGAGCGCAAATATGGCATCTCAGTTGGGGTCATTGCCGATCGCAAGCTGCTGGGCAATGCGGGATTTGTCCTGGCGGTGAGCGCAGACCTGCCGGCTGAGGATGTGCGGCGACATTTTGCCGGTCAGGCCAAGATCGGCCCGGTTGAGGAAATTCGCCAGCTGGTGAATTCGGCCCTGCCGGGGATCACCCTACGGCCCCTTCCTGTAGCGCCGCGCCAGATCCCTTATCATTCCGGCGTGGTTTATTTTGAGATGGACGGCGACAGTCCTTATTGGCGCAAAATGACCACTTCGGGTGGCATCGCCGTGCATGTGTCGGGGCAGTATCCCGGGCTGAAGATGGAACTTTGGGCCATCCGCAACAGCTAAAGAATTTGAGTTTTAATCCTCCGCAATTGCGGGTGGTTTTAGTGAATTGGTGATTGGGTAACAGACCATGGGCGATTATGATGATCCCTTTGCAGAACCGGGTGATACCGATAAAACGGTGATCCGCCCCAATCCGGGTGGTCGCCGCTCTGCGACACCTCAGCCCAGCCTCGCTGTGTCGCAGCCAGCGCCAGAAGGCAGTCCGCAGGCAGGGCAGGATGCCTTTGGTGTGCCACAGTCAACTGCGCAGACAACCAGCCAGCCTGCTGCGGGTAAGCCTGCCCAGATGGCGCTTACCGGTATGAATTCGCTGGCGGCCTGTGCCTCGGTGCTGTTTGCCTTGATCAGTCGCATTCGCAATCGGGCGCAGCATATGGATCCGGATGGCTTGCGCAAAAACGTTGTTGCCGAAGTGCGGGCCTTTGAAAACCGGGCACTGCAGGCGGGGATTGCGGCGCAGACGGTTAAGGTAGCGCGCTATGCGCTATGCGCGACGCTGGATGATGTGGTGCTGAACACGCCCTGGGGTGGCCAGTCAAGCTGGGGGCTGCAGTCCATGGTGGGTACTTTTCACCGCGAAACTGTTGGCGGAGACCGGTTTTACGATCTGTTGGCCCGGCTGGAAAAAGAGCCGGGTGCCAATATTGATATGCTCGAATTCCTCTATTTGTGTATGTCTTTGGGGTTTGAGGGCCGACTGAGAGTCGAGCAGGGCGGGCCTGAAAAACATCTGCAAATTCGGGCTGCACTGGCCCGAATTCTGCGCAATCAACGCGGTCCGGTGGAGCGGGATCTGTCGCCCCATTGGGAGGGTGTGATCCGCCCCTTCAAGGTTCTGTCTGCCTGGCGTTTGGTCTGGATTGCCCTGGTGGTCACGTCGGTTTTGCTTATCGCCCAGTTTATGGGGCTGAGCTGGGCCCTGTCCAATCAAACTGAAAATGTGGTGGGGCAGTTGTCGATCGTGGATTCCGGCCCGCGGGCCGAATTGGAACGACGCGCGCCGCCCCCGCCGCCTCCGCCGCCCATTCAGACGCTTGAGGAACAGGTGGCCAAGGTGACTGGCTTTCTGGAACCTGAAATCGAAGAGGGCATCGTACAGGTTTTCCAAAAGGGTAACACGCTGATCATCCGGCTTGCCGGGTCAGGCATGTTTGGTTCCGGTTCAGATCAGTTGAGCGAGGCCTTTCAGACACCGGTGGCGCGGGTGGCAGAGGCTCTGAACGGTGAAAAAGGCCAGGTAATTGTTGCCGGTCACTCGGACAATATCCCGATCCGCTCTTCGCGTTTTCCCTCCAATATGGCGCTGTCGCTGGCGCGGGCAAAATCGGTGATGACCGGCATGTCACGGGTCTTTACCGATCCGGAACGGCTCTCTGCTGAGGGGCGCGCCGAGAAAGAGCCGATTGCCGACAATGGCACCAAGGCCGGGCGAGCCACGAACCGCCGAATTGAGATCTTGCTGGTGCAGGAGGTTGACCAATGATCCGCCGTTATCTTTTGCCGCTGTTCAAATCGCTCTATTCGGCGCTCATTTTGTTGGCGATTGCGCTGTCGGCCTGCGTCTGGTTTTTTGCTCCCTATATTGGCAGCGATGACTGGCGACCATTTGACACCGTTCAGGCGCGGGTGATTACCATCGTGGTGATCTGGGTGGTGATCCTGATGATCATTGGTCTGGTATTCTGGATCCGCCGGCGGCGTGACCGTGCCATGGCCGATGACATGGCCGAGGCAGTGGATGTTGTCGAAGAAGACGACGTTCTGTTGGAGGAAATCGGCGAGCTGCGTGGCAAGTTCAAACAGGCCATGACCGAGCTGCGCAAATCCAAAAATGGTCGCCGCCATCTGAATGTGCTGCCCTGGTATGTGATCATCGGCCCCCCTGGTGCGGGTAAAACCACCGCTATCGTCAATTCCGGTTTGCAATTTCCCCTGGCGGATAAGATGGGCAAGGCGGCGATTGGCGGCGTTGGCGGCACCCGCAACTGCGATTGGTGGTTCACCAATGATGCGGTGTTGATCGACACCGCCGGGCGCTACACCACGCAAGAGAGCGACGCCGAGGCTGACAACGCCGCCTGGATCGGCTTTTTGGGGCTGTTGAAAAAGTACCGCAAACGCCAGCCGATCAATGGCGCGCTGGTTGCGATTTCCCTGTCGGATCTGTCGCTGCAGGATGAAATCACCCAGAAATCCCATGCGCAGGCGGTGCGTCGCCGTCTGTCAGAGCTGCGCGAAAGGCTGGGCGTACGCTTCCCGGTTTATGTGCTCTTCACTAAGGCGGATCTGATTGCGGGCTTTCAGGAGTATTTTGACGCTCTGGGTAAAGAAGAGCGCGAACAGGTCTGGGGATTTACCCTGCCGCTGTCCAAAAGCAAAAAGGACCCGGCAGCGCTGGAGCATTTCGACGAGGAATTCGCCGGACTCTTGGGCCAGATGAATGCGCAGCTGCTGGAGAAAATGCAAAACGAGACGGATCACCAGCGCCGCGCGCTTGTCGCTGGTTTCCCGTCGCAGGTGGCCTCGATGCGTGCAGTGGCCAAGGAGTTCCTCACTGAGGTCTTTCAGGACAACCGCTATGAGCAACGTCAGATGCTGCGCGGCATCTACTTTACTTCCGGCACCCAGGAAGGCACGCCGATTGACCGGCTGATGCTAGGCATGGCGCAGACATTTGGTATTGGCAGACAGGCCATCGGCACCGGGCAGGGTACGGGTCGGTCGTTCTTCCTGACCCGGTTGTTTGAAGGTGTGTTGTTCCCCGAAGCGGGGCTGGTTTCTGCGGATGACAAGGTGGAGCGACGCTACCGCTGGACCCGGCGCATTGCGATCACCGCGACAGTCTTGGTTGCGGCTGCGATGGGCGGGCTTTGGGTCAATTCCTATCTGCAAAACGCCGAATTCATCGAGACCGCAGAGCAACAGGTCGCTTCCTATCAGGCGGCGGCTGCGACCCTGCCACCCAGCCCAGTTGGCGATACCGATCTGGTCCCGGTGGCCGAGGCCTTGAACCTACTGCGCGATATGCCGGGCAATCCGGTCCTGTCTGATCCCAAACCAGAACGCGCCATGACCTATGGGCTTTATCAGGGGGAGGTCATCGGCACGCAGACTGCGCAGACCTACCGCGCGGCGCTGAACCAACGGCTTTTGCCACGACTTCTGGTGCGCCTGGAAGAGCAGATCGAAGGAAATGTGAACAATCCGGATGTGCTTTATGAGGCGCTGAAAATCTATCTGATGCTGGGCCTGCAAGGACCGATGAACCCCGATTTGGTCAAAGAATGGATGCGGCTCGATTGGGAGCTTGTCGCCTATCCCGGTGCCGTTCGGGGGCAGCTGCGCAGTGATTTGACGGATCATCTGTCAGCGCTGTTGTCGCAACCTATGGAAGAGGTTGCGCTCAATGGTCCCCTGGTGGAGCAGGCACAGAATATCCTGTCGGAAATGCCTCTGGCACAGCGTGTTTACAACGGCATCGTCAATTCCAACCAGGCCACCAGCCTGCCAAAGTGGCGCCTGACCGAAGTCGGTGGTCCTTCCGTGAAACGGGTGTTGGTGCGCAGTTCTGGCAAGCCTCTGAACGAGGGCGTCGAAGGTATTTTCACCTACGATGGTTTTAACAATACCTTCCTTCCCGAAGCTGTAAGTGTCTCTGAGCGGGTGCAGAACGAGGCTTGGGTGCTGGGAGAGCGGGCCGGGGAAGGCCAAAGCGAAGCGGCGCTTTTGGCGCTGAGCCGCGACGTGCTGGACCTCTATTACAACGACTATATCAGTCGCTATGATCAAATCCTGGGTGATGTCGATATTGTGCCGCTGGAATCGCTGAGCCATGCGGTTGAGGTGACAAATGTGCTGTCGGGGCCGACGTCCCCGATCATGAATATCCTCACCGAAATCAGCCGCGAGACCCGACTGGCCGAGGACCGCTCTTCGCTGGATTCAGAATCCCTGAACGAAGGTGTTTCACAAGTTGTGGGCATCGAGACCCGGTCGGGGCTCTCTATCCAGGGTCAGATCCTGTTAGAAGCGCTGATCAGTTCGGCCGCCAATGCGCCGGGAGAGGCCGCGAAACCGCCGGGCGCCTATGTGCAGGAACGGTTCCAATGGCTGCACGATCTGGTGGTACGCCTCGAGGGGCAGCCGTCCCGACTGGATGATCTGATGGGGTCACTGCAGCAGGTCTATCAAGAGCTGAACAAGATGTCCTTTAGCGGTGTTGCTTCAGGCGAGAGCGGCCAGGCTTTGTTGCAGTTCCAGCAAACCGCCTCGCGGATTGACGGGCCGATTCAACGTTGGGCAACCCAGATTTCCACCGGGTCTTCGGGCATAACCTCCGAGGGTACACGCGCGTCCATCAATGCACGTTGGCAATCCTCTGTTCTGCCGTTTTGTCAGAAGGCGCTGGACAATCGTTATCCGTTTAATCGGCGGGCGCGGGCGGATGTGGCAATGGTCGACTTTGCCAAACTCTTTGCGCCGGGGGGGCTCATTGATGGGTTTTTTGACGAGAACCTGCTCAAATATGTCGACACCCGTAGCCGCCCCTGGACCTGGAAACGGGTGAACGACGTTGACCTTGGCATCAGTCAGGCAGTGTTGCAGCAGATGCAATATGCGGCGGAAATCCGCGATGCCTTCTTTAATGGCAGCGCCACACCTTCGGTGCAGTTCCAGATTTCACCCAAGGCGCTGGACCCAAAGGCTAAGGAAGTGCTGCTGGAAATTGATGGCTCCAAGGTGAGCTATAATCACCGGATGGGGCAGCCAACACCGGTTGCAGTAACCTGGCCGGGGTCTGTTGGCTTGGCGCGGAT
Organism: Pseudophaeobacter sp.; assembly: GCF_039971195.1. Lineage (GTDB taxonomy): Bacteria > Pseudomonadota > Alphaproteobacteria > Rhodobacterales > Rhodobacteraceae > Pseudophaeobacter. Next base: position 14,814 of record NZ_JBDWPJ010000016.1, read on the forward strand.
TACCTTGCTGCCGCAGCGTCGTGGCAATGAAAACACCATGTCGCGCGATGGGCCCTGGGCCTGGTTCCGGTTGTTGGATGCAGCCGAAGTTCGCCGCACCAATGTCAGTGACCGGCGGCGGGTGAACTTCCGGGTTGGCGGGCGTCTGGCTCTGTTTGAGCTGCAATCGGGATCTGTGGTCAACCCCTTTGCCCTGCCGGCGATGGCCAAATTCAGCTGTCCGAAGTCGATGTAATGGGGGGTGGGTTTGGTGCCTTTGGCAAGATGGCAGATGTTGGCGATTTCTTCCGCCTCTCCGCGCCCGGCGGTTTCGTCCGGGTGTGGGATAGTTGGCTGCAGCAGCTTATGATTGAGGGGCAGGCGCATTATGGCACGGGGTTTGATAGCCACTATATGTCGGCCCCAATTTGGCGGTTTACCCTTGCCGCTGGTCAGGCGGGGCCCAGCAAGATCATGGGCGTTTTGATGCCTTCGGTTGATCGGGTCGGGCGTCGTTTTCCCCTGACACTGATGGTGCAATTGGACACGCCCGGTCCCCCTGCGCTGGACCATCTGCGTGAAAGACCATTGTTTGAACGGCTCGAAGATGTTGCGCTTTCTACTTTGGAGGATGGCATGTCCAGGGATCGGCTTGCGGCGGCGCTGCGAACACTTGAAGTGCCTGATTTGCGGGCCTCTGTGCCGTTGCGACAGGATGGTTCCACCTTTGTTTTAACTGGAAGCGGTGGGGAAGGCTCTTTGGTTGAGACCCATCTGGCAGGGGCCCTGCTGGCCAAACAGGTGCCGGGGGGCTGCCTATGGAGCAGCTACCTCGAGAGTGGCCCACGGATGATGATCAGCTCTGATCTGCCCTTGGGCCGGGCGGGCTGCGGCCTGTTTGATCTTGCTGCACCGATTTGGCGGGAGGCACAGCCGATATGACAGAGAATATGACATACCGTTTTGTGGCGCAGACCCATGTGGGGCTCAAGAGGAAGGTGAACGAGGATGCTGTTCTGGCCATGCCGGAGCATGACATCTGGTTGGTCTCCGATGGCATGGGCGGCCATCAGGCCGGGGATTATGCCAGCGCCCTGATTGTGGATACGGTGGCGACGCTGCCAACGGGCCTGGATCCGGCGGCAAAGATGCATGGGCTACGGGACAGAATTCAAAATGCGCATCGCGCCATCCAGGCTGAGGCCGAGGCGCGGGGCGGTGGCACCATTGGCGCAACTGTTGTGGCGCTGATTTTGGCAAATGGTCACTTCCTTGGGGTTTGGGCCGGGGACAGCCGGATCTACCGGCTGCGCAAGGGCGAGATTGAGATGTTGACCAGCGACCATTCTGCGGTGGCCGATTATGTGCTGGCAGGCAAAATGAGCTGGGATGAAGCGGACCAGCATCCCCAATCCAATGCGATCACCCGCGCTGTTGGTGTCGGCGAAGAGCTGGAACTGGACAAGGTCCGTGGTGGCGTGGAACCGGGCGATCGTTTCCTGATCTGTTCAGATGGTTTGACAAAATATGCCACGTTTCCAATGTTACAGGACGTTTTATCGACGGCGCCGCTGGAAACCGCCGGCGACCGCCTCCTGCAGATCGCCCTTAGCGGCGGCGGCGCTGACAACATTTCCCATATCATTATTGATGTCATCTAAGGGCTTACACCCCCTCAGACGACGTCAAGGAAACGGGACCTGGCCTGCTTTGGCTAGGGTTTGGCGGTTTCCAATAATCTACTGTCCAGCGATTGGATTAAGCCAGAATCTTTTGCGCTGCTCTCTTTTAGAGCCTCTGCAAATCCAACGGCACTTTCGGAGGTTGGGCGCAGCCCGTCAAACAGCGGCTCAGAGGAATGCAAAACCAAAATCCGGCTTTTCCCAAGGGTGCTGTCATCGACATTGAAGGCAAGGCCTCCATTTAGGGCAGAGGAAATCAAATCATAGGCAACACGGACCGACAGAGGCCCGGTTTTCCCATCCCGAAGCGCGGAAACGGAGTTTTCCTGCCGTGAGATATTTGGCAATAAATGAAACACATTACCGGAAACATCCAAGATCGAGACAGTGAGATATCCGGAGGTCAGTGAGGCTGGGAGCACCACATCGATCACCGGGTTTTCACCAACAAAGAACCGACCCGATGGATTGGGCGTGTCGTCACCGCCGAGGCGATATTCGACCTTCAGACCGCCGCTGGGGGCTTTGGGCAGGGCTCCTTCTACGATACAGAGCGAGGGGTTCAAAACCTCGGTCTTAAGTTCCACCTGCCGACCATCCCCAAGCGCGCTGAGTTCGTCAAACAAGCGCACGCGGGTATCGGCACCGGCGAGTAACCCGGTCACTTCGATTTTATCATCTGGCCCAAAGCCGCCGCCGACAGTGCCAGGCGCGACCTGTAAGGGGCCACAGTCTTCAAAGCCCCCGACCAACCCGCGCACTTCTGCGATTTCCAGCACCGGCAGGCGATAGGTGATCTCGGCGGTTCCGTTCAAACCGCCGGGAAGTCCCTCTTTGAACAGGGCATTGATTTTGGTTGCGACCAGGGCATCATTGGTCAGGCCGGTCAATCTGGCCTGATTGTTGCTCACGGCGAGGCGCCACTCCTGCAAGCCCGCGAGCGGTGTGATGGTTGCAACCACATCCTGTCCCCAGCTCTCCGCAATGGACCCGCTGGCCAGGGTTAGATCGGCCTGGCCCACCAGGGCCGCCAAAGCATCCCGGCTGTTTTCGCTAGGCATATTGCCAATGGCATGTGTGGGGCCGCTTTCCGGCTTTTCGACAATCAGCGTAAAAGGTTCGGCCAGAGGGTAGTTTGGCCCCAGAAACGGATCCAGCGCGCCAACAAAAAAAGCGCCGGTCCCGACCGCCGCTAGGGCGAGGGCTGTCACCCCAGCCAAAACGGGTAGTTTGCTGCCTGATTTTTCTCGTTTGACCGGGGGAGGCGTCGTGCTGCGGCTTTTAGGTGCCGCAGCGGCGGCTGGCACAATAATTGTGGCGTCTTCCACCGGAGCCAGGGTGGGGGCTTTAAGTGGATCATCGGGTTCGAGCTCGGCCTCGGGGTCATCAAGACTGTCGAGGAAGAC
>NZ_JBDWPJ010000017.1:0-4751 GCF_039971195.1 Pseudophaeobacter sp.
ATCGATCCTCTGAGCGCCAGGGGGACGAGGTGCTGGAAACCCTGGGGCTGCATGAACTTGAAGAGCTGCGTCAGATTGATGCGGCCCTAGCACGACTGGCAGAGGGATCTTATGGCTATTGCCAGATCTGTGGCGAAGGCATCGCTGCAAAACGGCTGGACCTGTTGCCCGCCACGCCATTCTGCAGTGGCTGCGCCACCTAGAGTGCAGCGCGGGAGTGGTGGCTTAGGGGGAACCGCCGCCCGTTGTGGCGCTTTTCTTTGGTCAGCGAAGGGGGTAAGGCGGGGCAAGCCTGAAATCCTGGAGTTTTGCCATGTCCTGCGCCCTGTGTTCTGCCGAAGAGCCAACCCGCTTTTTTGACGTTCCCGGTGGTCCGGAAGAGGCGGGCGTGCAGATCTGCGCCACCTGTCAGGCTCAGATCGAGGGGGAGCTGCAGCCGACCCACTGGCGTTGCCTCTCTTCTTCGATGTGGTCGACAGAGCCAGCTGTGCAGGTGCTCTGCGCGCGGCTTTTGGCGCGGCTTGCGGATCAGGACTGGGCGCGTGACCTGGCGGATCAGCTCTGGCTGGACGATGAGACCCGCGCCTGGGCGGACAATGAGTCTTTCGGGAGTGGCCATGCCGACAGCAATGGCGTGCCCCTGTCGGCGGGGGACACTGTAGTTCTGATCAAAGACCTGCCGGTAAAGGGTGCGGGCTTTACCGCCAAGCGCGGCACCGCGGTGCGCGGCATCTCGTTGGTGCAGGACAATCCTGAACATATCGAGGGCCGGGTTGACGGCCAGCGCATCGTTATTTTGACAAAGTTTGTGAAAAAGAAATAGGCGCTGGCGCAACAAGGGCGGCTATTTGACCGGGGGCCGCCTAAGGGCCGTTGCTGTACGTTCAGCGATATGGCACAACTCCTCCAAACAGACTGAACAAAAGAGTTTAGCATATGACCGATTTTGCCGAACGTCGCCGCATGATGGTTGACACTCAGGTCCGCCCTTCGGATGTGACCAAATACCCGATCATCGAAGCCCTGCTGGCGGTGCCACGCGAAGATTTTGTTCCCGATGCGCAGCGCGAAGGCGCCTATGCGGATCGCAATATGGATCTGGGCGGTAACCGGACTTTGATCGAGGCACGCACCCTGGCCAAGATGCTGGATGCGCTGGATATTCAGCGCGATGAACTGGTGCTGGATGTGGGCTGCGGCCTTGGTTACTCCACCGCAGTGACCGCGCAGATGGCGGAAATGGTCATCGGCGTCGAAGAAGATGAGATCATGTCGGCCGATGCCCAGGCGCAGCTCTCGGAAGCAGGGGCTGACAATGCAATTGTCCATGTTGGCGCGCTGAGCGAAGGCGCGGCGGAACATGGCCCCTATGATGTGATCATGGTGCAGGGCGGTGTCGAAGACCTGCCCGAGTCGCTGCTGACCCAGCTCAAGGATGGCGGGCGCATTGCCGTCATTTTCATGAGCGGTGCGCTGGGGGAAGTAAAAGTCGGCCACAAACGTGGCGAACAGATTTCCTGGCGCTTTGAATTCAATGCAGGGGCTGCTGTACTTCCCGGTTTCGAAAAAGCTGCGGCCTTCGCTCTCTGAGCAGGCCGAGGGCACTCTCAACCCCTGGGGGCGCTGGGGGATTGAGGCGAAGTTTCTCGTTGGAAAATTTCTGGTCCCTTAGTTTTGGGGCCAAGACCAAACCAAACATCCGCGGCTGGCGGCGCGGCAAACGAATAGGACTACCGATGTATAAGAGAAAATCGTCGCGTTTGTTAAAGACGTTTGTGCTTGCCGGGACCACGGCACTGGCGCTGGCGCTGCCCAAATTTGCCAGCGCTGACAATCTGTCAGACGCGCTGATTGGCGCTTACAAAACCAGCGGGCTTCTGGAACAAAACCGGGCGCTTTTGCGGGTTAAGGATGAAAACGTAGCTGCAGCCGTGGCCGGGCTTCGTCCGATCGTCAACTGGACGATAGCCGCAAGCACGAACAACACACAGAATGTTGCTTCAGGAAGTCCATCTGTTGATCAGATGAAGACCAGTTTGACTTTCGGTCTGTTGCTGTTTGATGGCGGCGCGACCAAGCTTAAGCAGCTCGCGGCGCAACAGGTAGTTCTGGCGACCCGTCAAAGCCTGCTCAATTTTGAACAGCAGGTGCTTTTTGATGCGGTGGAAGCCTATGTAAATGTACTGTCGCAGAAGGAAACCGTACGTTTGCAAACCAACAACCTGCGGCTGCTGCAGGAAGAGTTGAAAGCCTCGCAGGATCGGTTTGAGGTTGGTGAAGTCACACGTACTGATGTGGCGCTGGCACAAAGCCGCCTGGCTTCGGCCCGGGCAACTTTGATCCAAAGCCGTGGTGACCTTTTGGCGGCCGAAGCCTCTTATATTCAGGCTGTTGGCAACCCGATTGGAACGGCTGCAGGCGCGCCACCCCTGCCCAAACGGGTGGCCTCCCTGCAGGCAGCGGAAACCATTGCTGCCCGCAATCACCCAAGCCTTCTGGCGCAGCAGCATTCGGTAAAGGCAGCTGATTATGCCATCGAGGCTTCGCGCAAAGGTCTTGGGCCAAAAATTGAACTGGGCGCAGAAATTACAGCATCTGCTAGCTTTGCCAATGCCGGCAACACTGACAGCACAGGCGGTAGTATCACCTATACCCAACCGATCTTCGCTGGTGGTAAGCTTGCTTCGGCGCTGCGTTCCAGCATTGCTTCTCGTGACGCCGAGCGTGGGGCGTTGATCTCAGTTCAGCGCTCCGTCGCTCAGGCGGTAGCTGCTGCCTATGTCACCCTCGAAGCCGCGACCGCCAGCCTTGTGTCTTCGAATGAAAGCGTGCGGGCTGCCCAGGTTGCCTTTGACGGCATTCGCGAAGAGGCTACTTTGGGCGCACGAACCACATTGGACGTGCTGCAGGCCGAGCAGGATCTGCTGAATGCCTCGACCGCCCGGGTGCAGGCGCGGGCCAGCCAGGCCATTGCCTCATATGCTCTGTTGCAATCGCAGGGGCTGTTGACAGCGGAACATCTGGGGCTTGCGGTCGAAATCTACGATCCGACGCTTTACTACAATCTGGTCAAGGATGCCCCGGCGCAGGTAAGCCAGCAAAGCCGGGATCTGGATCGCGTTTTGCGGGCCCTGGGGAAAAACTAAAAGTCTCTCTAATTGTTGTGCGATGGCGGCAGGGGAGCTACACTTGCCTCAAAGGCTAGAGTGGTTCAATAAATATGTCCGATCCTGTGACACAGGCTGAAATCGAAGATGTGCTGTCCTCAATCCGCCGTTTGGTGAGCGAGGATGGCCGATCCGTGCCGCGTCCGGTGCCAGTGCAGGAAACGCCAAAACCAAAACCTGCCTCACGCCTGGTGCTGACCCCGGCTTTGCGGGTTTCTGAACCCATTGCTGAAGAGCCTGATGCCACGCAGCCTCAGCTGTCGGCTGAGGTGCCTGCCGTCCCGGATCGGGATGAGCGGGAAGGGGCACCAGTCCTGGACCAAGGCATCGATCACGATATTGATTTCTGGGATGGTGAGGATCAGGCGGAAGCCACCGAGGCAGAAGGCGTCTTGGGCAGCACTGAGAACCATGAGGATGCGACGACCTCAGACGTTGCCGCGTCGCAGGCCGGATTTGAAGATCTTGAGCCGGGGGAAGTTTTGTTCTTTCAGCCGGATGAGGAGGAGGCGGGCGGCGTCGAAGCGAGCGCTGAGCTGGCGACTTCGGAGCCGGAGATGGCGCCGAATATTGATACGACATCAGAAGCCGATGCGGCGCCTTGGCGCCAACCCGGAGCCACCCTGTTTGCGGCGGTAGATTCGACGGATCATGTGGCAACAGAAACAGCCACTGCTGAGCCCGAGCCCGTGGACCGCGGGGATGCTGCGGAGGTTCTGTCTGAAGAGGCTGGACCTGGTGATCGTGTCTCTGCCGTGGTGCAAAAGATCGCTGAACTGGAAGCCAAAGTGGCGCGTTCCGATGGTCAATGGGAGCCTGATGGTGCCTCTAGCGATCCCTATGCGGGCACCAATATCGAGACGCTGGCGTGGCAGGACCATATCGAAGACCAGACAGATTCTTCTGATTTCCTACAGGATGAGGCCTCTGTAGCCTCGGAAATCGACCGGCAGGAATTACAGGGCGAATCTGCTGCTGAGCCGGATCTGGACGCTGCAACTCTGGCAGAAGAGGCGGTGACCGAGGAGGCTCTGGACGGTCTGCAGGGGTTCGCGGGCGAAGAGAGCTATCTGGACGAAGACAGTCTGCGCGAACTGGTGGCGGATATCGTGCGCAGCGAGCTGCAGGGGGCCCTGGGAGAGCGGATCACCCGCAATGTCCGCAAGCTGGTCCGCCGCGAGATCCAAAGGGCTCTGGCGGCGCAGGATCTGCTTTAGCAGGGCCTGAGCTCGGCTAGCTTTCATCTGTTACAGGTGGGGCTCCCGCCAAAAAGAGCTCCCCTTTTGGGGAGCTGTTTTGTTGGGCCCAGCGCCGCGCTGGCGCGCGGCGCTGCTCATTCCCCTGGGCTCGCGGTGGTGGTGGCCAACGCTGTCGGTTTTGGCAAAACCTTCTCCGTCATGGGAATGGATTTTTGGGGTTAGGAGCGCGCTGGGATGGGGGCAGAGAGACTGAGTAGCTGATTCAGGTCCATGTTGTGTTCCAGGTGGTCGGCCAGGGCATCCAGTGTCTCTTCGACGTCGGCCTCGTACCGGGTGTGGCTGCCATGCCCGAGCCCGGCGAGGTACTGAGCCCTAAAGGCGTCGG